>JAYUGJ010000061.1:0-10988 GCA_043738425.1 Burkholderiales bacterium
TTCGCGGCCGATCAGCTCGCCGCCGGCCTGGTGGTCGGCCGGTTGCGCGTCGGTGCTGTCGAGCACCAGCGCTTGTCCCGGCTGCACGATGGGCGTGCCTGCGCTGTTGAACCTGATCTGCCCGGTGCGGGCAAGTTGGGCGTAGGCGGCCTGCGGGTCGGGCACGCCGGCGTTGGCCAGGCTTTGCAGTACGCCTTGACCTGTTTGCACGGTGATGGTCTGGCGGGTGCTGGTGCGGTGCTCGCCTGGGTAGCGGTCGCTTTGGCGGTCGCTTTGGCGGTCGAGTTGGTTGCGGTCGTCGGGGGTTGCGGTTGCTGTTTCGGTTGCGGTGGATGCCGAGGCGGTTTGACTTGGTGCCAGGTTTATAGCTGTGTGCGACGTCGCTGGGGCCGCGGGTGCATTCGCGTTGTTTGCGTTCGCGTTATTCGCGTTCGCGTTGTCTGGATTGGCGTTGTTTGCGTTGCTGTTTGCTGAGTTGGTCTGTGCCGCAGTGCTCTGCGCCCTGTCGCCCTGCGCGGCGTGCTCGGCCACGCCTTCTTTGACGCGGCCGATCACGTCAGTGAGCAGCTCGGTGGCGAATGCCTGGCCGGGGTCGCCGGGGCTGCCTGCGATGCGGATGGCCGCGGTGAGCAGGCGGGCGGCTTGCTTGGCGGCCATGGCTTCGGCACCGCTCAGGCACTGGATGCTTTGCTGCATGCGCTCGGCGGTGAGGTCGGCCAGGCCGCTGGCAAAGCCGGCCATGGCACCGTCGGCAAACCTGCCGCCCAGCAGGGCGTTGATGCCGCCTTGCACGGTGGTGCGCAGGGCGATGGGGCCTGCGGTGGTGCCCAGGCTTTGGCTGAAGCTGATGCCAAGCGCGTGGTTGGCAGCGCCCGACAGGCCCGCGGTGAGTGCGCCGCTCAGTGCGCCTTGCACGATGGCACCCAGGCTGAAGCGGCCGTTGAGTGCGCCGCTGACCGCGCTGGTGGCCGCACCCACGACGCTTGCGCCAATGGCGGCGGCCGTCACACCGCCTTGGACCGCGCCGAGTGCGCCGGCTGCCATCTGGCCCAACGGGGCAGCAATGAAGCCGGCGGCCACGGTGACGCCGATCTTGACGATGTCGCCGAGCGTGTCGTCTTTGACGACGTTGCTGCGTGCGGTGCTCCAGCCGTTGAACAGATCGAAGCCGACGGCGGTTTTGTCGACCAGGTCGTAGTGCTTGTTGATCTTGATGTTGCGCAGTTCGCTGTGGCCGAGCTTGCCGTCTTTGATGCGCCAGCCGGTTTGGTCGAAGCTGGTTCGGGTTGCACCGCCGAAGTCGAGGTGGCCGGTGCTGTGGCTTTGGCCGTACAGGTCGGCGAAGGCTTGGTGGGCGGGGCCGGGTTGCTGGTTGTAGGTGGCGGTGAAGTGGTCGGTGAATGCGGCCTGGTCGAATCGGCCTTCGCTGCCTTGGGTGCTGTCGCTGCCTTCGGCGCCGACCACCCGGGGCGAGGTGCGGTAGCTGCTTGCGGGGTTGTCGCGTTCGGCGGTGAGGGCTTGTTGCAGTTCGCCGCTGTATTGGTTGCGCACCGCTTTGAGCGCGGTGTCGAGTCGGCACAGTTGGTCGAACCGGTGTTGGCCGTACAGGCGCACTTGCTCGCGGGCAACGCCGGTGGTGGGCGCGGTGCTGACTGCGGGGCCGCCGTAGGTCTGGATGAGTTGGGCGATTTGCGGGTCGGTGATCTGGCAGTCGACTTCGAGCAGGTGGCGGGCGTCGCCCATGGCCGCGCCTGCGGGTGGCGGGCCGGCGTTGATCGGGCGTGGGTGCTTGCGGTCGGGCTCCTGGGTGGCGATCTTCCACAAGTCGGGGTAGGCGGTGAAGACGCTGGCCGCGTTGGCCGGTGCGATGTCGTACAGCTGGGCCAGCTTTTGCACGCCGGAGTCGGCCACCGCTGCGGCTTGGGCCTGGTAGGCGGCGGCGCTGACGGGGCCGGCGGCGCGCGCGGTGTGGTGGTCGGTGCGGATGGCGGTGAAGGCGGCTTCGCGGTCGGCGAACCACTTGGCGTCGAGTGCACGTTCGCCTGCATAGGGGCCGGCGGCTGCGCTGGCCGCTGCGGTGGCTGCTGCTGGATCGGGCGCGCCGGTTGGTCGGGGCGCGGGTGCAGTTGCGGGTGCATGGGCTTGGGCTTGGGCTTGGGTTCGCGCTTGCGCGCGGGCATCGGCTTTGGCCTGTTTGGCGGCGGCCTTGTTGGCGGCTTTTTGCTGCGCTTGCTCGGCGTGCCGGGCTTGCTTTTCTTGTTTGGTTTCTTTGTGGCGGGTGTCTTGCGGTGGGCTGGCTTGGCTGGCTTGCTGCGTTTGGTGGCTGGCCGCGGGCAGTTGGTCGAGCGTGTTGTTGGCCGGCACGCGGGTGCCTTGAGCCCAAAACGGCTGTGTCGGCGTGGCGGGTGCGGGGGCAGGTGCAGGTGCAGCGGCTGGTGCAGCCGCAGGTGCAGCGGCTGGTGCAGGTGCACGAGCAGCTGCCGGCGGTGCCGGCGCGCGGGTGCTGATGCCCAGTAGGCTCAAGTCGAACGGCGGCTGGTGGACTCTCATCGCGCGGCTCCGGTGGGTGCGGTTGCGCAGCACTTCAGCGTGCCGGCACACATCCAGTGTCTCGGCTCGCGCCGCGCGGCGATAGATGGGACCGTTCCTAGCTAGGGTCGCTCCTAGCTAGGGTTGCACCTGAGAGCGTGGCCGATGAAGGGCTCACGCGCCTGCGCAACACACCCCCCACCTACAATTGAATGATGGCAATTTCCCCGATTCCTGAGCTCATCACCGAGTTGGCCGCTGGCCGCATGGTCATCTTGGTGGACGAAGAAGACCGCGAAAACGAAGGCGATCTGGTGGTAGCGGCGGAACACGTGACCGCCGAAACCATCAACTTCATGGCGCGCTTCGGCCGCGGCCTGATTTGCCTGACCTTGACCCGCGAATGCTGCGAGCGGTTGCAACTGCCACCGATGGCCAGCCGCAACGGCGCGCAGCACGGCACCGCATTCACGGTGTCGATCGAAGCGGCCCGCGGCGTCACCACCGGCATCTCGGCAGCGGACCGTGCGCGCACGGTGCAAGCGGCAGTGGCCCGCAACGCAAAGGCCAGTGATTTGGTGCAGCCGGGCCACATATTCCCGCTGCAAGCGCAAGACGGCGGCGTGTTGATGCGTGCCGGGCACACCGAAGCGGGTTGCGATTTATCGGTGATGGCGGGGCTGTCGCCCGCGTCGGTGATTTGCGAAATCATGAACGACGACGGCACGATGGCGCGGCTGCCCGACCTGGAAGTGTTTGCGCAAACGCACCAATTGAAAATTGGCACCATCGCCGATTTGATTGAATACCGCAGCCGCAACGAAACCTTGATCGAGCGCATCGGCCAGCGCAGCTTGGTGACGCAGCAAGGCAGCTTCGATTGCACCTCGTTTACCGACCGCACCGGTGGGCTGCACATGGCACTCAGCAAAGGCACTTGGTCGCCAGACGACGAAGTGTTGGTTCGTGTGCATGAACCGCTGTCGGTGCTGGACTTGCTGGATGCGGGGCAATGCGGCCACTCATGGCCGCTGCCGCGTGCGTTGGAAAAGCTGCAGGCCAGTCAACGCGGCATTGCGGTGTTGCTGAATTGCGGTGAGCGCGCAGCAATGTTGCAGGCCCAACTGATGCCGCCGTCCGCTGCGCTGTCACCGACAAAACCGATGCAAATGGACCTGCGCACCTACGGCATCGGTGCCCAGATATTGCGCCACATGGGCGTGTCGAAAATGAAGTTGCTGGGCAGTCCGAGGCGCATGCCCAGCATGGTCGGCTATGGCCTCGAAGTTACCGGCTTTGTCGCGGCCGAAGGCAGCAGCGCCACCGCACCACGCGCTGCGGCCGACGCGGCTTGAATCTCACCCATCCCCTCCACTTTTCACAGGCTTTCCATGCAAAACGCTGACCAAAGCCGACCCGCTGATGTCGATATCGATACCGATGGCGACGACGCACTCGATGGCGGCGACCTTCGTATCGGCATCGTGCAATCGCGTTTCAACCGCGCCATCACCGACCGCATCGCGTCGGCCTGTATTGCCGAGCTGCGCGCGTTGGGTGTCGAGGCGGACCTGATCGATCAGGTGACGGTGCCCGGCGCGCTGGAAATTGCGGTGGCGTTGATGGCAATGGCCGACAGCGACAACTTCGACGCGCTGATCGCGATTGGCTGCGTGGTTCGCGGCGAGACTTACCACTTCGAATTGGTCGCCAACGAAAGCGGTGCCGGCATCACGCGGGTGTCGCTCGATCACCAGCTGCCGGTAGCGAACGCGATATTGACGGTCGAGTCCGAAGCCCAAGCCTGGGCCCGCGCAGATGACAAAGGCCGCGACGCGGCGCAGGTAGCCGTCGAGATGGCGCGTTTGATGGAAGACCTGTCGTGATCGATCCCGAGCCAAACGCCACACCCGCTGGCACCACGTTGCAAACTGCGCCGCCATCCACGCCACCCGCTGCGCCACCCAAAACTACGCGCAAGGCGTCTACACGCCGCCGCGCACGCGAGCTGGCACTTCAAGGTCTGTACCAATGGTTGTTATCGGGCGAACAGGCCGCAGCGATTGATGCGCACATTCGCGAGCAAGACGATTTCAAACCGTGCGACGTCGCGTTGTTCGAGCGCTTGCTGCACGGCTGCATCGCCGAGGCGGCTGACCTCGACGCATCGCTGGCCCGCCACGTCGACCGCAAGACCAGCCAGCTGTCACCGGTCGAGCACAGCGTGTTGATGATCGGCACCTACGAGCTGAAGCATTGCGTCGAAGTGCCCTACCGCGTGGTCATCAATGAAGCGGTCGAGCTGGCTAAAAGTTTCGGTGGCACCGACGGCCACAAATACGTCAACGGCGTGATCGACAAGATTGCCGCTGATTTGCGGCCGGTCGAAGTCGACGCTGCGCAGCGCAGCGCGGCGCTGAGCAGGCCGCACTGGTGCGGCAGCGAGTCGACACCACGCGGCCGATGACGACCCCCGACTTCGAGCTTGCGCTGCGCATTTATTGGGAAGACACCGACGCTGGCGGCGTGGTGTTCTATGCCAACTATCTGAAGTTTTTCGAGCGCGCGCGCACCGAATGGATGCGCGGCCTGGGCTTCGGACAAGAACGCATGCGACTGGAAACCGGCGCAGTGTTCGTCGTCAGTGACACCACCGTGCGTTACCTGCGGCCTGCGCGACTCGACGACTTACTGCGCGTTACCGTGCGCCAGGTTCAGCTGGCACGCGCGTCGATCACACTCGGGCAGCAAGCGTGGTGCGGTGAAACTTTGTTGGCCGAGAGCAGCATCCGCATCGCCTGTGTCGATGCAGGCAGCTTCCAGCCGCGGCGCATACCGCAGGAGATCGCAGCCGCAGTCGCGGGCAGCAGCCGACCGCCGGCGTCGAATCCGCTGAACCAGAAGACCTGAACGCATGCGCTTTACACCTGACCCCATCGACCGAATCGATTCGAGCCTATGAACCAAGACCTCTCCATATTCAGCCTGGTGCTGCACGCCAGTTTTGTCGTGCAGTTGGTGATGGCGGGCCTGCTCATCACCTCACTGTTCAGCTGGACGGTGATCTTCGGCAAGTTGGTCGGCTTGCGCAAAGTGCGCTCCGAAAACGATGAGTTCGAGCGCGAGTTCTGGGCCGGTAAGAATTTGAACGACCTGTATGCCGACGCCACCCGGCGCAGCGCGACGCTCGCACCGATGGAGCGTATTTTTGCCTCAGGCATGCGCGAATTCATGAAGTTGCGCGAGCGCCGCGTGACCGACTCTGGCGCGCTGCTCGATGGCGCACGGCGTGCCATGCGCGCCAGTTTTCAGCGTGAACTGGACACCATCGAGTCGAACCTGTCGTTCCTCGCGTCGGTCGGATCGGTCTCGCCGTACATCGGGTTGTTCGGCACGGTGTGGGGAATCATGCATGCCTTCATCGGCTTGGCGAACCTGACGCAGGTGTCGCTGGCTACCGTCGCACCCGGCATCGCGGAAGCGCTGGTGGCCACCGCAATTGGCTTGTTCGCAGCGATCCCCGCAGTCATCGCCTACAACCGCTTCGCCCGTGACATCGACCGCATTGCGATCCAGTTGGAAACTTTTATTGAAGAGTTCTCGAACATCTTGCAGCGCAACCTCGGGCAGCCGTTGACGCCATCTGCCACCGCACCGGTCGGCACGATGTCAGCGGCGCACTGACATGGCAGGCGTTAGCCACCGGGGCGCTGGCAGCGGCCGCCGCCGCACCATCAACGAAATCAACATGGTGCCGTTCATCGATGTGATGCTGGTGCTGCTGATTATTTTTATGGTCAGCGCACCGCTCATCACCACCGGCGTGGTCGATCTGCCCACGGTCGGTAAAAGCAAACAACGCCCCGAACACGTGGTCGAGTTGATTCTCGGCAGCGACGAAAAAATTCGTCTGCGCGTCGACAACAAAGACGAAGGTGCGGCGGTGGCGCTGGACAAGATCGCCGCGCGCGTGAAGTCACTGCAAGGCGACGATGCGAACACACCGGTGGTAATTTCCGCCGACAAGTCCGTCAAGTACGAAGCGGTAGTCAACGTGATGAGCCGGCTGCAAAAAGCCGGCGTGCAGCGGGTGGGCTTGTCGGTGAAGAACGGTGGCTGAGATGCACATCGTTGCGCCACGCTGCACAGCCTGAACGCCTTGGTTCAACCTGCGTTCTTTGGGCATTACATCGTGAACACCGCGCCGTGAGCACCGCACTGTGAGCACGACACTGTGAGCACCGCACTGTGAGCACCGCACTGTGAGCACGATAGCTAGCCGCGAACGCGATGCCTTCTTGCCGCGCCAGCCTGCGGGGCTGCGCGGTGGTTTGGTGTTAGCCGTTATCGCGCACCTGTTGCTGCTGCTGGCCCTGTCATTCGGCGTGAGTTGGCGCGCCAGCCCGCCGGTCGGCATCGAGGCCGAGTTGTGGGCCGCCACGCCGCAGGCTGCCGCACCGCGTGCCGCCGAAGTCGAGCCCACGCCGCCACCGCCACCGACGCCGGTGCGCGTGACCAAACCACCGCCCGAGCCCGCCAAGCCGCCGCCGAAGGAAGCCGAGCCCGAACCCGATGCGCAAATCGTCATCGACAAAGCCAAACGCATCGAACAAAGCCAGCGCAAATTGGCGGCCGACAAAGAGGCCGATAAAAAAGAAGCTGAAAAACTGGCGAAGCAGCGCAAAACGGAAGAAGCCGAAAAGCGCGCAGAAGACAAACGCAAACTCGATTCCGCCGCCAAAAAACGCAGCGACGTGAGCGAGGCGGCGTTGGCCGCTGCGCGTGAAAAGCAAATGCAGCGCATTGCTGGCCTGGCCGGTGCCACCGGTGCGCCCGCTGCGGCCGGCACCGCCCTGCAAAGCAGCGGGCCGAGCGCCGACTACATCGGCCGCATCAAGGGCCGCATTCGACCGAACGTGTCGTTTCCCGATACCTTGGCCGGCAACCCGGCGGTCGAAATCGAAATCAAGCTGGCACCGAGCGGACGCATCATCGCCAGCCGCGTGACCAAGCGCAGCGGTGTGCCCGAATGGGACGAGGCGGTGCTGCGCGCCATCGAGCGCACCGAAATGCTGCCACGCGATGAAAGCGGCAAAGTCGCCGCCTCGATGACAATCGTGTACCAGCTTCGCGAGTGAGCGACTGCGCGCATGGCCGCGTGCCTGCGTGAATTGCGCACGCCGGCGCATCACTCCGATTGCCGATGCAGACATAAACTTTGTAGCTCGAGGCTGGCGCTTGCGCCGCTTGCGCAGCTCGTGCCTGCGCCGTTCCTACCTGCGCCAAAGCTGCACCTGAGACAACGCTGAACCATTCCCAGGCCGTGATGAACAACACAAACAACAACGGCAGCAACGGCATCGAGACCGGCGACCCGCTTCGCCCACCACCGCCCCACCTTGCCATGCCGGCTGCGCCGGACGCAACCTGGTTTCCGTACTTCGATTGGCTGCGGTTCGCGCTGGCGTGCGTGGTGATGCTGGCGCATTTCGACCGCATCAATTTCTGGTCACACGCGAGCAACTTTGCGGTGCAGGTGTTCTTCGCGCTCAGTGGCTGGCTGATCGGCGGCATCTTGTTGACTTTGAAACGGGCCGACATTCCGCGCTTTTATTTCAACCGCGCCATCCGCATTTGGGCACCGTACTTTTTGGCGCTGGCGCTGCTGATTGCGGCCAGCTTGTTGCGCGAACCGGTCACCGCAAAGTGGCTCGAGTTCGTGGCCTACAAAACGACTTTTGTCTGGAATTTTTTCGGCACCCAACAGCTGGCCAGTTTTGTCGACGCGATGCCGTTGCACGGCACCGGCAACCATTTCTGGAGCGTCAACGCAGAAGAGCAGTTCTACTTACTGGCTCCGCTTTTATTGGTGTTGGCAGCACCCTTCATTGGCCGCAGCGTGTGGCTGTGGCTGGTGCTGGCTGCCGCATCGTGGTGGTTCGATGTGTACGCTTCTATCGTGTTCGGTGTGTTGGCTGCCGTGCTGCATCGCCACTATCCCGGCTTCCATACCCGCCCTGCAGTGCGCGTCGGCCTGCTGTTGGTGGTGATGGCTGCGGTAGCGTTGTTGGTGAACGCGGCACCCTATGCGCTGGTCGCACCAGCGCCGGCCGTGGCGGTGGTGTTGTTGCTGGCGGTGCCGGGTCGAAAAAGTGTCATCGGCAGCCTGGCTGGCGGCCTGTCGTATCCGCTGTATCTCAATCACTGGATCGGAATATTCGTCGCGAACGCATTGCTGGGCCGGTCTGGTTCGCATGAAAGCTGGACCGCGACGATCGTCGCAGGCACCACCAGCATCGCGCTGGCTGCTGCGCTGTACTGGTGGATTGATCGCCGTTTGTTGGCCAACCGCCACCACCTGTTCACGCAGCTGCGCGGCAAGTTGGCGATGGCCGCAAGCTATGCGCTGGTAGCCGCAGGCATCTTGTTCGGCCTGGTGATGACGCGGGGCTAACGCGGGCTGCGAAGCCGCCGGCACCGCCTTGCTGGTGCAGCGCGCTGGCGGTGCTCAAGGTGGCGTGCCGAGCCACCGATCAACCGTCACAAACTCGGCCAGCGGCCGGCCTGTGCGCCAACCGGTTTGCTCGAGCATCGGTGCGTCGTAGAACGCCGGCACCGGACCGATGCACAACACCGCCATCGGCTGTGCGCCAGTGGGCAGATTCAACAACCGCGCCAGCGCGTCGGGCTCAAACATCGAGACCCAGCCCACGCCCAAGTTTTCCACCCGTGCGGCAAGCCACAGGTTTTGAACAGCGCACGCCAGTGAGCACAGCGCCATGTCGCGCGGCATGGTGCGCCGACCGAATACGGTGCCGTCATCGGGTGCCAACACCGCCACGATGAGCTCGGCGCATTCGCGTACACCCTCGACTTTGAGTTGCAAGAAGTCGTCGCTGCGCTCACCCATCGCCGCCGCGGTGGCCAGCCGCTCGGCATCGACCAGCGCGGCGATGCGATCGCGCAGTGCGGCGTCGCAGACCCGAATGAAGTGCCACGGCTGCATCAGGCCGACCGATGGCGCGTGGTGCGCGGCTTCCAAGAGGCGCTGCAGCACGGCCGCATCGACCGTGGTGCCAGGTGTGAAGTGGCGCATGTCGCGGCGCGCAGCGATGACGCGGTGCAAGCTGGCGCGGTCGGTGTCGGTGAATGATTCGCCTGCTGGGGCGGCGGCGCTATCGGGATGCGGTGCCATGTGTTTAATGGGTCGGCAAGTCGGCTGGGCTCGGTGCACTCGACCCATCGCGGCTGGCGTGCCAGGTGACCGGCACGGGCCGCATGGTCGCGAGGGCCGCCGCTGACGCGCTGGGCGCGACCCGCTTCGCTGATGCGTCAGCCAGCGGCTGTGGCTGTGGCTGTGGCTGTGGCTGTGGCTGCACCCGCACCCGCAGCTGCCCGCAGCCGGCGTCGACCTCCTGCCCGGCCGATTGGCGCAGCCGCGTCAACACGCCGCGCCGACTCAAGTGGGTGGCGATATCACTGGCGCGTGTGGCCGACGGGCGCACGAACGCCAAGCCGTCGACCGCGTTGTACGCAATCAGGTTGACGATGGCGCGCTTGTCGCTCAGCAGCCGAACCAGGCCGTCGAGTTCGTCTTGGCCGTCGTTGATTCCTGCCAGCAGCGTCCACTGCACCTGCATCGGGTAGCCGGTCGCGCGGGCGTAATGGTCGCCAAGCGCCACCAGTTCGGCCGGGTCGATGTCCGGTGCGCGCGGCAGCAGTTGCCTGCGCAATGCCGGCTGGGTCGAGTGCAACGACAACGCCAGCGCGGGCTTCACGCGGCCCTGCGGCAGCCGCTCGAATGCACGCCTGTCACCGACGGTCGAAAACACCAGATTCTTGTGGCCGATGCCGCCAGCCGTGCCCAGCAACTCGATTGCCGCCATCACGTTGTCCAGGTTGTGCGCTGGCTCGCCCATGCCCATGAAGACCACCTTCTTGACCGAGCGGCGCTGCCGCGCCAACACCACCTGTGCCACGATTTCAGCGCTGCCCAATTGCCTGACCAAACCGCCCTGCCCGGTCATGCAAAAAACGCAACCCACCGCGCAGCCGACTTGCGTGGAAACACAAACGCCGTCACGCGGCAGCAGCACGCATTCGACGCTCTGGCCGTCGTGCAAACCGACCAGTAAACGGGCCGAACCGTCGTCGGCCGGATGCGCCGACAGCAGCTGCGCGAGGCCGCGTAAATCGGCCTCGAGGGCAGGCAACTCGCGCCGCACGCGCCATGGCAAAAAGTCTTGCGGCGCACGCCGACCGCTGTCTTGCGGCAATGCCTGCGACCACATGCGCAGCACCCGCTGGGTGTGCACGGGCAACGCGCCTAAGGCGTGCAATCGGTTGCAGATGTCGTCGATGCGCATGAGAAATAACGGCCGGGTGGGTTTGCGTGCAATTGCGTCAGCATGATTGTCGGGCTGCCCACAATCGCTTGATGCACATCTTGATTTCATGCG
>JAYUGJ010000062.1:0-35137 GCA_043738425.1 Burkholderiales bacterium
GCTCAGCGTGTGCGGGCCGACCTCGCGTTGATTGATCAAACATTTTTTTGATTCATGGACGAATTCAATCGGGTCTTCCACCGTCAGCACGTGGCCGTATTCGTTTTCATTCAGGTGGTTGACCATTGCGGCCAGCGTGGTCGATTTGCCGGAACCCGTCGGGCCGGTGACAAGCACCATGCCACGCGGCTTGAGCGCCAATTCGGCGAATATTTTCGGTGCCGACAGCTGTTCTAGCGACAGAATTTTCGATGGAATGGTTCGAAACACCGCGCCCGCGCCGCGGTTGTGATTGAACGCGTTGACCCGAAAGCGCGCCAGGCCCTGGATCTCGAACGAGAAGTCGCACTCCAGCACTTCCTCGAACGCCTTGCGTTGCGAGTCGTTCATGATGTCGTAGACCATCGCATGCACGTCTTTGTGCTCGAGCGGGTCGACGTTGATGCGCCGCACGTCACCGTTGACCCGAATCATCGGCGGCAAGCCCGACGACAAGTGCAAGTCCGACGCTTTGTTTTTAACCGAAAAGGCCAGCAGTTGGGTGATATCCATAGGCTGTGATTGGAACGTGTGGGCAGCGGCGCGGTGATCGGGAATGGGGTCTAAAAACCCGGCAATTCATGCGCCGAACAGGAACCCGAGGGCGATACTCGCGCGGATTATGTCGACGATATTTTTGAACCTGCAACAGGTGCGCGCGCGCATCGCCAGAGCCTGCGCGCAGGCAGCGCGACCGCCGCACAGCGTGACCTTGCTGACCGTCAGCAAAACCCACCCGGCAAGCTGCGTGCGTGATGCATTCGACGCCGGCGAACGCGCGTTCGGTGAGAACTACGTGCAAGAAGGCGTTGCCAAAATCGCGGCGCTGGCCGAGCTGCGCGCACACATGCAGTGGCACCTGATCGGCCCGTTGCAAAGCAATAAAACCCGCGTCGTAGCCGAGCAGTTCGACTGGGTGCACAGCATCGACCGCCTGTCACTTGCGCAACGTTTGAGTGACCAGCGACCCGCGCACCTGCCGCCGTTGCAGCTGTGCTTGCAGGTCAACCTCAGCGGCGAGGCAAGCAAAAGCGGCATGGCTGCGGCCGACGTGTGGGACGTCGCGCGCGCGGTCGCCGCATTGCCCCGGTTGCGGCTGCGCGGCTTGATGTCGATCCCCGAGCCGGCCGCCGATTTGGCTGCGCAGCGGGCACCGCACGCCCAGCTGCGTGAATTGCTGGCGACGCTGCAACAACGCGGTCTGCCGCTCGACACCTTGTCGATGGGCATGACGGCTGATCTGGAAGCCGCGATTGCCGAAGGTGCGACGCTGGTGCGCGTGGGCACCGCGATTTTTGGCGCCCGCGACGCGCCGGACCGGCACTAAGGCAGCCCGATACGGCCGATGCAGCGCGTGCGAAAACGCGCCCCGCGTGATTTGTCGCACACATGGCGGGTGGCGCGCAGCCGCTGCGCACTGACTGCACGCGGGCTTCGGTTTACCTTCGGATTGGCGACATAACAGCTACACACCAGCCACGCACTTGCCACGCACGGACCACACACTGACGACGCACTGACCACGCACTTACCCCACGCACGGACCCCACGCACGGCCACGCACCAAAGGGGGTGCCAGGCCCCTATAACCACCGGCGCTGCTGCGGTTAGAGTCAAAACCCCAGCCCATCGACCACTGCCATCAGCAGGAAAAACATGCAAACCTTTCACCGTGCCTCTGCCCATTCCAGCGCGTTCACCCTGCGCAAAACGCTCATCACGCTCGGTATGGGCGCGGCCTTGTTTGCCATCAGTGGCTGCGATGCGACGCAGCCGGTGGTGGGTGGTGGATCGAAAGGCACGGTCACCGGCGCGGCCGGTGGCGAGACCACCGCCAACGCCAACAGCAGCCTCGAGCGCTGCGACAAAACGCTCGGCACGCTGGGCGTGGTCGAAGACCAGAACGCATCGTGGTTTCAAGAGCTGCGCAACTACAAACTGGGCTCCACCGTGCCAGTGATTCGCATGATGATTCAGCAGTCGAATTGCTTCGTCGTGGTCGAGCGCGGCAACGCGATGCAAAGCATCAACACGGAACGCCAGCTGCAGCAAAGCGGTGAAATGCGCGGCGGCAGCAACTTCCAAAAAGGCCAAATGGTGGCCGCCGACTACACCATGAACCCGAGCATCCAGTTCAGCCAGAACACCGGCGGCATGGGCGGTGGTCTGGGTGGCTTCAGCCGCGGGTTGGGCGTGGTCGGCGCGATCGCCGGCAGCATCAAAAACAACGAGGCCTCAACCACCCTGATCCTGATCGACAACCGCTCGGGCGTGCAGCTGGCCGCAGCCGAAGGTACCGCCAAAAACATGGACTTCAACATCATGGGTGGCCTGTTCGGCAGCAGCCTGGGCGGTGCAGCCGGTGGCTACACCAACACGCCGGAAGGCAAGATCATCGTGGCCGCGTTCGCCGATTCGTACAACCAGTTGGTGCGTGCGGTGCGCAACTACAAGGCGCAAACCGTCAAAGGCGGACTCGGTACCGGCGGTGGGCTGGGCGTGTCGGGTGGCTCGACCGCCGCCTCGCGCGCGGCCGATGCGCCACCGGCCGCGCCCCGCGCGCCGAAAGCCGTGCGCAAGCCTGCAGCACCAAAGGCTCCGTAAGCCACACCAGCGCGGGCGCGATCAAACCACCTGCGCGCCCGCGTTAAACACATGACCCCGTCGACGCCACCGCCGTCCATTGCTTTCATCGGCGGCGGCAACATGGCCCGGGCGCTGATCGGCGGGCTGCGGCGCAGCGGCTGGTCGCCCGAATCGATACACGTGGTCGAGCCCGATGCGAAACAACGCGGCGCGCTCTTCGCGCAATTTGCCGTGACCGCGGTCAGCGCGGCCGACGCGCAGTTGGCCCGCGCCGATGGCGTGGTTTGGGCCGTCAAACCGCAACTGTTTTCCGCCGCTGCTGCACCGTGCGCAGCTTTTGTCCGCGGCGCACTGCATTTGAGCGTGATGGCAGGCATACGCAGCGACGCGATTGCGCGTGCCACCGGCAGCCAGCGCATCGTGCGCGCCATGCCCAACACGCCCGCGCTCATCGGCCTAGGCATGTCGGGTCTGTTTGCGCGCAGTGCGGTGTCGGCCGAGGAACGGCTGCACATCGAACGGTTGCTCGCACCCACCGGACAAATACTGTGGGTGGCTGACGAAGCGCAACTCGACGCGGTGACCGCGTTGTCGGGCTCGGGGCCGGCCTACGTGTTCTATCTGCTCGAGGCCTTGATCGCGGCGGGTACCGGCATGGGGCTGAGCGCTGCGCAGGCCAGGCAATTGGCGCTCGCCACATTTGCCGGTGCGACTGCGTTGGCCGCCGACTCGGCCGATGCGCCCGAGGTGCTGCGCCAAAGCGTCACCTCGAAAGGCGGCACCACGCATGCGGCCATCGAGTCGCTCGACGCCGATGGCGTGAAAGCTGCGTTCAGCCGTGCGCTGCACGCCGCACAACAGCGCGCGCGAGAACTGGGCGACGAATTCGGGAGCTGAACAGTTCCGCGCGGCTTTCACCGACTGCATTGACAACCGGTTTCAGCCCGCCTGTTCAGCCCGCCAACCGCGCGACTGACTTACCCGCACTGCCGCCACACGCAGTTGCCGTGTAGGCGCGCGCCCACACCAGCGTTGGCGACCGATGCCATGGTGTGTTCGCCCAAACCGGTCTACCGTGCACCCTGCATCGGGAGGCCCACATGAGCGAACTGTCGTACCTCAACCCTACCGCCACCAGCCCGTGGCACACCTACTTGTCGCAGGTCGACCGCGTGGTGCCGTACCTGGGGCCGCTGGCCCGCTGGGCTGAAACCTTGAAGCGCCCCAAGCGCGCACTCATCGTCGACGTGCCGATAGAAATGGACGACGGCACGGTGCGCCACTTCGAAGGCTTTCGGGTGCAGCACAACCTGTCGCGCGGGCCCGGCAAAGGCGGCGTGCGGTTTCACCCGGATGTGACGCTGGAAGAAGTCATGGCACTGGCCGCCTGGATGACGGTGAAGTGCGCCGGTGTCGGCCTGCCGTTCGGCGGTGCCAAAGGCGGCGTGCGGGTCGATCCGAAGCTGTTGTCACTGAAAGAGCTCGAGCGCATGACGCGCCGTTACACCAGCGAAATCGGCATCATCATCGGCCCGCAGCGCGACATTCCGGCACCCGACGTGAACACCAACGGCCAAATCATGGCGTGGATGATGGACACCTATTCGGTCAACACCGGAGCCACCGCCACCGGCGTGGTGACCGGCAAGCCGATCCATCTGGGCGGCTCGCTCGGCCGCGTCAAAGCCACCGGCCGCGGTGTGTTCGTCACCGGCCGTGAAGCCGCACGGCGCATCAATTTGAACCTCGACGGCGCGCGCGTTGCCGTGCAAGGCATGGGCAATGTGGGCAGTGCGGCGGCCGAGTTGTTGGTGCAGGCCGGTGCAAAGTTGGTCGCGGTGCAAGACCACACCGGCACGCTCGTCAACCCGAAAGGCTTCGACATGGCAGACGCCACCGCGGTGTTGAAGCGCGACGGTGGCATTGCGAATTACAAAGACGCCGGCCGCATCGACGACGAAGACTTTTGGGATGTCGATTGCGACATCTTGATTCCGGCCGCACTCGAAGGCCAGATCACCCCGGCGCGCGCCGCCCGCATCCAAGCCCGGCTGGTGCTCGAGGGCGCCAACGGCCCGACGCTGCCCGAAGCCGACGACGTGATGCACGAGCGCGGCATCTTGGTCGTGCCCGATGTGATCTGCAATGCCGGCGGCGTGACGGTCAGCTACTTCGAGTGGGTGCAAGACTTCAGCAGCTTTTTCTGGAGCGAAGACGAGATCAATGTGCGGCTCGACAAGATCATGGTCGACGCGTTGAAGCACATCTGGGACACCGCCGACCGCCACCGCATCACGCTGCGCACCGCCACCTTCGCAGTTGCCTGCGAACGCATCTTGATGGCGCGGCAAGAGCGCGGGTTGTATCCGTGATGAATCCACACGCCACGCCGTGGGTCGCACCCGGTCACGGCGTGGCGAAGTAATTCACGCCCGGCAAGCCCGCAAAGTGCGCGTCTTGCGTCCACAGCACGCCGCCGTGCTGCGCGGTGGTGGCGTAGATCAAACTGTCGGCCAGTGGCAAGCCGTTGACGGCAGCGGCCAACGCCAGGTTCATATCGATGGAGACCACGCGGCCGCGCTGCATCAGCGACAGTGCCGCGGCGGCGATTTCGTCGTCGGCATCGCGCGATAGCTTTTTGAACACCTCGTAGACGGTCAACACCGGCACGATCAGTTGCTCAGGCGATTCGATGGCCGCCGCAAACAAATCGGCGCGGTCGGTGTCGGCGAAGTACTCCATCCAGCATGACGAATCAAGTACGACGGGTTGGGCGGATGCCGCTGCTTTTGCGGCCGCTTTTACTTTGCGGTTGACCCGTGTGCGGCGCGACGCGGCCGATGTCGTCACAGCAGGCGATCGGGCTCGCGCTCGATGTCGGTGGACACGCCACGTGCAATGCCGCGCAACGCGGCAGGCGGCTGCAATGGCACCAGGCGCAAACCGCCCGGCGTTTCGATCACCATCAGCTTCGCGCCGGGTTCGAGTTTCATGCGCTTGCGCACCTCGAGCGGGATGACGACCTGGAACTTCGGGGAAACGGTGACGGTATTCATATCGACCATCGTATCGTATGACGCGTTCAGCGTCGATCAAGTTTCCGCGCCACAACGCAGCGTCACCAGCTCGACACCACCACCCCCGCAAACACCGCAAAACCGATCCAGTGGTTCAGCCGGAACGCACGAAAGCAGCCATCGCGGCTGCGTTCGCGTATCAGCGTGTAGTGCCAGCCGGCCAGGGCGGCAGCGGCGGCCAAGCCAGCAAAGTAGGGCCAACGCATGCCGAGCGCGATGTCGTCATCGAAGCCCAGCCACGCCCACACCGAGAGGTAGACCGCATAGAAACACATCACCGCAGCCACGTCATACCGGCCCAACGTGATGGCCGAAGTTTTGATGCCGATCTTCAGGTCATCGTCGCGGTCGACCATCGCGTACTCGGTGTCGTAGGCCAGCACCCAGCACAAATTGCCGAGCAGCAACCACCACGCAAGCGCAGGCACCTCGCCGCGCACCGCGGCAAACGCCATCGGTATGCCGACGCTGAACGCCACGCCCAGCACCGCTTGCGGCATCGCAAAAAAACGCTTGGTGTACGGATAGATCACCGCCACCGCCAGCGCGGCCGCGCTCCACCACATGGTCGGCCGGTTGGTGGTCAGCACCAGCGCAAAAGCGGTGAGCGCAAGCGCCGCGCCAAATATCAGCGCAGCTCGCGGCGTGATGGCGCCGGTGGTGACGGGCCGCTGCGCCGTGCGCTGCACATGGCGGTCGAAGTCGCGGTCGGCCACATCGTTGATGCAGCAACCGGCACTGCGCATCAGCAGCGTGCCCAACGTGAAAACCAGCAACAAATGCCAGCCCGGAAAACCGCCCGCCGCCATCCACAGCGCGGCCAGCGTGGGCCATAGCAGCAGGTACGTGCCGGCCGGGCGATTCCAGCGAATCAGGTCGAGGTAAGCCGATATGCGGCTGGGTGCAATGCGCGGCGTCGCCATCATTGGAATTATCGGCAGAGCGCGGCGCAGCGCGATGAGAGTGCGCCTGCCGAGGGCAGCGAACGTAAACTCTGTACATTGCATGTGAAATAGCCCATTGATATCCTTTCTCTTGAAACGATGGAGCAGCGAACCATGTTGCAAGTTATCCCACCTGCGCTGGCCGCCAAACCCACGGCGCACAGCGATCGGCAAGCCGAACTGGGTGCGGTGTTGGCCAAAGCCACCGGCCGCGCCGCGGCGTTGTTGGGCTTGAACGGCGTCGTGCTGGCGCGCGTCATCGGGGTCAGCGAAGCCACCGTGTCGCGCGTGGTGCGCGGTGAGCGGCCGCTGCTGCCCGACAGCAAAGAAGGCGAGTTGGCCACGTTGCTGGTGCGGCTGTACCGCTCGCTCGATGCGCTGGTCGGCAATAACGAAGCCAGCCGCTTGGCCTGGATGCGCAGCCACAACGACGCGCTGAACGGCACACCCGCCACGCTGATCTTGGGCGCGCAGGGCCTGGTCGCGACGCTGGCCTACCTCGACAGCATGCGTGCACCGGTGTGACCGCGGACACGACATGCGGCCGATCACACGGTCCGCCGCCACATGGCCAAACGCGTCGCCCGTGCGCTGCACACCGGGAAGCGCATTGATGCGCCCGCAGGCCAGGAGCCTCTGGCACGCCGGGTGGCTCAAGGACCACATCAAAACCGCCAGCGGGCTGTTGTGGCGCGGCGTGGAAGCCCAACACCGGGTCGCCACGATGCGGCTGGTCGACAGCCTGCACGAGCAGGCCGACTTGGAACGCCTGCTCGAAGCCAGCAAGCCACCGCTGCCGAGGCTTGCTGCAAAGTCGAACCCCGCCACCGCATCGCCGCAGCACTATTTGTTGAGCACGCCGTTTCGCTACCGCTCGCCGCACGCATCACGCTTTCGCGCCGCTGGCGACCCCGGCCTGTGGTACGGCGCGAAAGAGCGCGACACCGCCTGCACCGAAGTCGCCTACTGGCGCTGGCGTTTTTTACTCGACAGCGCCGGCCTGCGCGCAGGCGAGCTGATCACCGAGCACACCGTGTTTCAAGCGCAGGTCAAGGGCCAAGCTATAGACCTGACCCAGCCGCCATGGGATGCCGCCGCCAGCGCATGGCGGCATCCCACCGACTACGGCGCCTGCCACGCGCTTGCCCAAGCCGCGCGCGGCCACGGCGTGCATTGGCTTCGCTACGCCTCGGTGCGTCGACCCGGCGGCCTGTGCGCCGCCGTGTTTGCGGCCGACAAACTGGCGTTGCCCAAACCGCTGCGCATGGAAACCTGGGTGTGCAAAGTCACCGCCACACAGGCGTTGATGCTGCATGACCAGGATCGGCTGGCGGTGGCGTTCGCCGCATAGGCGGCCCTGGCTGCGCGCCGTCTTACGTCACGTCACGTCACGTCACGTCACGTCACGCCACATCGGCAGCGTCAGCCGCAGGCCGGCGCTCAACGAACGCTTCGCCGCCTCCATCCCGCAAGGGGTTGTCGATCACCAGGTCGTCAATGCGCTGACGGTGCTGCAAGTCTTCGGCTAGCAGCCGGGTGCGGCCCGACTCCAGCGCGACGGCAACGATCAAGGCGTTGGGGAAACTGAAACGGTAGCGCTGTTGGGCTGTTGGGCTGTTGAACATCGCGCGCGCGGCGGTACAGCGCGATGGTGGGCACCACGCGCCACAGCGGCGTCAACACGCTTTCCAGCCATCGGCGCGCCTGATCGGGCGTGATCGACGGGCTGCGCTTGGTAGTGAGTACGGTCAGCACTTCTTGCACCACCTGGTGGCTGATGACCGCGTCAGCCGCTTCCAGTGCGTGGCGAATCAAACAGTCGGCGATGGCGCGCTTGGTGAGTGCGGTTTCATCAAACGGTTACGGCAAGACGTTCGAGTCGATGAATCAGCGTGCATTCATCTCGTCCCGGGTGAACTTGCGCCCGCCGGTGGTGAGCGCGCCTTGTATCTCGCCGATCACGGTCATGGCGGCTGCCACGCGCTGGCTGCGTTGCACGCAGTCGGCCAACCACAACCGGAACTGGTCATTCAAGGTGGTGTGCTCGGCTTGGGCTCGCGCGCGTGCCGAGCCGATCAGCCGGTCATCGGCGCTCAGGGTGACGTTTTTCGTGTGCAATTTCCTCGCGTGCGCGCGCCATGGTGTACGCAGGAGTCATAGACGAGCACAGCAAGCTCGTATTCGACACGCAGCGCGTGGGATGTGTAGTTTTCGACCCATACGGCGCGCCCCACAGCACACGCAACCGCGCCGTTTGAAATGGACAGGCAAACGAACTGTTTCGTTGGGCCGAAGCGCCGTGCTGCGTCGATTGAGCGCGCTCAACGCGAACGCGAAGGGATTGGTTAATTCTGATTTGCCGTCAGCAGCAGCTACGCCCGCAACCCTGCGGGCGCTTTGTTGAGGTTGAACGCACGGTTTGTGTCCACCACCCTCAATGCCACGGAGGCACCATGAAACTTCCAACCACCCTACTTGCATACGCGCTGATCACCGCCGCGCCTTTGGCCATCGCCGCACCCAACCTAGTGGCGAACGGCAATTTCGAAGCCGGCAACACCGGATTCACGTCGGGTTACGGCTACAGCCCCGCCGGCAACAGCGACGAAGGCCAGTACACGGTGCGCGCCAACCCCAGCCCGTGGAATCCAGACTTCATATCGGCCGCCGATCACACCACCGGCAGCGGGCTGATGTATGTCGGCAACGGCAGCCCGGTCGATGGCAGTGTGGTGTGGCAATCGGCGTCGTTCGCCGTGACTGCCAACACCAACTATTTTTTCGAAGCTTTCGTCATGAACGTTTGCTGCATTGCCGGTTACAGCGGAGCCAACAGCGCGTCGGTGCTGGAGTTTTCGATCAACGGCGCGTCGGTCGGTACGCGCACCACCAACCTCGCGCTCGCAGGCACCTGGGAAGGCTTGAGCACCCCCTGGAACTCAGGTTCGGCGTCCACCGCCGAGCTGCGACTGATCAACCGCAACACTGCACGCGGCGGCAACGATTTCGCAGTTGACGACGTCAGCTTGAGCGTCGAGTCCACCGTGATTTCCAGTCCGGTGCCAGAGCCGACCACCACTGCCTTGATGCTGCTCGGCCTGGCCGGTGTCGGGTTGGCGGCGCGCCGCAAGACATCACACCAACGCGACTGACCTGCGACCAGCCCACGGGTACCGCTGCGCCGCCGGCGTCTGGTGCGAACGGCGTGTCAGTCGCCAATGTGCTTTTGAAACACCAACCCAGCGTGCTCGCGCAGCGCGTGGAATTTGATCTTTGGCCAGTTGGCTTCAATCGCGCGCAGCTCGGGTGCGTACTCGACCAACACGGTGGGCGCATCGACTGCGTCGTAGGCGACCCGGTGGGCATTGCCGTCGATGAAGCGTTGCAGTTCTTTCGCGCCGCCGTCTTGGTCGTCGCAGGTCACCCAGCGCGCCACCTGGTAGCGGCTGGGCATGATGCGGGCCTTGACGCCGTATTCGTATTCCAGACGGTGAGCGACCACTTCAAACTGCAGCTGGCCGACCGCGCCGAGCAGTAGCACCGAGCCGCCGACCGGGCGAAACACCTGAATCGCGCCTTCTTCGCCGAGCTGAATCAACCCCGCTTTGAGCTGCTTGGTGCGCAGCGGATCGGCCACTTCGACACTGCGAAACATCTCAGGCGCAAAAAACGGCAGCCCGGTGTAGAGCAGGTTTTCGCCTTCGGTCAGCGTGTCGCCGAGCTGCAGCACGCCGTGGTTGGGGATGCCGATGATGTCGCCGGCGAATGCTTCGTCGAGCAGCTCGCGCCGCTGGCTTAAAAAACTCACCACCGTGTTCGGCCGCATTTCCTTGCCCGAGCGCGCCACCTTGATGCGCATGCCGCGCTGAAAGTGCCCGCTGGCCACCCGCACGAATGCGATGCGGTCGCGGTGCGCCGGGTCCATGTTGGCTTGAATCTTGAAGACGACGCCGGTCAGCTTGGGTTCATCGGGGGCCACCAACCGTTGCGTGGCCTGGCGTGGGCCGGGCGATGGGGCCAGGTCCACCAACGCATCGAGAATTTCCTGCACGCCGAAGTTGTTGACCGCCGAGCCGAAGAACATCGGCGTCTGGTGCCCGTGCAAGAAGGCGTCGCGGTCGAACGGCGGCGCGGCATCGGTCAGCAGCTCGATCTCGCTTTTGCTTTGCGCGTACTGCATGCCGAAGCGCGCCGGGTAGGCTGGGTTGTCGAGGCCCGCCAAGAACTCTTCGCCGTCGTCGCCATTGCCGTCTTTATCCCGATTTGCGCCGAACAAGCGCATGCGCTTTTCGCGCAAATCCATCACGCCGTGAAACGCTTTGCCCATGCCCACCGGCCAGGTGAACGGCACCACCTCCATGCCCAGCTCGCGCTCGATCTCGTCCATCAGCGCCAGCGGGTCTTTCACCTCGCGGTCCATCTTGTTGACGAAGGTCAGGATCGGCGTATTGCGCGCGCGGCACACCTGCAGCAGGCGGCGGGTTTGCGGCTCGACGCCGTTGGCCGCGTCGATCACCATCAGCGCGGCATCCACCGCGGTCAGCACGCGGTAGGTGTCTTCCGAAAAGTCTTGGTGGCCGGGCGTGTCGAGCAGATTGATCACGCAGTCGCGGTATTCCATTTGCATCACGCTGGAGGCCACCGAAATGCCGCGCTGCTTTTCGATTTCCATCCAGTCGCTGGTGGCGTGGCGGGTGGCCTTGCGCGCTTTTACGCTGCCGGCGATTTGGATTGCGCCTGAGAACAGCAGCAGCTTTTCGGTCAGCGTGGTTTTGCCTGCGTCGGGGTGCGAAATGATCGCAAAGGTGCGACGCCGCTTGACTTCTTTTTGTAGCGCGGCAGACGTGGAATCGGTGGGCATGGGAACAGGGTCCGCCCGCTCGACGTGAGCGCTGCAGCGGCATGGTGGACCGCAGATTATCGCGGCCCGCCACTGGCCGCGGGGCAATTCAGGCCGTGGCGTTCGCCAGCTTGCGGCTGCGCTTGCGGGCGTACATGTCGGCGTCGGCGTGGCGAATGAGGTCTTGCGCGCTGAGCCCGTCATCGGGGAACGCGGCCACGCCCACCGTGCCGCCGACGCCGGTGGCAGCGTGGTCGCCAGCGGGTGCCTGCGCGTCGACCGCCGCCGGTGCGGCGTCGTGCAGCAGCAACTCGATCTTGCTGCGTACTTGTTCTGCGGCGGCAAGGCCATCGACGTTTTCCACCAGCATGACGAATTCATCACCCGCGTAACGCGCCACCAAGTCGCCTGCGCGTGACGCGCCGCGCAGCCGCGCGCCGATGTCGATCAGCGCGCGGTCACCGGCGGCATGGCCCAAGCGGTCGTTGAGTTGCTTGAAGTTGTCGAGGTCGATGAACAACACCGCAAAGCGCTGCGTGTCGTCGGCGCGCCGGCGTTCGCCGATGCGCGCGGTAATGCTGCGCATCAGTGAATCGCGGTTGACCAAGCCGGTCAGCTGGTCGGTCGACAACTGCTGCTGCATTTGCCGAAAGCTGGTGGCCAGGTCGCCGATTTCGTCGGTTCGGTTGACGGCCAACGGCGCATCCAGCCGGCCTGCGCCGACCTCTTTGGCGGCGGCGGCCAAGCGGCCCAGGTCGCGGGTGATCCAACCCAAAATGCCCAGGCCCAGCGCCAGCGCCACGCCGGCGGCGGCCGCACCAATCAACGCGGTGCGCACCACGTTGCCGGTCACGCCCTGCATGAAGTCACTGCGCGGCACCGCTACTGCGGTGATCCAGTCGAGCCCGGCATCGTCGCGCAACCGGTCGAACGCAAGCTGCATGACCTCGCCGTTCGGCCCGTCGAACCGTTGGGTGACCGCCTTGTCGAGGCGGTTGCCGGGGGTCGCCAACCACTGCTTGACCTGGGCGTAGGCGGCGATCTGGGTGGCGTCGCCGCTGTCGGCCATGCTGAGCCGGGTCGAGCTTCCGTCGGCGGCCTTTCGCACATTCGATGTGCGCGATGACGCAATCAATTGGCCATCGGGTTCGATGATGAAAGCAATCGCGTGTTCGCTGGTTTTCAAGCCGCGCACAAAGTCGTTCAGCTTGCGCAGCGACAGGTCGGTCGCCACCACGCCTTCCAATTCACCCGCTGCACCCATCACCCGCCGCGCGCGGGTGGCAACCAACTCGGCGGTGCGAAAGTCGATGTAGATCGCGGTCCAGGTGTGCGAGTTGTTATTCGCGCCGGCCTTGTACCAAGGCCGTGCACGCGGTTCGTAGGGCCGGGTTTCGCGCACCGCCGGTGCCAATGCGCCATCGATTTCGCTGAAGCGCGAGATCTGGCGCGGCTCCTCGGCTTTCATCTTGAGCCGCAGCTCGGCGTCTTTCACCGAGTAGCGGTAAATGCCGAAAAACTGTCCCAGGCGATTGCCGTAGTAGACGTAGTTGTTCGGCTCGATGTGCAGCGACGTCGCGATCCAGAACCGTGAACGCATTGCCGCCATCGCCGGGCCGATTTCTCTTGGCGCGGCCACGCCGCTCGGAAACGCGGCTTCCAGCACCGCGGCCGAGCCGACCACATGGCGATCGATCGCCTGGCCCACGCGCGCCACGGTTTCCAGCAACAAGTTGTCGGCCACCGTATCGACCGCGCGGCTGCCCGCCTGGTACGACAACCAGCCGATCAACAACGCCACCGTCGTGATCAACGCGATGTACGGCAGCGTGAGCCATTGGCGTAGCGTGATGCGTGAGGTGATCGGCATGGCGGCGGAGTATTGCGTGGGTCAATCGCGCAGTATCCCGCGATTGCCACGCGCTCTGGCAGCCATCCGCAGCCCGGCCACCTGGCAACGGGAGGCGTCGCGCAAATCAAGCACGGCGGCACTGCGCCGCCGTGATCTGGCACCTGCGGGGCGTCAGCCGCGTCGGCGGCGCAGTGCCAATGCCGCCAAGCCGAGCAGCAGCAATGCATAGGTTTCGGGTTCGGGCACCGCGGTCACTGGCGTGGTCGAGCCGAAACTGAAGTCGTCGATGGTGAACGCCTTGCCGGCCAAGCCGAAGATTTTCAAGCCGCCGATTTCGGCGGCGTCGCGCGACACACCCACGAAATTACCGGCCGTGCCGGCCACGGTTTCAAAGGTGGTTTCCGACTCGCGTGAAAACGCGAAATTCGTGTTCAACGCCAGCACGCTGACATTGCCCAGCGACGGGTTTACCCAAAAACCCACCTTCGATACCTTGGTCGGAAAGTACACCTCGAGGAACGAGGTCTCGAAGTTGGTGAGTTCGTCGAAACCCACCGGCCCGAGTACGGTGGATCCCGATTTGGCGTCTGCGCTGATGCCGTTCGACAGTGAAAACAACGCAGGCCGATTGACGCCCACCGCGCCACCCACTGAAAACTGCACGCCAGCGATTTGGTCGAATACGAACGAGGTGGCACCAACGGCTGCGCCGGCAGCGTAGCTTTCGATCACCGTCGGCGCGCGGGTCGCCACGGCCTCAAACGTATTCACCGTCAAACCGGTTTGAAACGCGGCCACTTGCGCGGCGTTGCTGGTGTTGATACCAGCGGCCTGGGTCAATCCACAGGCACCGAGCAGGCACGCACTGACTAAAAACTGTTTCATATCGACACTCCTGACACCAAGTAGCTGGCCGCATAAGTTAGGTGCCCGCAGCGCCGATGGCTATCCCTAGGTTGGCAGTTGCAATTCGGGTCGCGCCGAGGTGTTACTCCAAACAGAGCCGCGCCCGGTGGGTCATGAACCCCGACGCAACGCGGCGACACGGGCTGCTAGATTCAATCGCTATCGCTGCTGCATTTTTCACAAGGACCTGATGCCATGACGCTTGCCCGTACTCCCGCTGCCACCGCGCTGCTTGTCTCCAGCGTGCTGGCTTGCTTTGCGCTGGCCGCATGCCAGAAAAAACCTGTCGCGGTGGCCGCCGCGCCAGCCGCTGCGCCGGCACCAGTCGCCCCCATAACCGCCGCGCCAGCGCCAGCCCAGCCTGCGCCAACGGCGGTTACCGCCAACGCCGCAGCCGATCCCGAGACCGCGCTGCGCCAGGCCAAGTTCGACTATTCGTCGATGGAAGACGGCTACATGAACGATGCCAAAGCGCAGTGGGCGAGCAGCGCCACCGCCAGCTCGTCATTCGACGAAAAACCCGATGCGCCACCCAAAGCACCAACCGACAGCCGCGCCTGGAAAGCCACCGGCAAACCCGATGCCAACGCGTGGTTTCAGCTCAGCCCCGACATCGGCTTCGACCGACTCGAAGTGGGTTTTGCCAAACCGGTGCAAGCCACCGAAGTACGGGTGGTGATGGTGTCCAGCCAGGCGGTGGAAGCCGTCACCAAGGTGGAGTTGATCGACGTGGCCGGCGCAGTCACCAGCGTGTGGTCCGGTTTGAGCGATCAGAAAAAAGACCAGCGCGGCAGCCGCACCTGGTTCGTTCGCAAGTTCGACAAAACCGCGCAGCCCATCAAAGCGGTGAAGCTGAGCTTCGCGAACAACGTGGCCACGGGCTACAAGGAAATCGACGCGGTGCAACTGGTCGGCGAGTGAAGTGCGGGTCCACCCGCCGCTGGCACGCTCTTAGCGGTTCGGCTGGTGCGGGCTGACCGCCGTCGGACTGGACATAAACGGCCGCACCGCGTCGAGCAGCCGCGCTACATATTCGTTTTGATCGCCCACGGGTGCGGCATGCCGCAGCGCTTGCGTCGCCACTTCGAAGCCTGCGCCGCGCGCCATCACCCACGCCGCCAACAACTGCGTGGCGAGGCTGCCGCCCGCGGTGGCCACCGGGCCACGCGCATGAAACGGCGCGTCTTCGACCCGCACACCGGCTTCGATCAGCCACGGCTTGCTGGCCACGTCGGTGCACGCCGGGCGGTCGGCCAGCAAGCCCAGGCGCGCGAGCAGTAACACGCCGGAGCCTTGCGCACCGATGGTTTGCCGCAGCGGGTCGAGTTGCAATCGATCCAGCAACGCGCTGTTTTGCGCCACCGCGCGGTGGTACAGGCCGCTGCCAAACAGCACCACATCGGCGTCGTTCGCAAATGTCAATGGGCGCTGCGCTTGTACCGTCACGCCGCCCATCGAGGTGAGGTGCGCGGCCGGCGCAGTGAGCTCGGCTTTCCAACCGGTGACCAGGTTCAGCAAGCCGAGCGCGATGAACGCGTCGAGCTCGTTAAAACCGTCGAAGGTGACGATGGCAATGCGCATGGCAGCTCCCGAGATTCGGGCCGAAGTGCGTGCGCGGTGGTGGCCACACGCCTCAACCCGACCTCGGTTGTACTCCTGCGCTCACTCTTCCAGCAAGCTGCGCAGCATCCACGCGGTTTGCTCATGCACCGTCAGCCGCTGCGTCAACAGATCGGCGGTGGGCTCATCACCGGCCTGGTCGGCCAGCGGAAAAATACTGCGCGCGGTGCGCGCCACCGCTTCGTGGCCCTCGACCAAGACGCGCACCATCGCCAATGCCTTGGGCGACACGGCCGGCGCATCGTTCAGCGAGGTCAGCGCGCCGAACTGCGCATAGGAGCCGGGTGCCGGGTGGCCGAGCGACCGAATGCGCTCGGCGATCGGGTCGACCGCATTCCACAGCTCGGTGTACTGCCCCATGAACATCAGGTGCAGCGTGTTGAACATCGGCCCGGTGACGTTCCAGTGGAAGTTGTGCGTGGTCAGGTACAGCGTGTAGGTGTCGGCCAGCAAATGGCTCAGGCCACCGGCAATCGCCGCGCGGTCTTTTTCGCTGATGCCGATGTTGATCTTGCCGAGCGCAGGCAGCACCTGCGCATTCGACGCCACCACCACGGCGGTTGATTTTGATTTCTTGACCATGGAAAAAGCTCCTGTGTGTTGTGAATCGATGGGCAGAACAACGTGTCGACCTGTGAACGAATGACCCTGACCGTGTGTGACACGCCGACCGTGTTTTTAACTGCCCGCCGCGCAGTTGGCCATCAGACGACACGCCGTCGGGCGGTGGCATCACGACAGTCGCGTCACCCCCACCAGCGGGCAGGCATAAATCGCGTTGCGCAGGGCGGCAATCGCTTCATAGCGGGTGAAGGTGCGCCGCCACGCCAGCACCACCCGGCGCGTCGGCAGCGGCGCAGAAAACGGCACATAGGCAATGTGCTTGTCCGACTCGGTGGGCACGCTCAAGCGCGGCACCACCGTGACGCCCATGCCCGAGGCCACCATGTATTTGATGGTCTCCAGCGATGAGCCTTCGAAGCTTTTGCGTATGCCCTCGGCGCTGCTGGAAAAGTGCGCGTACTCGGGGCACACCTCGAGCACGTGGTCACGAAAACAGTGGCCAGTGCCGAGCAACAACATCGTCTCGGCTTTCAATTCGTCGGCGGTGATGCGCTTGCGTTTGGCGAGCGGATGTTTTTTCGGCACCGCAGCGACGAACGGCTCGTCGTACAGCGGCGCGACCGCCAAGCCGCCATCGGGAAACGGCTCGGCCAAGATGGCCGCATCGAGCTCACCGGTGCGCAACATGTCGAGCAATTTCACGGTGAAGTTTTCTTGCAGCAGCAACGGCATTTGCGGCACCTGCTCGATCGCCTGCCGCACCAGATCAGGCAACAGGTACGGGCCGATGGTGTAGATCACGCCCAAGCGCAGCGGGCCCGACACCGGATCGTTGCCGCGGCGCGCAATTTCTTTGATCGCAGCCGCTTGCTCCATCACGATTTGCGCCTGGCGCACGATCTCCACCCCGAGCGGTGTGGCGCGCACCTCGTTGCTGCTGCGCTCGAACAGCTTCACATCGAGTTCTTCTTCGAGCTTTTTGATTGCCACGCTTAGCGTCGGCTGCGACACAAAACAAGCCTCGGCCGCGCGGCCGAAATGCCGTTCGCGGGCCACGGCCACGATGTAACGCAATTCAGTCAGGGTCATGGTGTGGATTTTCGCTGGGTTGCGGGCCGCGAAATGGGCCTGGTGCGTGGGTTGCCCGGCGTTGGTTTCACCGCTTCGGCGCGGGATTGAACGGGTGGTGTCGCCGATGCAAACAAACACGACAGCGGTGCGGCCCACAAGCGGTCGCCAAACGGCACGGCTTGCGCGCCGTCGTACATCACCACACCCAGTCGAAACGCCTCACCGCACGCGGCAGCCAGTTGACGCAGGCCTTTGAAGTCGGCGCTGCCCACACTGGAAGCAGCCTTCACCTCAATGCCGACCACGCTGCCGTCGGCGTGTTCGAGCACGATGTCCACCTC
Source organism: Burkholderiales bacterium (assembly GCA_043738425.1). Taxonomy (GTDB): domain Bacteria; phylum Pseudomonadota; class Gammaproteobacteria; order Burkholderiales; family Burkholderiaceae_C; genus PBB1. The sequence goes on from JAYUGJ010000062.1 coordinate 17,841, forward strand.
GTCGCCATCGCGCGTGCGCAGGTGCGATACCCGAATCGAATCGTCTTGCCAACCGATGTGCCGCAGCACCTCGGTGAGTACAAAGTTTTCGAGCAGCGGGCCGAAGCGGCGGCGCTCTTGCTTTAACTTTTCAGCAGACAAGCCTTGCAGACTGGAAAGCAAACCAGAGTCGATGAAATGCAGTTTGGGCGTTTTGACCAGGCGCTTGTTTTCGTTGGCGAACCACGGCTCGATGCGCCGCACGATGAACAACTGTTCCAGCAAGCCGACGTAGCGGCGCACGGTTTTGTCGTCGAGCCCGATGCCCGCGCCGAGTTGCGAGAAATTGACCAACTGCGCCGCATGCCCGGCCAACAAGCGCAGCAATCGCGGCAACGCATCGAGCCGCGTCGCCTCGGCAATGTCGCGCACGTCGCGCAGCAAGGTCGCGCCGATGTAGTCACGTGCCCAGGCACGGCGACGCTCGGGCGACTCGCGTTGCAGCATTTCGGGGAAGCCTCCCGTCAGCACCGCGTCGACCAGGTCCGCACCACTGAACCATTCGCGCGGCTGACTCAGGCGACCGGCAAACGCCTGCGCCAGAAAATCGGGCTCGCGAGCCAGCACTTCGGCCTGCGACAACGGCAGCAAGGTGATAACTTCCATGCGCCCCGCCAAGCTGTCGGCAATGCGCGGCAAGGTCAGGATATCGGCCGAGCCGGTCAACACAAAGCGGCCCGGTCGGCGGTCGCGGTCAACCGACAATTTGAGCGCCAGCAGCAACTCAGGGGCGCGCTGTACTTCGTCGATCACCGCGCCTTCAAGACCGGCCAGAAACTGCTGCGCATCGCCGCGCGCCGCAGCCAGCGTGGTCGCATCGTCCAATGTGAAGTAAGGCAGATTGGGGTTCGCCAACTGCTGCGCCAACGTGGTTTTGCCCGACTGACGCGGCCCATTGAGCAACACCACCGGCGTGTCCTTCATTGCCGTGGTGATGCGGCGTTGGCAGAAGCGTGGGTACGGATGCGGCATCAGGGCTCTTCACGGCAGTTTCGGATAAGTGTGCTGGCTATCTCGGATAGTTGGCCTGGCTGCTTCGGATCATAGACCTGGCAGACTCGGATTCATTGGCCTCAATCGGATCATGCTTTCAAGTAATCCGCCTTGCTTCCCAGCCAACGCGCGACCTGGCGTTCGGCCGCCGCCGGGTGTTTTTCCAACATCACCACAGCGGCCGCGCGGGCGGCGTGCAGCAGCGCCTCGTCGTTATCCAGATCAGCAAACCGCAGCAACGCCGCACCGGATTGGCGCGCACCGAGAAATTCACCCGGCCCGCGAATTTGCAAATCGCGGCGGGCAATCTCGAAGCCGTCGGTGGTCTCGGCCATGGCTTTCAAGCGCGCTTTGCCGGTGTCCGACAGCGGCGTGGCGTACAGCAAGACGCATACGCTGGCCACCGATCCACGGCCGACACGGCCGCGCAGTTGGTGCAACTGACTTAGGCCAAACCGCTCGGCATGCTCGATCACCATCAGGCTGGCGTTGGGCACGTCGACACCGACCTCGATCACGGTGGTGGCCACCAGCACCGCGGTTTTACCTTCGGTGAACAACGCCATCGCCGCGGCCTTTTCGCCGGCCTTCATGCGACCGTGCAGCAACGCCACGCCGACACCGGGCAGCGCTTCGGTCAATGTTTGGTGGGTATCGATCACGTTGTTCAATTCGGGGCGGTCGCCGAACGGCCGCGGTTTCGATGGCGCTGCATCGGTTCGACCCGATGGCGCGGCATCCACCTCGGTGCTTTCTTCAATCAGCGGACACACCCAGTACACCTGCTTGCCCTCGGCCACCGCATCACGAATGCGCGCGATCACGCTATCGCGTTTGCTGTGGGCAAACAGCTTGGTAATGATCGGCGTGCGGCCCGGCGGTAGCTCATCGATGGTGCTGATGTCGAGGTCGGCGTACATCGTCATCGCCAACGTGCGCGGGATCGGCGTGGCGCTCATCATCAATAAATGCGGCTCCAGGCCGCCTTGCTCCAGCTTGTCGCGTAGCGCGAGCCGTTGCGCCACGCCGAAGCGGTGCTGCTCATCGACGATGGCCAGCCCCAGCTTGGCAAACTGCACATCGTCTTGGATCACCGCATGCGTGCCGACCACCAGCCCGGCCTCGCCCGAGGCCACACGCTCCAACATCTCACGGCGACCGCGGCCTTTGCGGCTGCCGGTCAGCCACGCGGTGGTGATGCCCAACGGCTCCAGCCAGCCAACCAGTTTGCGAAAGTGCTGGTCGGCCAATATTTCGGTCGGTGCCATCAGCGCGCACTGCCAGCCGTTGTGTATGGCGATGGCCGCCGCCAACGCCGCCACCACGGTTTTGCCGGAGCCGACATCGCCTTGCAGCAAGCGGTGCATCGGCACGCTGGTGGTCGCGCCATCCGACGTCCTGCGTTGCAAGTCCGATGCGAGTTCTTCGACGACGCGGCGCTGCGCGCCGGTCAACGCAAATGGCAGCGCTGCGAGCAGCCGTTCTTGCAAGCCGCCGGCAGCCACCTCAAAGCGTGGCGCACGTTGCAATGCCCGTTCGCGCTTGGCTTGCAATTGCGACAACTGCTGGGCCAGCAACTCCTCGAACTTCAAGCGCTGCCATGTCGGATGCGTGCGGTCTTCCAGCGCTGCCAACGACACATCGGCCGGCGGCTGGTGCAACCAACGCAGCGCATCACGCAGGGTGGCCAAGCCAGCGGGCAGCAAAGCTGCAGGCACCTGCTCCGTGAAGTCGGCACGCTGCAATGCCGAGGCCACCGCGCGCCGCAAATACGCCTGCGGCAGCGACGCGCTGGTCGGGTACACCGGCGTCAACGCGGTGGCCAACGGCACCGCCCCGTCGATCAGTTTGAAGGTGGGATGCACCATTTCCAAACCGAAAAACCCACCACGCGCCTCACCGCGCACGCGCAGGCAACGGCCGACCGCGAGTGTTTTCTGGTGCGTCGGATAGAAGTGCAAAAAGCGCAACAGCAGCGTGTCGCCCGCGTCATCGACCAAGGTGACCAGCAGCTGGCGGCGCGCGCGAATCTGAATTTCGCAACCGCTCACCGTGCCTTCGATTTGCGCGGTATCGCCGTCGTGCACGCTGGCAATCGCGGTCAGCTTGGTTTCATCTTCGTAGCGCAGCGGTAGGTGCAACGCGAGGTCGATGTCGCGGCGCAACCCCAATTTTTCCATCGCGCGCTGCGGTGCAGATTTGGCTTTGGCAGGCACGGGCGCAGACACGGACATCGATGAATTCTGACGGCAGCACCGGTGCCGACACCGGGCCGCGTGGAACAATTCCGCAGCGCTGAACCAGCCCCGCGGTTTGCCCGCGCAGGCGCTGTGCCCAGCGCGCAATCCACACTGCAATGACCGCACCCGTCCCAAATATTCACACCCTCAGCGATTTCGATTTCGATTTGCCGCGCGAGCTGATTGCGCAGCATCCGGCGGCCGAGCGCAGCGGCTCGCGGCTGCTCGACGGGCGCAGTGCGGTGCCGGTCGACCGGGTGTTTCGCGACCTGCCGCAGCTGTTGAACGCAGGCGACTTGCTGGTCTTCAACGACACGCGTGTGATCAAGGCGCGGCTGCTCGGCGTGAAGGCGACCGGTGGGCAGGTGGAAGCGCTGGTCGAGCGGCTGCTGCCGAACCACGAAGTGCTGATGCACCTGCGCGCCAGCAAGTCGCCCAAGCGCGGCATGCAGGTGCGCTTCGGTCGCAGCGCAGCCGACGCGCTGGCGGGCGATGCGGGGTCAGGTTTCAATGCCGAGGTGCTCGGCCGCGCCGGGCCGGACGACGCGCTGTTTCACCTGCGCTTTCCGTCCGATCCGCACGCACTGTTGGCGCAATTCGGCCACGTGCCGCTGCCGCCGTACATCACGCATGCCGACGATGTGGATGACGAGCGCCGCTACCAAACCGTGTTTGCCGCCAAGCCCGGCGCGGTGGCCGCCCCCACCGCCGCGCTGCACTTCGATCAGCCGCTGCTCGATGCGATCAGCGCGCGCGGCGTTGAGCAAGCGCGGGTCACCTTGCACGTCGGCGCGGGTACGTTCCAACCGGTGCGCACGCACGATTTGTCGGCACACCGCATGCACCACGAGTGGTACGAGGTCGGTGCCGACACGGCCGCCGCGGTGGTGCGCACCCGCCAGCGCGGCGGCCGTGTGGTCGCGGTCGGCACCACCACGCTGCGCGCGCTCGAGTCGGCCGCGTTAGCCGACACCGGCGGTGGTGATTTGCGCGCAAACACGGGGGACACCGACATCTTCATCACGCCGGGGTTTCAGTTCAAGGTGGTCGATGCGCTGGTCACCAACTTCCACCTACCGTGCAGCACCTTGATGATGTTGGTCAGCGCGCTGGCCGGTCACGCCGAAGTGATGGCGCTGTACCGCCACGCGATTGCCGAGCGCTACCGGTTCTTCAGCTACGGCGACGCGATGCTGCTGGTGACCCGGCCGGGCGCGCAAGCCACGCGCAGTTGATCACTAGGGCTCGAGTGGAACGGCCGGGTCGAGCCCCGCCGGTGCCTTCACCGCGCAGCGCGCCTGGCCACACAGCCGCTCGCAAAACGGGCATGCGTTCAGCGGCAACCAGCTTGGAATTCGGTAGTACCGGTTGCTGATGTCGGCCAGCACCGCGTCCCGGTAGGCGGCGTACTTGAAACCTGACCCCTCGACTGCGTAGAACAGCAAACCGCTTTGGCGGTAAGGCAGCAGTTTCACCGTGTCGAAGTACGCCCGGTAGTCGTCGAGCCGGGGCAGCTCGGTGCGAATGATGCGAATCGTGCGGCCTTGGTACACGCTGAAGTCGACCAGCACATCGTCTTGCCGCGCATGGAAGTTGCCGCGCCCGAACACCGGCACATAGCTGCGCAGCGCATAGCCGTAGGTCGACGCGGCGGTGTACGCATTCGACATCAGCACCACGCCGGGTGCGGCGACTTGCTTGAGCATGGCGTCGGTTTGCACGCTGCGCACGATGCCTTTGTAGATCGACAGCGACTGCCAGCGCTCGATCGGCGTGACGGACACGCCGACCACCGCGATCAGATGCAAGCCGGTCAACACCGCCAGACCGATGGCGCAGGCTTTCATGCGCGCCAGCGGCAGCGCCAGCGCAACGAACCCAAAACCCAGCGGGTAGAACGCCATCACCCAATGCAGGCCGATGATTTTCTTGAACGACAACAACGCGAAAAACAGCAGCGGCACCACCACCAAACAGCCGAGCAACCGGTGCGCTTTGAAGGTGGCACCGAGCGCGCCGCGCTGCGTCCAGCAGCACCACGCGAGCACCGGCGACACCAGGTAAATCATCATGCCGAGGTAGGTGGCCGGCTTCTTCCAGGTAAACACTTCGCCGGCGTTGCGGTTGATCAGGTTGAACATGATGTTCGACCAGCAGTGGTCGATGTTCCAGGCGATGTTGATCGCCGGGCCCGGCGCGGCACACACCAGCAGCAGCGCGAATGCAGCGAGTCGTTCGCGGCGAAACAGCACGAAATACACCAGATACGCGAAGCCCAACACCACCGCAAAGTACTTCGACAAAAACGCCGCACCGAGCAACACACCGGCCAGCGCATACAGCGCCCAGGCGCGGCCATCGAGCTGCGGTCGGCGGTCGGCAATCAACAAACAACAGGCCGACGCGACCGACCAAAAAATCAGCGGCGTGTCGGTGGTGATCAACACATTGAGCCAGTTGATCGGGGCCAACCACAGCAGCAGCACCGCCCACGCAGCGCGCGTGCGGTCGACGGCAGCCAGCGCGTAAAACAACCCACCACCCAACGCGATCGGCAGCAACACCACCGGCAGACGAATCGATGCGAGCGTGTCGCCGAACCCGGCACGCATGGCGGCAATCAACCAGCCGACCATCGGCGGGTGGTCGTAGTAACCCCAGTCGGGGAACACGCCCCACCAGTAAAAAAACGCCTCGTCGCCAGTCGCCGGTAGCGCGTGCGACAACCAGCCGCGAAACAGCAAGGCCAGCGCGCCGACGATCAGCAGCCAGCGCCAGGGCGGTGCTGCTGCGCTGGCCTCGTTGGCATTGCGTGCGTCGCGTGCGTCATCTTCGCGCTGCTCGCCCGATTCGCCATACGCGCCATACGCGCCGCCACTCACCGCACGCAGCGGCGTCACTGCGGCGGTCACTGCGGCGGTCATGCGGGCAGCATCGACGCGAGCGCCGGGGCCATGAACACCAGCACCCAGCCGATCAACGCGGCCACTGTCCACGGGTCGCGCAACAAATCACGGGCCACGTCTTCGCCGCGGCCGCGGTGCACCTGGTATGCGTAACGCAGCATCGCGAAGATGACGATGGGCACGGTGTAGACCAGCCGCTCGCCGTGCTGCGCTTGCGATTCGGGGCTGATGGCAAACAAGCTGTAGGTCATCAAGGTGGCGGTCAGCGTGGCACCGACAAAGGTGTCGAGCAGCGCCGGTGGATAGTGCGCCAGCACCGCGCGCTGGCTGGCCACATCGTGAAAGGTCTCCGCGCGGCGCTTCGAAAACCCGAGGAACAACGCGGCAAACATGCCGGTCAATATCAACCAGCGCGATGGCGCAATGCCGACACCCACCGTGCCCGCCAGCAAGCGCAGCATGAAGCCCAGGGCAATGATGAAAACATCGACCACCGGCACGCGTTTGAGTCGCCACGAATACACCGCGTTGCTGACCAGATACAAGCCCACCAACAACAGCAGCGCGTGGCGGCCGTCGGCCAGCAGCAAGCCGCCCCACAGCAACAGCGCGGCCAGGCCGAACGCCGGCAGCGGGCCGACCGCACCGCTGGCCAGCGGGCGCAGCCGCTTGGTCGGATGCAGCGCGTCGCTGGCGCGGTCGCGCCAATCGTTGGCGATGTACACCGCGCTCGACAACACACAAAACACCGCCGCAGCCGACAGCACCCGCGCCACCAATGCGCCGTCGTGCCAGCCCTGGCTGAACACCAACCCGGCAAAGACGAACACATTTTTGAGCCACTGGTGGGGCCGCATCAACGCAAGCAGTGGCGGTAGGCGCATGGGCAATGGGGGAGGGGCGCGGGGCCTGAAACGAGGACGCACTCGAGGGTGAATATGCGCGGCGCAGAGCATACCGTTCGCGTCGCGGTGCGGTGGTCGCGCACGACAATCCGGGCATGCTGACATTCGAAGTGCTCACCACCGAAGCCTCACCGCAAGGCCACGCCCGCCGCGGCCGCATGACGCTCCGCCACGGCGTCGTCGAGACGCCCATCTTCATGCCGGTGGGCACCTACGGCACCGTCAAAGGCGTGATGCCGAGTGCGCTGGAGGCGATGGGCGCGCAAATCATTCTGGGCAACACCTTCCATTTGTGGATGCGCCCTGGCCTTGACGTGCTGCAGCAGTTCGGCGGCTTGCACGCATTCGAGCGCTGGAGCAAACCGATCTTGACCGACAGCGGCGGCTTCCAAGTCTGGAGCCTTGGCGACACCCGAAAAATCAGCGAAGAAGGTGTGCGGTTTTCATCGCCGGTCAATGGCGACAGGCTGTTCATGACGCCCGAGGTCAGCATGCAGATTCAGCGCGCGCTGAATTCCGACATCGCGATGCAGTTCGATGAATGCACGCCCTACGACACCGCAGGCCACATCACCACCGAGCCCGAGGCGCGCCGCTCGATGGAGCTGAGCGCACGCTGGGCGCGCCGCTGCGCCGATGAATTTGCGCGCGGCGAAAACCCGAATGCGATGTTCGGCATCGTGCAGGGCGGCATGTTCGAACACCTGCGCGACGAATCACTGGCCCATTTGATCGCGCTGAATTTGCCCGGCTACGCCATCGGCGGCCTGAGCGTGGGCGAGCCGAAGGAAGACATGCTGCGTGTGCTGCAACACACCGCGCCGCAATTGCCTGCCGACAAGCCGCGCTATTTAATGGGTGTCGGCACGCCGGAAGATCTGGTCGACGGCGTGGCTGCCGGCATCGACATGTTCGATTGCGTGATGCCGACCCGCAACGCGCGCAACGGCCACCTGTTCACCCGCTTCGGCGACCTGCGGCTGCGCAACGCGCGCTACAAAAACGACGAACGCCCGATCGACGAGACCTGCAGTTGCCAGGCCTGCGCCGGCGGTTTCAGCCGCGCCTATCTGCACCACCTGGAACGCTGCGGCGAAATGCTGGCACCCATGCTCGCCAGCATCCACAACCTGCATTACTACCTGAACCTGATGCGTGAAATTCGCGATGCAATCGATGCCGGCCGCTTCGATGCGTTCGTTGCCCAATTCAAAGCCGACCGCGCGCGCGGCGTTTAGCGGCGCGGCTTGGTTGGGGCCGGTGCGGCCGCCACCGGCTGGCTGTGGCGGCGGATCCAGTCGGCGAAGGCGGCATCGTTCAACGTGCCTGCGGCCACTTCGATCATCGCAATCGTGGCTGCGGCCGGGGTCGCGGTTAATCGGTAGCTGTTGATGCGCAGGAACAGGCCAACAGCCAAGAACGCAGCCCGCTTGTTGCCATCAACAAACGCGTGGTTCTTGGCGAGCCCGACGCCGTAAGCTGCCGCCAACTCGGCGATGTCAGGTTCGCCGTACGCCACCAGGTTGAGCGGCCGCGCCAGCGCCGAGTCGAGCAAGCCTTCATCGCGCAGACCCGAGGCACCGCCATGCTCAGCCAAGCTCTCGTCGTGCAGCAACTTCAGCAGTTGCTTGTCGATCCAGTTCCAGGGCATGGTCAGCTCAGCGGCTTACTTGGCCAACGCATGAAAAGTGTCGCGGTACTCGCGCATGAACTCGCGGCCCAGCTCAAGTTGCTGCTCCAGATTGGGCTCGTAGGGCGTCAACGCAATCCCACCCGGCGTATCCGTCAGGTGCAGCATGTCGCCTTTTTCAACCTTCAGCCGCGCCAGTACTTCCTTCGGCAAGATCACACCCACCGAGTTACCGATTTGGGTCAATTTGAGTGAGTGCACAGCGTTCTCCGAAAAGTTATAACAATTGTTATTTTAGGTTCGCCAGTGCGGAAGACGCAAGCCCGCGCGCAGCCCGCGCACTGGCGTCTGGCATGGGGCTGGCGTGAGTCGTGTGCTGCCCAGTCGGCCATCACTTTCAACGGCTGCTGTTTTCCCATCACCGCAGAGCTGACGGCGCTTCGCTCGATACGGTTCGCTCAACCGTTCGACCTGAGCCCGAACTGGAAGTGGCTTCCGGGCACACCGTGGTGCGCCCAGTTGCTGAGCCCGCCGATCACCAAAACGCCCAGTTGCCGGTTTGCACCACCCACACACCGAGTGCGCCGTTGGTGACGCCGTGGGCGATCACCGGCACCCACAGCTTGCCAGTGCGCACATACAGCCAGGCATAGGCCAGGCCAGCGACGATGGCGGCCAGCCACAGCGTGTGAGCGAGCATGAAAACGAAGGTCGACAGCACCACTGCGCGCAGGCCCACGCGCTGTGGCACCACGCCTTCGAAGGTGGCGTTCTCGACCCAGCGCATCAAAAATGACCGCCAGAAAAGCTCTTCCATCACCGGCACCATCAACGCCGCACCGACCCAGCGCACCGCCAGCAGCGGCCATATCAACTTGCCGCCTGCATCGATGGGCAAAAAGGTCGCCGACGGTTCACCCAGCCGCATCCAGGGCGCATCGAGCTGAATCCACAGCACAAACACGACCAGCCCCACCGCGACCGCCAGCAAGGTTTCGCGCAACGTAGGCAGCAGCTGCTGCGACAGCTCGCCGTATTCGCGCCACCACCACGCCAGCAGAGCGCCCACCACGACCACCGTGATGCCATAAACCCAGCGCGGGTCGATGCCCCAGGAGCCATCGGAGGGCAGCGCGCCGCGCAGCGCCAACAACGCCATGAAGGCGGCAAACGGCATCACGCGCGCTAAAGCGGCGCGGCTCAAAGGCAAAGCCATAGGGTCGATCTCCTGCACGTCATCGTGATGGCGAACTGTATTAAGCGATGGCGGCTGCGCACGCGCTCACGCGGCCAACAGCGATTGCACCCGCGCGCGCAGCGTGACCGGCGTCACGCCATCGGCGGCCAGCGGTGCGCCGACCACCAGGCGCACCGGGTTGAACCAGCCGCGGCGAAACGGCCGCGTCATCGCCGCGCCTTCGACGCGTGAGAAAAAAGAGCCCCACAGGTTGTGCAGCGCCATCGGCACCACCGGCACCGGCTGGCCGTCGAGCAGCTTCATCACGCCGCCTTTGAATTCCGCCAGTGCACCATCACGCGTGATCGCACCTTCGGGGAAGATGCACACCAATTCACCATCGGCCAGCACCGCGCGCGCCTGGTTGAATGCGGCTTCGTAGACGGCCACATCGTCGCGCTGCGGTGCCACCGGAATCGCCCGCGCCAGCCGGAACAAGGTGCCCAACACCGGCGTGGCAAAAATGCGGTGGTCCATCAAGAACCGAATCGGCCGTGGGCTGGCGGCCATCAGCAACATCGCATCGACAAAGCTCACGTGGTTGCACACCAACAGCGCCGCACCGCGCACCGGAATGTGCTCGCCGCCTTCGACCTTGAAGCGATAAATACAGCGGGTGAGCACGAGGGCACAAAAGCGCAACAGGTACTCGGGCACCAGCGCAAAAATGTAAAAAGCCACCACTGCATTGAGCACGCCGACGATCAAAAACACCTGCGGGATGGTGAACTGCGCGGCCAGCAACAGCCCGACGCCGATGGACGCCACGATCATGAACAGCGCATTCAGGATGTTGTTCGCCGCAATGATGCGGGCGCGGTGGCTGGGCTGCGAGCGCAGCTGAATCAACGCGTACATCGGCACGCTGAACAAGCCCACGCACAACGCCAGCAGCAGCAAATCAGCCACCACCCGCCAGTGCGCAGGCTGCGCGATGAACGCGCCCGCCGACATCGGCAGCGACGCGGCCAAGCCGCGCGACGCAAAGTACAAGTCGATAGAAAACACGCTCATGCCGATCGCACCCAGCGGCACCAGGCCGATCTCGACATGGCGGCGGCTCAGGCGCTCACACAGCAACGAGCCGACACCCACCCCGATGGAAAACACGCCCAACAACATCGACGCGACCTGCGCATCGCCGTGCAGCACGCTCTTTGCGAACGACGGGAATTGCGACAAGAACACTGCGCCGAAAAACCACATCCACGAGATGCCCAACAGCGACCGGAACACCGCCAGGTTGCCGTGCGCCAGCCGCAAGTTGCGCCAGGTTTCGGTCAACGGATTCCAGTTGATGCGAAGCGTCGGGTCGCTCGCGGGCGACGCCGGAATCGCCTGCGCCACGCCGCGGCCGAGCACTGCCACCGCAACACAAACCGCGGCCACCCAGGCAGCGCCGGTGCCCGGCAGTGCAATCAACAAGCCGCCGACCAGGTTGCCGATCAAGATGGCCACGAAAGTGCCCATCTCGACCATGCCGTTGCCACCGGTCAACTCGCGCTCATCGAGGTGCTGCGGCAGGTAGGCGAACTTCACCGGGCCGAACAGGGCCGAATGCAGCCCCATCAAAAACACGCAGGCCAGCAACACCGGCACCGCGGCCGCCGCATCGGGCAGCATGAACGCCCACGCGGCCACCAACATCACCGCGATCTCGAACGTTTTGACCGCACGCATCAGCCGCGCCTTGTCCAGCTTGTCAGCGAGTTGGCCGCTGGTGGCCGAGAACAACAAAAACGGCAAGATGAACAACGCACCGATCACCAGCCCGGCTTGCTCCGGCGGCAGCCAATCGAGTTGCAGCCGAAACGTGACCAGCACCGTCAACGCGAACTTGAACAGGTTGTCGTTGCCGGCACCCAAAAATTGGGTCCAGAAAAACGGCGCGAAACGGCGCTGCCGCAGCAGCGCGAATTGGTCGGGGTGCGCGGTGAAGTCGGTTTTTGCCATGCGATTTTTGGGTGCCGCAAGTGGTCGCAGTGCGTGCGTGGTGAAGCGTCAGCGCGCCGCAGCGTGATGAAAGCCGGCGCGCCGCATCAGCGACTGCGCAGCAGGTAATCGTGTTCGCCGAGCCGCGGTGCCAGCCGAGTGATGGCACCCGGCGTCAAGCTCAGCTTGGGCACGATGCCGGGCACGTCGAGTTGCAAGCCGTCTGCGGTGGTGATGGTTTGAATCATGCCGCGGGCTTGGTAGTGCGGGTCGTGGGCAATGTCGCGCGCGGTGTAGACGCGGCCGACCGGCACCTGCGCGGCTTGAAGAATTTCCAGCGCGTCAGCCACATTGCGGCCGCGCGCCCACGCGCTAATCGCCGCATCGATTTCTTCGACGCGCTCGACGCGGCCGGTGTTGGTGGCGAGCGTGGGATCGAGGCCGAGGTCGTCGCGGTCGATGGCATGCATCAGCCGCCGGTAGATCGAGTCGCCGTTGCCGGCTACCAGCACCCAACCGTCGGTGCAGGCGTAGGTGTTGCTCGGTGCAATGCCGGGCAGCGCCGAACCGCCGGGTTCGCGCACCACGCCGAACGCGCTGTATTCAGGCAGCAGGCTTTCCATGCAATTAAAAACCGATTCGTACAACGCCACATCGACCACCTGGCCGAGGCCTTTCGGCGCGGCGTCGCTCACGGTGGCGTGGCGATGCTGCAGCGCCAGCAAGATGCCGATCACGCCGTGCAGCGCCGCCAGCGTGTCGCCGATGCTCACGCCACAGCGCACCGGCACGCGGCCGGGCTCGCCGGTCAAATGGCGCAGGCCACCCATCGCTTCGGCCACCGCAGCAAAGCCGGGCCGGTCTTTGTACGGGCCGGTTTGGCCATAGCCGCTGATGCGGCACATGATCAAACCCGGGTTGGTTTTCGCGAGCGCGTCGTACGACAACCCCCACGCTTCCATCACGCCGGGCTTGAAGTTCTCGACCACCACATCGGCTTCATCGATCAGGCGGCGCAACTGGTCGCGCGCCGCCGGGTCTTTCAAATCAAGCGCCACGCTGCGCTTGTTGCGCGACTGCACCTGCCACCACACGCTGGTGCCGTGGTGCAGCAAACGCCACTGCCGCAGCGGGTCGCCACCGGGTTTGCCGTCGCGCGCAGGGGGCTCGATCTTGATCACCTCGGCCCCGAAGTCGGCCAGCGTCTTGCCAGCAAACGGGCCGGCAATCAGCTGGCCCAGCTCGACCACCTTGAGGCCCGCGAGCGGGCCGAACGCGGTCGCGGGCTGTGTCGTCGGCTCTGTCGCTGTCGTCGCCTTGCCCACCCATCAACTCGCTTTTTGCTCGAGCAGGTAATTTGCGCCGTCGTACTGCCCAAGCACCTCGGTCAGGTACGGCAGCACCTCGAGCAACTGGTCGTGCAGCGTGTGCGGCGGGTTCAGGATGAACATGCCGCTGCCGGCCAAGCCGAAGCCCTGCGAATCGGGCTGCTGCACCGTCAGGCGGGCGTGCAGCCAGCCTTTCGGTGCCAGGCCTTCCAGGCGGCGTGGCAGTTGGGCGGCTTCGAGTTTGCTGACCTGCGGATACCAGACCATGTAGACGCCTTCGGGAAAGCGCAGCAGCGCTTCGCGCAACGAGGCGATCACTTTCGAATAGTCGCCGTGGCCTTCGTAGCTCGGGTCCATCAACACCACCGCGCGGCGTGACGACGGCGGCAGCTGGCTTTTCAGGCCGTCGAACCCGTCGGTGTCCTTCACCTCGGCACCGCGCACTGCGCCCAAATACGCTTGCAAGATGCGGTGGTCGGTCGGGTGCAGCTCGTACATGCGCAGCTGGTCTTGGGCGCGCAGCAGCATCTTGGCGAATGCCGGTGAGCCGGGGTATTGCTCGAGCATGCCGTCGGGGTTGAACTGGCGCACCAGCGCCATGTAGTCGGCCACCGCGTCGGGCAGCGTGTCGGCGGGCAGGTTCCACAGCCGCGCCACGCCTTGCAGGTATTCACCTTTTTTCTGCGCGTACTGGCCTTCCAGCGAATAGCCGCCGGCACCCGCGTGGGTGTCGATCAGCCGGTACGACTTGTCTTTCACATTCATGTAGCGCAGCACCAGCCCCAAGGTGATGTGCTTGAGCACATCGGCGTGGTTGCCCGCATGAAAGGCGTGTCGGTAAGCGAGCATTCAGCAAATCCTGTTGACATCGGCACCGTGTCAGTCGACACCTGGTAGGTCGAGGCACTGTAGCTGCTGGTGTGGCGACACTGGTGTCGTCACCGCGGTGCCTCAAGATGCCCACCTGCCCTTATTTATTCACGAAAGCCGTTGCCCATGAAAGCCGTTGCCTACCTTCAGCCGCTGCCGATCAGCCACGCCAATGCGCTGCTCGATGTCACCTTGCCCGACCCGACGATGCCCACCGGCCGCGACCTGCGGGTGCGCGTGGCCGCGGTGTCGGTCAACCCGGTCGACACCAAGATCCGCAAAGGCGTGCCGCCCGCGGCGGGCCAGCACAAAGTCATCGGCTGGGATGCCGTGGGCGTGGTCGATGCGGTCGGCCCGCAGGCCAGGTTGTTCAAGGTGGGCGACCGGGTTTGGTATGCCGGTGACATCACCCGCGCGGGCAGCAACGCCGAGCTGCAGTTGGTCGATGAACGCATCGTCGGCCGCGCACCCGCATCGCAGGGCAACGCGCATGCCGCCGCGCTGCCGCTGACCGCCATCACCGCCTGGGAGTTGCTGTTCGACCGTTTCGGCGTGACGCCTGAAACCCAAGGCACGCTGCTGATCGTCGGTGCGGCCGGCGGGGTCGGGTCTATATTGATTCAACTGGCGCGCCAGCTCACGCAGCTCACGGTGGTGGCCAGCGCGTCGCGGCCCGACACCGTGGCCTGGGTGCGCGAACTCGGCGCGCACCAGGTGGTCGATCACCGGCTGCCGCTGGCCGCCGAGGTCACACGGCTGGTCGATGCGGGTCACATCACGCCTGTCACCCATGTGGCCAGCCTCACGCAAACCGAATCGCACTTCGACCAATTGGTCGAGCTGCTGGCACCGCAGGGCAAGCTGGCGCTGATCGACGACCCGGCGTCACCGCTCGATGTGATGGCGCTCAAGCGCAAAAGTTTGTCGCTGCACTGGGAGCTGATGTTCACCCGCTCGCTGTTCCAAACCGCCGACATGCAGGCACAGCACGACTTGCTCAACCGCGTGGCCGAACTGGTCGATGCGGGCAAGCTGCGCAGCACCTGTGCCGAGCACTACGGTGTCATCAACGCCGCCAACTTGAAGCGCGCGCATGCGCTGATCGAAAGCGGCACCGCGCGCGGCAAGATCGTGCTCGAAGGCTTTTGACTCGGCTGCAATCTGCCTGCGGTTGGCTTGCGATAGGCCCGCCCGCACCTACTTCCACACTGCGTTTCAACCTTTGAAAGATTGCCCAATGACCAGCTTGTTCGACCCGATCCGCATCGGCGATATCGCCGCCGCCAACCGCATCGTGATGGCCCCACTCACACGCAACCGCGCCGGTGCACAGCAAGTGCCCACCGCGCTGATGGCCACCTACTACGCCCAACGCGCCAGCGCCGGATTGGTGATTGCCGAGGCGACGCAAATCAGCGCCGAAGGCCAGGGCTACCTCGACACGCCGGGCGTCTACTCCCCGGCGCAAGTCGACGGTTGGAAAAACGTCACCGATGCCGTGCACGCCGCGGGCGGCAAGATCGTGCTGCAGCTGTGGCACGTGGGGCGCATTTCGCATGTGTCGCTGTTGCCGGGCGGCATGTCGCCGGTGTCATCGACTGCCCGAGCCGCCAAGGCGCAAACCTTCACGAAACACGGCTTCGTCGACGTGTCGCCGCCGCGCGCACTGCGCACTGATGAGCTGCCGCGCTTGGTGGCCGACTACCGCCACGCAGCCCGCTGCGCGATGCAAGCCGGCTTTGACGGCGTCGAGGTGCACGCCGCCAATGGCTACCTGATCGAACAGTTTTTGCGCGACAGCGTCAACGACCGCACCGACGCCTACGGCGGCGCGGTTGCCAACCGCGCGCGTTTGCTCATCGAGATCATGCAAGCGGTCACCGACGAGGTCGGCGCGGCGCGCACCGGCCTGCGGCTGAGCCCGGTCACTCCGTTCAGCGATATCGGGCAAGACAGCGATGCGCAAGCGCTGTTCAACCAGGTGATGGAGTCGCTGGCACCGTTGAAGCTGGCGTACCTGCACATCATCGAAGGCGATACCGGGGGTGCGCGTGACAACCTGCCGTTCGACTACGAAGCTTTGCGCCACCGCTACAAAGCGGGCAACCCACACGGCGCGTGGATGGTCAACAACGGCTACAACCGGCTGATGGCCATCGATGTGGTGGCTGCAGGCCATGCCGACCTGGTCGCCTTCGGCCGACCCTTCATCAGCAACCCCGATCTGGTGCGCCGACTGCGCGACAACGCGCCACTGAACGACATGGATGCCGCCACCCTGTACGGCGGCGGTGCCGCGGGCTATACCGATTACCCGGCGCTGGACCGCGCTGTCGGCTGAGCGGTTCGCTGAACGAAAAAACGCCCGGTCGAACCGGGCGTTTTTGCTGGGGTCGCGAGCCTGGTGATCAAGCCGGAATGCGCAGCAACTGACCCGGATAAATCTTGTCCGGGTGGCTCAGCATTGGCTTGTTCGCTTCAAAAATTTTCGGGTACTGACCGGCGTTGCCGTAGTAGGTTTTAGCAATCGCGGACAAGGTGTCGCCGCGCACCACGGTGTGGAATTTCGACTCGTCGGTCGGGTTCGCGACCGTCATCTGGTCGTTGACTTCGGCCACGCCGTGCACGTTGCCGCAGCACAGCAGTATTTTCTCTTTGGTGGGCTGGTCGGCGGCCGAACCAATCACCTTGGCGGTGCCGGTCGCACCGTCGAACGCGACTTTCAATCCATCGGCGCTCAGGTGCTGCGAGCCGATGTAGTTTTGAATCGCGGTGGCCGCCGTCACGTTGGCCGCCTCCGCGGTCGCCTGCAATTGCGCATCGCTGGGTGCCGCAACCGCTTGCACCGCGGCCGCTTCGGTTTCCTTGTGACCAAACAACTTCTCGCCGGCTTCCTTGAAAAAACTGATGATGCCCATGACGATCTCCCGAGGTTTGCGTGGTGCACCTACCATGGGCAGGCGTCGAATCGACTCTAGCAGCGCCCCGTGTCGCGGTCGGGCCACGATGCAGATGCTTACCTTCACGACCCCTGAGACGCCAGCTTCGACCGAAACAGCTCGGTGATGCCCACCTCGCGTGGGCCGTGGATCAGCTTAAAGATTTCTCCCGCCGCCAGCGTGCCCGGCACACGCACGGCCAGGTAGAAGCCGCACCAGGCATTCGCCACCATCAACTTCGCGGCCTGGTTGAAGCCCATCACCGCGTTGAACTTGAA
>JAYUGJ010000063.1:0-4000 GCA_043738425.1 Burkholderiales bacterium
GCGAGGCGGCATCCGCCACCGCCGGCAAGGCCGAGGCGCGGCCGGTCAAGAGCGGCAGCGCCGACGACGCCGCCTTCGTGCTCGGCAACGCCGAGACCGTGATCATCGTGCCCGGCTACGGCCTGGCGGTGGCGCGCGCCCAGCACGCCGTGAAAGAACTGGCGCTGAAGCTCACCGCCAAGGGCATCAACGTCAAGTACGCCATTCACCCGGTGGCCGGACGCATGCCGGGACACATGAACGTGCTGCTGGCCGAGGCCGAAGTGCCGTACGACCAGGTGTTCGAGATGGAAGACATCAACGGCGAATTCGGCCAGGCCGACGTGGCCATCATCCTGGGTGCCAACGACGTCGTGAACCCGGCCGCGCACACCAAAGGCAGCGCGATTTACGGCATGCCGATCCTGGAGGCCTACAAAGCCAAAACCATCATCGTCAACAAACGCAGCATGGCCGCCGGCTACGCCGGGCTCGACAACGAACTGTTCTACATGGACAAAACCATGATGGTGTTCGGCGATGCGAAGAAGGTGGTCGAAGACATGGTGAAGGCGATCGAGTAGGACACAAGTGACTGCGGCCACAGTGAAAGCAACCGCGGCATCGGTTTTTAACAAATTCGATGTTTATCCACGGTATCAAGTTATCAAGCTAATTGGTTTGACAAGCGATAAGCGGGGTGTGTCTTGTTGAAGGGCAAAGGCATGTCTACAGGGGACCGGGCAGGTCGGTACATCACGCAACCCACGGGCTATCGCGCGTTCATGCCAACGCTATTGCCGCCTGATCCGCCGCTGATCTACACCGGCAAACTCCAAACCTTGTTGTCTGCGGCCGACCGCGATTTGGGGCGACTGGATGCGATTGCGTCGCTGCTGCCCAGCCCCGACTTGCCTGCGTGAGATTCACGCCGAGCCGATGCAAGGCGTGCGCGGTGGCGACAAATCACCAGGCGAATTCCGTACGTCACAAAACTGGATCGGCGGACCCGGCAGCACCTTGGCCACCGCCGCCTTCTTGCCGCCGCCGCCACACGAACTGATGAGCGCGCTCGGCGCACTCGAACGTTTCATGCACGAAGCCCGCAGCACGGTGCCGCTGTTGGTGCGATGCGGGTTGGCGCATGCGCAGTTCGAGACCATTCATCCATTTCTTGACGGCAATGGGCGTATCGGTCGCCTGCTCATCACCTTGATGCTGTGCGAAGACGACGCGCCATCGAGGCCGCTGTTGTGTCTGTCTCTGTACTTCAAGGCGCACCGCGCCGAGTACTACGACCGGCTCACTGCCGTGCGCACCCAAGGCCACTGGGCGCAGTG
Organism: Burkholderiales bacterium; assembly: GCA_043738425.1. GTDB lineage: Bacteria > Pseudomonadota > Gammaproteobacteria > Burkholderiales > Burkholderiaceae_C > PBB1. Next base: position 1,320 of record JAYUGJ010000063.1, read on the forward strand.
GCTGGCGTTCTTTCTGCTCGGCGTGAGCGTCACCGCGCGCGTGGCTACGCGAACCGCACGCGAGATCGTGTCGATGCGCGAAGCACACCGCCTCAGCATTGCCAAAAATGCCAAAGCGCTGGTGCTGCTCGATGCCCTGTATCGGCAGCCCACGGTGTCGGTCGCAGAGGTGGCGCGGACCGTGTCATGTACCTTCCCGACGGCTGCCAAGTTGGTGCACGACTTCGAAGCCCGAGGCTGGCTGCGCGAGCTGACGGGCTACGAACGCAACCGGCTGTGGCGCTATCAGCCGTATCTCGATTTATTTCACCGCGAATCGCTCGATGTAATGGTCACGTCGCATGTCGCCGCTGAGATGGTGAACCGCAGCAATCCGGTGTGAAGTAGCCCCTTGGCGCAACACTACGTACGCAACCGACCAGGCCCAGCCGGGGCCTGCGCGCGCTGACGCCTCTACGCTTTACTGCGTCTTCACCGCGCTGCACCACGTTTGTCCCGCTGGTCACAGCGCACTGAACGCCAGCAGAATCAAATTGCTATTTGGGAGGCACCGACACCATGGAAAAGCTTTGGCTGAAGCACTACCCGGCGGGCGTGCCGGCGGAAATCGATGTGGCGCAATACGCCTCGCTGGTCGAGTTACTTGAAACCAGCTTCAGCAAATTTCGCGACCGGCCTGCCTACAAGTTCATGGGCAAATCGATCACCTTCGGCGAAGTCGATGCGCAATCCCGTGCGTTTGCGGCGTACCTGCAGGCCGAGGGCTTTGTCAAAGGCGACCGCATCGCATTGATGATGCCCAACGTGCCGCAGTACCCGATTGCCATCGCCGGCGTGCTGCGCGCCGGCTGCGTGGTGGTCAATGTGAACCCGCTGTACACACCGCGTGAGCTTGAACACCAACTGAAAGACTCCGGAGCGACCTGCGTGGTGGTGCTGGAGAACTTCGCGCACACGCTGCAGCAGGTGCTGCCCACACTGTTGGCACCGCCATCGACGGCTGCTGCCGCGCTTGCGGCAGCGGGTGGGTCATCGGTTGCGTCATCGGCGACGTCAGCACCCCAGCTGAAAAAAATCATCGTCACCGGCCTCGGCGATTTGCTCGGCTGGCCAAAGTCGTGGCTGGTCAATTACGTGGTGCGGCATGTCAAGAAAATGGTGCCGGTGTTCGATTTGCCAGGCTCGGTGCGCTTCAACGCGGTGCTGTCGGCCGGACGCCAGCACGCGCTGCGGCCGACCTCGGTCGGGCCCGCCGACATCGCGGTGCTGCAATACACCGGCGGCACCACCGGCGTCAGCAAAGGCGCGGTGCTGTTGCACCGCAACCTGATCGCCAACATCTTGCAATGCGAAACCTGGTATGCGCCGGCGTTGAAAAAAATACCGGCGGGCACCCAGATATTGACGGTGGCTGCGCTGCCGATCTATCACATCTTCGGCTTCACCGCGAACATCATGTTGATGATGCGCATGGGCGGCTGCAATCTGTTGATCGTCAACCCGCGCGACCTGCCGGCGATGTTTAAAGACCTGGCACGCGAGCCGTTCCACAGCCTGCCGGCGGTCAGCACCTTGTTCGATGCGATGGCCCACCACGCCAGTTTCGGCAAGGTCGACTGGAGCGCCTTGGTGATCTCGGTGGGTGGCGGCATGGCTGTGCGCAGCACTACCGCGCAGCTGTGGCTGGATAAAACCGGCTGCCCGATCGTTGAGGGTTATGGCCTGTCGGAGACCTCGCCGACGGCCACCTGCAACCCGATCAACAGCACCGAGTTCAGCGGAAACATCGGTTTGCCGATGCCCAACACCGAGATCCAGCTGCTCGACGACGATGGTGCCGAAGTGCCGATGGGCACGCCGGGCGAGATCGCGATTCGCGGCCCGCAGGTCATGCCGGGCTATTGGCAGCGGCCCGATGAGACCGCCAAGGTGATGACGGCCGACGGCTTTTTTCGCTCGGGCGATATCGGCACGGTCGATGCGCGCGGCTACTTCAAGATCGTCGACCGCAAGAAAGACATGATTCTGGTCTCGGGATTCAATGTCTACCCGAATGAAATCGAAGACGTGGTCGCCTCCTGTCCCGGCGTGATGGAGTGTGCGGCGATCGGTGTGGCGGACGAAAAATCCGGCGAGGCGGTGAAACTGTTCGTGGTGAAAAAAAACGCCGCCGAACTGACCGAGGCTGAGTTGATGGCCTATTGCCATAAAAATCTTACCGGCTATAAATGCCCGAAGAAAATCGTGTTCCGCGCGTCTCTGCCGAAATCGAATGTGGGCAAGATATTGCGACGGGAATTGCGGGATAAGTAGCCGGGGTTTACCGGACAAGCAAGTCATTCAAAAATGAAGCTCGAACGCTGGCGCGCCTTCCAAGCCATTTTTGGCCGGAACGCCGCTCCAGTGCTAGCCCTACACATTTTTTGAAACCACTTTAAGCCCCGTCGTCCCCTCATGGCGTGGCCGCAATGGCCGCGCGAATTTCCGGCAACAGCTTGCGCGCAGCGTCCTCGCCTGACTTTATCATCCAGTCAATATCGGCGAAAGAAAACTGCCCTGGAGTTGGTTTGAACTCCGGACGGATCACCACTGCAGCATTAGGTCGCTCGGTTTCTTTTAGCCGGTACGCCGAAATGGTTATCGCCTGAAACAGGACATAGACCGGATTTGACAGCAGCGAT
>JAYUGJ010000064.1:0-3999 GCA_043738425.1 Burkholderiales bacterium
AGCTGGGTCTGTGCAAATCGCGCAATCAGCTGCGCTGTCATTCCGACCCGGCGCGCTGACTCGACCTCGTCGCGCAAGGCATGCAACCCGCTGCGGTCTATTCGACCGGTGGATGTCAGCGCATTGATGCGCTCGAGTGCGGCCGTCAGCGGCTGCGCAATCTCGGCACCGACTTCCGCGATCAGGCTGCGCCATCGCGCTTCGGCTAACGCGTTGGCCGAAGGTGCCGTTTCGGCAGCGCTGTCATCGGTAGATTCGGTAGATCCCATGGGTACTGCATGTGGTGTGGGCTGCAGCCACGCTGTGTGGCCACACGACTCGTCTGAAAGAGAAAGCGCAAAACGTATCGAGTTGCCGAACCCCGACATTTTGGTTCGACGGCAAGCTCAGGGAAAACCCAAGTGTCACTTTGTGCATCTCGCAGCGCCAGTGTTGATTGGCCACAAACCCCGAAGTGAGGGGGTAAGTAATCCTCAACTGCCTGTTTGTGTGAAGCCACTGCGGCGGCCGCTGGTGTAACCGTGGTGCGGCCGATAATTTCGCAGATGAATTCGACTAACGGCCCAGCGCGCTGGTGTTCAGCGACTTGCCTCGGTGCCTGCGTGATCGCGTTGACTGCATGTGCGCCCGCGCTGAATTGGCGCGATGTGCGGGTGCCCGGCGGCGAACTCAGCGCGCTATTCCCTTGCAAGCCGGATCACTTTGTCCGCCAGGTCGCGCTGGCCGGAGCTCCGCGGCAAATGCACCTGTCTTCGTGCGCCGCTGCGGGGTCGACCTACGCCGTCAGCCACATCGAGGTGGCCGACGCTGCGCAACGGGTCGCCGTAAGTCAGGCGTTACGCGCGTTGGCGGCCGACAACATCGGCGGCGTGGTCTCGGTAGTGGGCACCTACACGGTTCGTGGCACCACGGTGCAAGCGCCGGCAGAACAGTTGACTGTGGCGGGCCAGCGCCGCGACGGATCAACGCTGCGGGCCGCACTGGTGTTGTTCGTGAAGGATCGCGCCGTCTACCAGGCCACCGTCATTGGCGATCAACCCAACGCTGATGCAGTGGACACCTTCTTCGCTGCATTGAAGTTGCCTTGACAAACCGATGGTGTGGTTTTTCAGGGCGTGGCCACGTCGGCCTGTCCAAGCGAATGGTGCGGCGTGGTTTGGAGTCCCGATAATCAAAAGATATGCCGGGCCTACTCATCATTGCGCATGCTCCGCTGGCTTCAGCGCTGAAGGAAGTGGCGCGCCATGCGTTTCCAGAGTGCACTGTGTCGCTGGAGGCGCTGGACGTGCGCGCCGACATGCCTGTGGAGCAAGCCGAGGCACTGGCCACTGAGCTGCTGCACCGGGTCCTTGCGCCGGATGCGATCGTGTTTACCGATGTGTTTGGTGCCACGCCGTGCAACATCGCCCAGCGCATCGCCGCCCGGCCTGGTGTCGGCCAAATCAAGGTAATTACTGGCGTCAACGTGCCCATGCTCTGGCGTTGTCTGTGCTATGCCCATGAGTCGATTGATGCGGTGGCTGCGCGCGCGTTAGCTGGTGCCGCCCAAGGCGTGATGCAGTTGGTCGTCCCCAGGCCGCAAGACCAGGCCACAAAACCCGGATCCCATGATTCAAACCAAGCTCACCATCAGCAATAAATTGGGTTTACACGCGCGCGCCTCGGCAAAGTTAACCAAACTCGCCAGCACGTTTCGCAGCGATTTGTTCATTAGTAAAGGTGACCGGCGCGTCAATGCGAAAAGCATCATGGGCGTGATGATGCTTGCCGCAGGGATCGGGTCTGAAGTGCATATCGACGCGTGTGGCGACGACGAACAGGCCGCAGTCGACGCGTTGACTGCCCTTGTTGACGACAAGTTTGGCGAGGGTCAGTGAGCGCCACGGTCGACTCGAGGTCGATGAGCCGGTAACCCCACCTGGCAACCCCAGCAACCGCGGCGACGCCATGCATCACGTAGCCACTGTCGTGGGCTGCGAAGTTCGCTACCGAGCTTCTTGCCAGTGACAACCCTGGGCAGCCTGCAGCGGGTGCACTGCTAGCATGATTTATGACGTTCCAACTGTTTGGCTTATCGGTTTCACGCGGCGTCGCCATCGGGCGTGCGGTGCTGGTGTCATCGAGCCGACTGGATGTGGCGCACTACCTTGTCAGCGAAGGCGCAATCGCAAGCGAAATTGATCGCCTGCGCCGTGCGCGTGACGTGGTGGTGGCCGAACTCACTGCCCTGCAAAGCGAGCTTCTCGCCGATGCACCGGCCGAGTTGTCTGCGTTGCTCGATGTGCACTTGATGCTGTTGCACGACGAGAGCCTGACCGGTGCCACCAAGCAATGGATTCAAGACCGGCGCTACAACGCCGAGTGGGCGTTGTCGGCGCAGCTGGAAGTGCTTACGCGCCAATTCGACGAGATGGACGACGAGTACCTGCGTGAGCGCAAAGCCGACGTTGATCAAGTAGTGGAACGATTGCTTCGCGCGATGGCGCGCGGTGCGTCTTCGCCCATGCCTGGCCTTCCAGACATGAGCCGTGCCGCATTCCACGCGCATGAACCGTTGGTGATGGTGGCCAACGACATTGCCCCGGCCGACGTCATCCACTTCAGGCGCAGTGTGTTCGCCGGATTCGTCACCGACGTTGGCGGCAAAACGTCCCACACCGCCATCGTCGCACGCAGCCTCGACATACCGGCCGTTGTTGGAGCGCGAGATGCCAGTCGCGTGATACGGCAAGACGATGTGTTGGTGATCGACGGCGACACCGGCCTGGTGCTCGTCAATCCGTCCGATGTGGTGCTGGCGGAGTACCAACTGCGACAAAAACAAGGCGGCTTGGATCGGCAGCGACTCGCACAGCTGCGGCACATGCCAGCGTTCACGCGCGACGGCCAACGCGTCGATCTTTTTGCGAACATCGAGCTTCCCGGCGACGCAGCCGCTGTGTTAGAAGCTGGCGCTACCGGAATCGGCCTGTTCCGGACCGAGTTTTTGTTCATGAACCGTGCGGGCAATTTACCGGACGAAGAAGAGCAGTTTGAAGCGTACCGTGCGGTGGTTGTCGCGATGAAAGGGCTGCCGGTAACGATTCGCACGGTGGATATCGGAGCTGACAAACCGCTTGAAAGAATGTCGGTCAGCGAGCTTCGCCACGAGCACGCATTGAATCCCGCCATGGGCCTGCGGGCAGTGCGTTGGAGCTTGTCTGAGCCGACTTTTTTTCGAAAGCAGCTCAAGGCGATATTGCGCGCAAGTGCGTTCGGCGACGTCAGGTTGCTGATTCCGATGCTCACCAACATGGAAGAAGTCAAACAAGCGTTGGGCGCGATCGCTATCGCCAAGCGCCAACTCGCGGACGAGCGCAAGCCGTTCGGCGAAATTCCGGTTGGCGCGATGATTGAAGTGCCGGCATCCGCGATAGCCGTGCCGATTTTTTTGCGGTCTTTTGACTTTGTGTCGATCGGCACCAACGACTTGATTCAGTACACCCTTGCGGTCGATCGAGGGGACGAGTCGGTAGCGCACTTGTATGACCCTTGGCATCCGTCTGTGCTGGTGCTGTTGGAAGGCGTCATTCGCCGCGCCTTGGCGGCGGGCAAAGGCGTGAGCGTTTGCGGCGAGATGGCCGGTGATGCCGGATTTACAGAGCTGTTGCTGGCCATGGGATTGCGACAGTTCTCAATGCACCCATCGCAAATCGCCGCGATCAAACAGTCGGTTTTGTCCTGCAGCAGCAGTCGGCTGGCTCCATTGGTCAGAAGTGCATTTTCTGCGGACGATGTTTGGGATCAGTGCAAGCAACTGCAACTAGCGGTCGGCGGGTCTGCTGAATAAATGTCACTTCGCCATCGGCCGAATTTTTGCGGCCCACGCTAGGCTTTCAGCCCATAAACGCTGCTACAGTCAAAGGCTGCGTTGTTGAGGATTTGAGCTATCAAGTCGGTAGATAAGCGCAGTGAGTGAGTAAGTCATTTGAGAAGAAATTCAAGTTGACGGGCAAGCGA
>JAYUGJ010000065.1:0-9969 GCA_043738425.1 Burkholderiales bacterium
CAGGTCGTTTGTTTTGGTGACGTTTATTTGGACCAGCAAATAAAAGTTACCCGCCTGCCGGGGCGGAACCCGGCGCGGTCTGACCAACAAACAAATCACGCCGAAACACACCTAAACACACCTAACCACGCCCAACCGCAACGCTGTCAGTCCACTCCCGCACCTGCCAAGTTGATATCTGCCCGCCCAGCGCAACCGTGGCAGTCGCGGCATCGGTGCGATTCAAAGCAAACGATGCGCTGCAGCCTGCGCGGGCGGGCAAGCTCGAATGCGCGATCGACCAATGGCCTGCTTGCAGCAAGCCGTAGCTGATCTCGAAGTCGAGCAACCCAGCCGCGGCATGCGGATGCCGCGTGACCACGGTGGCCAGCGTGTCGCCTGGTTGCGTGTCGGCGGGCCAGCCGCACTGGCGCGGCCGCACATGCATCAGCGCGGTGCCGCTCAGCAGCCAAAAAGCGCCTGCCTCGTTGGTCAACACGACGCAGCGACCGGTGGTGTCGGGCAGCCGTTCCCACACTTCGAGGTAGCTGCCGTGCACGCCGGTTTCGATCAGGCGGTCGGGGCTGGTGAATTCGAGCCAGCCGGCGTCGGCGGTGGGCGCTGGGGGCTGCAGGTCGAGGTGGCGGTGCCAGGTGCACCTCTCGTTCAAAACGTTCTCGTGCAGGAGGTTGTTGTGCAAGACGTCGTCGTGCAACGGGTAATCAAGCGAGGCGTGGTCGTGCACGTGGTCGATGCCAGTGAGGTGGCCGTGGGCGACGCCACCGTGAGGCAACCATTGCACTTCAGTGCGACCAAAAAAGCCCTGTTGTTGCGCCAGCGCGAGGTGCTGCGCCGGTGTCATCGCATCGAGCGGCGTGCCGGGTTGGTGCACCTCGCGGTCGGTCGGAATCCGCAGATCGGCATGCCAGCGGGCGGTTTGCAGCCAGTGCACCGAGGTGGTGGTGTCGCGCCCGTTGGGGGTTTCGAGCAGCGTGCGCCGCCACACGCCACGCAAGCGTTCGGGCACGTCGGGGCAGTCGCGACACCGTGGGTTCATTTAAGCGTTCGCCCTGAGCCCGTCGAAGGGTCTGGTTGCGCAACGACGGGCCCAGTCCGAACCGGTTTGACAGTTGAAGGAACACCCATCGGCATAGTCGGCCCGCTAGATCAATGGTTGAGCTACCGCGATGTCGGCAGCGTGATCGGCAATGAAGCGGGCAGCGCGCGGTAGAACGCGAAATCGTGGTTCGGCCACAGCTGCGCGCCGGTGTCGGCGGCGAGCTTTTTCAGCTTGCGGATGCTGGCGATGGCTTCGGCCTCGCGGTCTTGCCACAAGGTGCCGGGGGCGATTTCGTCGGTGATGTTTTCTTTCAGATCGGCGGCGTCACCGGCCAACAAAATCGGCGGGCCGTGCGGCAGCTCGATCCACATCGACATGTGGCCTGCGGTGTGGCCGGGCGTGGCAATCGCTTCGACGCCGGGCACCACGGTGTATTCGCCGCGGTGCAGTTTGAATTGCAACGGCGCGCCGGCGTCGTCGAGCAAGTCGTCGGCGAACACCACCGGGTCGGCACCACTCAATGCGACTTCCATCTCATCGTGCTGCACATGGATGTCAGCGCCGCAACCGCAGCGGCGCAGCTCACGCAGGCCACCGGCATGGTCGAAATGCAGGTGGCTAATGAAGATCACATCGACATCGGCCGGCGTGAGCCCTAGCCGCGCCAGGTGGTGCGGCAGGCGCTGCGCATCGTGCATCTCGGGCGCGCCGAATTCGAAGGTTGCGGGGTTGTAGAAGCGGGCGCGCAGGGCCGGGTCGGCGATCTTCGCGTGGTCGCAGCCGACGTCGTACAGGATGCGGCCGTTCGCGGTTTCGATCAGGTACGCAAGGATCGGCGCGTCGATCATTTCGCCGTGGCCGCGCTGCCAGGTCGAGATCGATTTGTCGTAGCGGTGGGTGGCGGTGAGCAGCGGACGGAGTGTGGTGACCTGGGTCATTTTTGCAGGTGGTTGCGGTGGTTTGTGCGGTGGTGCTTTACGCGATGGGGTGACTGGCGAAAGTGGCTTCGACGCGCTCAGCCCGAACGGTAAGGGGGTGCGTGAACGGTGGGGCTGTGCGCGACGTTCGCGGCGGCGCTAACGGTGGCGGGGCGCGTGGTGCGTGGCCGATTGGTGCAGTGCGGCGATGGCTGTGGTGCTATCGAGCACCACGCCGAAGATGCCGCCTTCGACCGCCATCATGGCCAACGCCGGTTGTTGCAATGCGGGTTCGCTGGCGGCGCAGGCGTCACTCACCGTGATGCAGCGCAGGCCGTGGTCGACGGCGGCGCGCACCGTGCTGTGCACGCACACCTCGGTGGTGACGCCGCAGACGATGACGGTGTCGACGCCCCAGCTGCGCAAGATGTGGTCGAGATCGGTTTGGTGAAACGCGCTGTAGCCGGGCTTGTCGATTACGGGTTCATCGGCCCGTGGTTGCAGTTCGTCGACCAGGCCGTGGCCGATTTCACCGCGCACCAACACGCGGCCGAGCGGGCCGGGTGAGCCGATCTCGGCACCCGCATGGCGGCTGCGTACCCGCTTGGCCGGTGGGCAGTCGGACAAGTCGGGCCGGTGGCCTTCGCGGGTGTAGATCACGTGCGCACCGGCCGCACGCATCGCGGCAATCAGCAACAGCGTGGGGCCCAGCGTGGCGCGCAGCCGTGCCACGTCGACACCGGCCCGCGCGGCGTAACCGCGCGGGTCGAGAAAATCGCGTTGCAGGTCGATGACGATCAGCGCGGTGTGGGCAGGCACCAGCGTGGGCACGCAATCGGGAACCCGCGCAGGACCGCGCGCAGGAACCTGCGCTTCGGCTGGCGCGTCACCCCACATCAACACCGGCGATCGAGGTGGCAGGTCTTTAGGCATGGTTGTCGGTGGCCTCGATCAATGCCGCCAGCGCGATCAACGCGCCACCGGCCCATTCACGCGGCAGCAGCGATTCACCGCCGATCAGCATCGCCGACAGCACCGCCACCAGCAGCTCCATCGTCATCACCAAACCGGCGCGGCCGCTTTCCAAATGCGTGACGCCGTACTGCCAGGTGGCGGTGGCCAGCAGCAGCCAACCGAAGGCGTAGCCGATCAGCGCGAGCACCAGCGGCCAGGTGAGTACCGGCAGCGCCGACCGGTTCAACGCCACGCTGCCGATCGAGACCACGCCGCAGCCGATGAACATCACCACGGTTTTCGACAGCATCGGAATTTGCTGGCCCGCCCGCGACGCCACGTTGTTGCCTGCGAATGCCAAGCCTGCGGTAAGCGCCAGCCAATCGGCCGTGCCCAGTGGTTGCGCCAACGCCGCGCTGCCGCCGATCACAAACCACAAGCCGACCAGCGCGAGTGCAACCGCCAGCGCCCGGCGGCGGCTGATTTTTTCGCCGAGAAAAATACGCCCACCCAGCACCGACCACACCGGGGCTAAATAAAACAGCAGCATCACGCGCACCACCTCGCCCACCATCAGCGCGTGCACGAACGCGGTGTTGGCCCAGCCGCCCACCAGCAGCAGCAGCAACAACAGCCGCCACTGCGGCCGCCACGCCGCGCGCTCGCGCCAGACGAACGCCGCACCGCACAAGCCCACCGAGCCGTAGGCCAGCAGCGACAACATCGGGCCCGACAAGCCGGCTGCCGCAAAGCCTTTCAGCGGCCACCACAGCAGGCCCCACAAGACCGCCGAGCCGAGCAGCACCAGCGTCGCGAAACGGGTTCCTGCAGGTGCTGCGGCGGGCGCGGTCACTTCACACGGCCGTTAAAAACGACACGCCGACGGCGCCGACGAAACCGTCGGCGCGGTGCGGCACCGCGTGGCTGTGCACCACGCCGTAGTCATTGGCCAACACGCGGGTGACGCGGTGGCGGTGAAACGATTGGAGCAACTCGCCCACCGTGATGAGCTGCGTGCAGCCATCGGCAAACAGCGTGCGGTGGTAGGCCGGCAGCCGGTGCCACGGCACGGTGGGGCGCTCGTGGTGCGCGTTGTGGAAGCCGAAGTTGAGCCACAGCAAATTCAGCCAGCGGCTCTCCATGCCCGCCACATCGCTGTAGGTGTTGGCCTGTTCGTAGGCGCGGTCGCGCAGCTTGTCTTGCGGAATCGGCGCATCGCCTTGCACCGGGTAGGCGTCGTAGGTGTGCTGAAAACAATCGGCAAAGCGCAGCACGCTGATGAACAGCACGTATGCCAGCGCGTACAGCGCGAGCGCTTTCGGTGAATACAGCCCCAACGTGGCGAACGCGCCCACCCGCAGCAGCGCGATGCTGGCGGTGCGCAGCCGGTTCAGGCCGGTGCCGCCGGCTTGAAACGGCAGCGCGATGACGAAGCCGCGCATCAACAACTCGACCGCGGGCACGTAAGCCCACTCGAGCGCCAGCACCGCGCGGCGCAGCGGCATCGGCGCATTCAACAAGAAGCCGCGCGCGTCGAACGTCATCACGTCGGCACGCTCGATGTGGTGGCGCATGTGCTTGCGCCGCATGCCGGCAAAGCGCGCATAGCAACTGCCGTTGACCCAGCTCATCACGGTGCCCCAGCGGTCGTTGACCTCGGGCTTGCGAAAAATAGCCTGGTGTGCGAATTCATGAATGAAGTAGCCCGACCACACCAGCGCCAGCGTGAGCAGTGCCAAGCCGATGGCGTTGAGCGCCCACAGCTCGGCTGTGAGTAACGCGATGCCGACCGGCCAACCGATCAGCACCAACGACAACGCCGCGAGGTTGGGCGCTACGCCATCGGCATACCGGAAGGCGGTGACGGCGGGGAAGGTGGTGGAGAACTGCATGTCGTACTGCCGGTGAAATGCGTGGCGGGTGGTGGCTACTCGTGCCTTTGGGGAGAGGGGATCAATGGAGCGCCTCTGCCAGACGCAAAGGCGGTGTCGACGACACACCGTTCCCTTAACCGTTCGCCCTGAGCCCGTCGAAGGGGCTGGTTGCCCGACGACAAGGCTTCGACAGGGCGAACGCGTTTGGTAGTGAGGGAGCCAGCCTCAAGTGCCTGCGACGGTTTATTTCTTCACCAACGCATTCACAAACTGCGCATCGAAGGTGGTCTCGGTAGCCGGCACGGCGGTGATCTGGCCTTTGGCTTTAAGCAGCTGCGAAATGATCTCGCCGCTGGCGTAGTACGAGGTGGTCTCGGTCGACTTGGCGAACGCTTTCGGCATGTCGGCCACCGGAATGTTGTACACGCCGGTCCACTGTTCTTTCACCTCTTTGGCCGACACGCCCATCACCTTGCCGATGATCTTGGCGGCGTCGTCGGGTTTGGCCTTGATGTAGGCCAGGCCATCGAGGTAGCCCTGGATCACGCCGGCGATCTCGGCCGGTTTGGCCTTGATGACTTTCTCGTCGAACACCAGCACGTCGGCGATCAGGCCGGGCGCTTGTTTCGATGAAAAGATCACCTTGAATTTTTTGCCGCCGCCTTGGCTGAGCACCTGCGACAAGCTCGGCTCGTAGGTCACCCCGATCGGCAACTGGCCCGACGCCATTGCCGCCGGCACGGCCTCGGGCGTCATGCTGACGCCGGTGATGTCTTTGTCGCTCAGGCCGTTGACTTTGAGCGCGTACGACAGCAGGAAGTCGGACGGCGACAGCGGATTGAAGCCGATCTTTTTGCCTTTGAATTCGCTGACTTTGGCAATCGATTGGTCGACCACGATGGCGTCGCCGCCGTTCGAATAATCAATCGGCATCACGACTTTTTGCATGCGGCCAGCCGCCACCTGGCCGATCACCTGGTCGTAGGTCAACATCGCGCCGTCGACCGCACCGCTGGCAATCGCCGACGGAATCAATGCCGGGTCGGTGAACATCGACAGCGTGACTTTGAGCTTGTGCTTTTTGAACAGGTCGAGTTTTTCAGCGACGTAGAACGGGCCGTAGCCGATCCACATCAGCGAACCGATTTTCAGCGGGGTGACCGCGTCGGCTGCGTGGCTGGTGAGGGCCACCGCGGCAAGCAGCAAGCCGGCCAGCGGCTTGGCCAGCGCGGGCGTGATGAAGGTGCGAAAGGCGGAAGGTGCAGGGCAGCGTGGCATCATGGCGAAGGGCTCCAGGTGGAAGAGACGGGCGCAGGAGAAGACGTCGGTTAGGTGCGTCGTTCTCCCGGGCTTTTGTCCCTCCGTGGAGCCCGCGCGGCTGGTCACCGGTTGGGCCGGGGCACTCTCGGACCAGCCACTGACATCGCTGCCAATCGGAACCCTAGTGACCCTGAGTGAAAGAAAAACCGCATGCACTGACCATACGAAATCACTTCACCTGCACACACATCAATGCAAAGCGTGTGCCAGTGGTTGGCCATCGGGGTGCACCAATATGAACCGCGGTGTCGGCGCGGTGCGCCTCACCCCCTTCGCCTCACGCGTCATCCATTAGCGATTACTCAGTACTCATCACCCTTCATCTTTCACCCGGCCCCATCACGCCCGTGTCGCCAGATAGGCGCGCCAGCCGCCCAGCGCGGTGATGTCGACCGCCCCGGCCGCAGGCGTTGCGGCATAGGCCTCACACACGAAGCCTTGCGCCGAGCTGCCGTCTTCGAGCAGCAGCGTGCCGATACCCAGTGGTGCCGGTATGCCCGCGACGAAGGAGCCGAATTCGCCTGCCGGCAGTTCCCATATCTCCAGCTCGATTGCCCCGCCCGTGGGTTGCTGCGGCGGGCGCGAATCGGTGGCCTCGCTGCGCACCATGCCGGGCCGATGCGGCGGGCCGCCCGGCAGCGCGACCAGCCGGTAGATCGGCGCGCTGCGCACGGCGCGCACCAAGGTGGCACCGCGCTGCGTCAGCTGCCCGTTCAGCGGCAACCCACTCAGGTGCGCTCCGCACACCGCCACCTGCACCAGGCCTGAGGGGAACGCCGACGCATCGGGCGCGCGGCCACTGCCATCGGCATGGCGGTGGGGTGCATGCGGTGTGGCACCGACGGTGGCCACCGCGCGTGCATGCAGCCGCGCCGCCAACGCCAGCAACGGCAGGTCGCAGCCCATGCGGCCGATCAGCGTCACGCCGTGCGGCAGGCTGTGCGCTATTGGGTGCGGTGTTGGGTGCGGTGATGGGTGCGCCAGTGGGTGCGCTGGTGGCTGCGCGGGTGGCTGCGCGGGTGGCTGCGCCGCACCGTCCGCGCGGGTGTCCGCGTCGGTGTCCGCTTTGGTGTGCGGTTGGAGGCCCGCATTTTTGTGATCAGCGAAGCCGGTCGGCACCGCCACCGCCGACAAGTCGAGCAGGTTGACGAAGTTGGTGTAGTGCCCGAGCTGGGCATTCAGCGCAATCGGGTCGGCTTGCACCGCCGCAATCGTCGGCAGCGTCGGCGCGGTGGGCACCACCAGGCAATCGATCGCGCCCCAGGCGGTGGTGCATTGCCGCTGCAGCGCTTTCAGCCGGTACAGCGCGGTGTAGGTGTCGGCCGCGCTCCAGTTGGCACCGGCTTCGGTGATCGCGCGCGTCACCGGGTGCAGCGCGTCGGGTTGCGCGGTGATGAATTCGCGGATGGCCGCGTAGCGCTCGGCCACCCACGGGCCGTCGTACAACAGCGCCGCCACCGCTCTGAATGGTGTCAGGTCTATAGACACCGGCACTCCGCCCAAGGCCACCAGCTGCGCCACCGCAGCGGCAAAGTGCGCCGCGCCGAATGGGTTGTCGTAGAACACCAGGTCGGCCGTGCGGGGCACCCCGAAGCAAAAACCGGCCGCGCCGAAATTGCGACCATGCGGCGGCATCGCACGCGAGTACGCATCGAGCGGGTCGGGCCCTTGCGCGGCGGCCAACACGGCCGCCGCATCGGCCGCGGTCAGCGCAAACACCGACACCGCATCGAGCGTGCGGCAGGCCGGCACCACGCCGGTGGTCGGTATGCGCCCGAGGCTCGGTTTCAGGCCGATCAGGTTGTTGAACGCTGCCGGCACACGGCCCGAACCGGCGGTGTCGGTGCCCAGCGAAAAACTCGCCAGCCCCAACGCCACCGCCACCGCCGAGCCCGACGACGAGCCGCCGGAGATGAACTCGGGGTCGATCGCATTGCGGCACGCACCGTATGGCGAGCGCACGCCGACCAGGCCGGTGGCGAACTGGTCGAGGTTGGTTTTGCCGAGCGGAATTGCGCCCGCGTCGATCAGCCGCTGCACCGCGGTGGCGCTGCACTCGGGCGTGTAGGCAAATGCGGCGCAACCGGCCGTGGTCGGCACACCGGCGAGGTCGATGTTGTCTTTGATGGCGAACGGAATGCCGTACAGCGGCAGCGTGGCCATGTCGCGGTTTTCCAGCGCTGCTGCGTAGCCACGCAGCACGTCGAGGCTCAGCCGGTGGATCCAGACGTTGCGCGGCAGCGCGGCTTCTTCGGCGTCGATCTGCGCGTGCAGCTGGTCGACGAGCCGGGTCGGCGTGAGTGCGCCGCTCTGGTACTGCGAGCGCAGCGTCGGCAAAGAAAGATCGAGTCGCATGCGTAAATCCTTCATGTCGAGTGAAAAGGACTCCTCACCCAGCAAGAGATCAAATAACAAGCAGCACCAGCGGCTGCCCGGCGGTTACCGGCTGGCCTTCGGCGCACAGCACCTCGTGCACCACGCCGTCGCACGGCGCGAGCACCGCGATTTCCATCTTCATCGACTCGATCACCAGCAGCGTGTCGCCGGTGTTGACGGCGCGGCCTTTCGGCGCCAGCACCGACCACACGCCGCCCGACACTTCGGCGGTCACCACCTCGCCATCGAATGTGCTGGCGACGGCGCGCACATCGGTATCGCTACCGGAGTCGGTGCCTTCATCGATCGCGTCTGCCACACCGGCGGCGCGCCAACGCTCACGCTCGGCTTCGAACGCGGCTTGCTGGGTGGCTTTGAAGTCGTTGATCGCGCCTGCGTGGTCGGCCAGGTAGCGCTGGTAATCGGCCAGCTTGAAGCTGCCGGCGTCGATGCGCAGGTTGGCGCGGCCGGCAACAAAGTCGGCGCGCAGCTGGAGCAACTCTGCAGCGCTGACCGGGTAGAAACGCAGTTGGTCGAACAAGCGCAGCAGCCACGGCTTGCCGGGTTCGAAGTCGCGCGCACCGTGGCGGCTGTCGCGCCAGCGGTTCCACATCTGCAAGGTGCGGCCGACCAGTTGGTAGCCGCCAGGGCCTTCCATGCCGTAGACGCACAGGTACGCGCCGCCGATGCCGACCGCGTTTTCCGGCGTCCAGGTGCGTGCCGGGTTGTATTTGGTGGTGACCAGCCGGTGGCGCGGATCGAGCGGCGTCGCCACTGGTGCGCCGAGGTACACATCGCCCAGGCCCAGCACCAGATAGCTCGCCTCGAACACCGTGTCGTAGACGGCCTGGATGTCGTCCAGCCCGTTGATGCGTCGGATGAACTCGATGTTGCTCGGGCACCAGGGCGCATCGGCGCGCACCGACTGCATGTACTTGTCGATCGCGAGCCGCGTCGCCGCGTCGTCCCACGACAGCGGCAGCCAGACGGTGCGGCTCGGCACCTCGATGTCGGTGACGGCTTCCAGCTTGCTCTGCGCGAGGCGCAGTTGTTCGAGCAGCGTCGAGAGCGGCAGGCGCGCGCCGTCGTAGTGGACCTGCAGCGAACGGATGCCTGGCGTGAGGTCGAAGATGCCGGCCAGCCGACCTTCCGTGCGCCAGGTCTGCAGCAGCGTCATCAGCGCATGGACCTGAAAGCGCATGCGCAGGTCCAGCGTCGGTGGGCCGAACTCGATCAGCACGTAGGCGTCTCCGGCGCGCCGGTAGACAACCTCGACCTGGCCCGCTTCGGCCGGCGTGCGCAGCAGCACGGCGGCATCGTGCGTGCCGGCGAGGGCGGCAACTTCGGCGCCTTTCATGGGGACGAAGCGCACCGTGTTGCCGGGCGACAGCTGGCCAACTTTCCACAGTTCAGACTGGGCGATCGTCGCGGGACAGACGAAGCCTCCCAGGCTTGGACCGTCCGGCCCGAGGATCACCGGCATGTCGCC
>JAYUGJ010000066.1:0-40660 GCA_043738425.1 Burkholderiales bacterium
GCCGCGGCTGCATCACGGTGCTCGATCGCGCGGCGCTCGAGTCGCGCTCTTGCGAGTGCTATGCGGCCATCCAGACCGAATACGACCGTTTGCTGCCGCACCGCCTGGCAGCCTGACGCAATGTGCGTCATGTGACGGGCGGACTGGCCTGCGCTGCACGACGTTCGCGGTCGACTTGAACCCGACGACCACTGTCTGAAAACTGCAGGTTGAACCCGCGGCCGCGGCTCGATTCATGCGGCCGAGATCCTGCCTTCGCTGCTGGTTTTGTCACCAGTTTGGCCACCAGTTTTGTCACTGGTTCAGCCGTTGGTTTCGCCATTGGTTTCGCCACCAGCGCGAAGGCAGGTGGTGCACTCGGCACCACCGCTGTCACTTCATCATCGGGTCGCTGGGCGGGGCGTCGCGTTTCATCATCGAGTCACCGCCGGGTGGGTGGCCTTTGTTCATGCCGCGGTGCTCTTTCATCATCGACGCGCAATGCGCATCGTGCATCTTCATGGTGTCGTCTTTCTCGCCGGTGTGCTTCTTCGACATCTTCATGTGCTTTTGACAGTCCTTCATCGACATGTCTTTGGTTTCAAGCGTTTGCTTGTTGATGGTGTCGTCGGCGTGTGCGCTGGTGGCGAACATCGAGCTGGCCAAGGCCCAGCTCGCGCAAAAAATAGATGCCGATAAAGCAGAAGTTGTTTTCATCAGGGATTCTCCAGGTGGGTGAAAAAAATGCGGGGTCGGCGCAGATCGATCTGCGCCGCACCGCGTGCTCAGGTGACTTTGGGGTCAGGTGTTCAGGCTGGTCACTTCTTTTTGATGCGGCTGATCTTGGTGCCTTCGATGCTCAGGCTGGCCATCAGGCCTTGCTGGTCGAAGATGAACGCGTAGGCATCGTCTTTCAGCGTCGAAGTGGTCAGGTTTTTCCCCACGCCTTCATTGACCACTACCACCGACGGGCCGACGCCGACCTCCCAGCCTTTGGTGGTGTCGAGGTACTTCACCGCCTTATCGGTCATCAGGAAAACCACGTAGCCGTATGAGGTGGCACCGGCCTGCCAGCCCCACGACGCCGACACCGAATTGAAGAAGCCGCCGTGCGCCGCGTTCTTCGTCAGCACGCCTTCGCCGAAGGCACCGCCGAAGATCAAACCGGCTTTGATAATTTTTGGGAAAACCAAAATGCCGCGGGCGTTTTTCGACAGCATTTCAGCCGTCGGGTTGGTTTTGTACAAGGCCTGCAGCGCTTGTGCCGCGTCTTTTTTCAAGTCACTGGCGGTGGCCGCGCGTGCGCTGGCGCTGAAGCCGCCCAGTGCCATGCCGCTTGCGTTGGTTGCCAGTGCAGCCAACAACCACTTAAGCGAAATACGTTTGGTGTTTTGCATGATTTTTTCCTTGGTGTGTTGAACACGAATTCACCAACTCAGGTTAGTCACCGACCGTGCATAGCGATGTTCGAAAGCGCACACACACCAAAAAAAACAGCACACGTCGCATTGCCACCCACTGTGTGACAGCGCACAGACACAGCGCGCCTGCGGCGCACATCGTGCCGTCAGGAGTACGCAATGAACGATGCAGTAATGGTGGTCAACCACACGCGCGCACACACCGCGACCACGGCGGGCACGCGCTGATGGACAGCACGCTGCTCAGCTTGCTCGGCGCGTTCGTGTTGTCACTGATCGGGTTGTTCGCATTCATCTGGTCGCTGCGCCACGGTTTGCTGGTGGAGAACCCGCGTGCTGCCTCGGTCATATTTGCGCCGGGCGAGATCGGCCGCATCGACGACCCGGCATTGGCCGCACCGGAGCAAGCGTCGATGCAGGGCGCGGTGGCAGCGCGCGGCGACCCGGTGGTCGCCGCCGACCTGACCGAAGTCAGTGACCGTGTCGCCGCCGATAACTCGACCGCTTTTCCGGTGTTCATGTTCTTGGCGTTTGCCTGCCTGTGGCTGCTGGTCGGCTCGGTGGCCGGGCTGATTGCGTCGATCAAATTGCACCAGCCCGACTGGTTGGTCGACGACGCCTGGCTCAGCTTCGGGCGCATCCGCACGGTGCATTTGAATGCGGTGATCTACGGCTGGGCGACCAACGGCAGCCTGGCGATCATTGTGTTTTTGTTGCCGCGTTTGCTGCGCACGCGGCTGCACGGCGCGGTGTGGGCCATGGTCGGCGGCACGCTGATCAATGTGGGCGTGGCTTCGGGCATCGGCGCGATTGCGATCGGCTGGACCGACGGCATGGAATACCTCGAAATTCCGTGGCAGATCGGCATCTTCATCGCGGTCGGTTTCGTGATGGTGATCGCCACCGCGCTGTTCACGCTGGTCAACCGCAAGGTCGAGCATTTGTACGTCAGCGTGTGGTATTTCGTCGCGTCGCTGCTGTGGATTGCGCTGTTGTACGTGGTGGCCAAATTACCCGGCGTGCACTTCGGCGTGCAGCAAGCCACCACCAACTGGTGGTTCGGCCACAACGCGCTGGGCTTGTGGTTCACGCCGGTAGCGGTCGGCGCGATTTATTACTTCTTGCCGAAGATCATCGGCCGCCCGGTGCGCTCGTACAACCTGTCGCTGCTCGGCTTTTGGACGCTGGCGTTTTTCTACGGCCAGGTCGGTGGCCACCACCTGATCGGCGGGCCGGTGCCGGGCTGGCTGACCACGCTGTCGATCGTGCAAAGCATGATGATGTTCATACCGGTGCTGGCGTTCACCATCAACCAGGCGCTGACGATGAAGGGCCAGATGCACCTGGCGCGTTATTCACCGACGCTGCGCTTCATGATGTTGGGCGGGCTGATGTACACCGCGTCGTCGTTCCAGGGTTCGCTCGAATCGCTGCGCAGCGTCAACGTGGTGACCCACTTCACCCATTTCACGGTGGCACATGCGCACCTGGGCATGTATGCGTTCGTCTCGATGGTGCTGTTCGGCGCGGTGTATTTCATGCTGCCGCGGGTACTGAATTGGGAGTGGCCGTACCCGAAGCTGATCGCGCTGCATTTTTGGTTGGTGACCGCAGGCGTGGCGATCTACTTCGTCGGCTTGTCGATCGGCGGCTGGCTGCAAGGCCGCGCCATGCTCGACGCCACCCGGCCGTTCATGGAGTCGGTGGCGCTCACGCTGCCTTACCTGCAGTCGCGCAGCATCGGCGGCGCGTTGATGACGCTGGGACATTTTGTTTTTGTCGGCCACTTCATGGCGATGGCGCTGCGCTTCGGGCCCGAGCGCGCCAGTGCGGCGCTGTTTTGGTCGTCGAAACCGATGGTCGTGCGTTGAGGCTGCCGCGTGGACAGTGACCTCAAACTCGTATCGGGCGCAATGATTGCGCTGGGTCTGGCCACCGCCGCGCTGGTGGTGATGCCGTACATCCAGGCGCGTGATGTGCAGCCGCCCGCCGAACTGAAGGCCTACACCGACCAGCAGCTGCGCGGCCGTGCGGTGTATGTGGCCAACGGCTGTGTGTATTGCCACAGCCAGCAGCCGCGCGACCGCAAATTCGGCCCCGATGCGCAGCGCGGTTGGGGCCGCGCGGCGGTGCCCGGCGACTACGTGTTCGACCGGCCGCATTTGCTCGGTTCGATGCGCACCGGGCCCGACCTGTTCAACATCGGCGCGCGCCAGCCCAGCCGCGACTGGCACCTCGGCCACCTGTACCAGCCGCGGGCCTATACACCTGGCTCCATCATGCCGGCGTACCCGTATTTGTTTCGCGCCAAAGCGGTAGCCGAAGAAGGCGAACAGCTGGTCGCGCTGCCACCCGGCGTGTCACCCGCGGGCAAAGTAGTGGTGGCCACGCCCGATGCGATGGACCTGGTCAAGTACCTGCAAGGCTTGAACCACACCTATGCGGTGTTGCCGCCGTTGCCGGCCCTTGCAACGGCTGTTTCGACCCCTGCCTCAACGCCTGTGGCATCGCCCATGGCATCGCCTGTGGCAACTCCCCCTGCGTCGTCTGTCGCAACGCCGTTTGCGCCGCCGGCCGCTGCGTCGTCTGATGCGTCGTCTGATGCGTCGTCTGATGCGTCGGCCGTTGCGTCGGCCGTTGCGCCGGCGGTTGCGTCGCCTGTTGCGACCGCACCCTGACCGCCATCGCATGGACCACATTCCACCCAGCGACAGCGCGGCAAACGACGCCGGCAAAAGCGGCGCGGCGCAAGGTGAAAGCACGCAAGAAGCCCCCGCGTCCGCCACTACCACTGCACCCGCACCCGCGCGCACGCCGGCAACCGCACACCTGCCCGCGCAGCAGCGCGAGACCACCGATCCGACTGAGCGCGACCGGCCGATTCCGCTGCTGGCGGTGGTGTTGATGGTCGGCATGCTGGCGTTCGGTGTCGGCTACATCGTGTGGGCCGAGCCGCCGGGCCCGTCTGAATTCGGTGACCGCCGCACGCTGGCCGACTTGCGTGCGCGCGACCCCACCGCTGACGCCGCAAGCGGCAGCAGCGCCGGTGCGGTCGACGGCCAGCAGATCTACACCGCCAACTGCGTGGCGTGCCACCAAACTACCGGCAAGGGTTTGGCCGGTGTGTTCCCGCCGCTCGATGCGTCGGAATGGGTGCTCGGCGATGAGCGCGTGGTCGCCAACATCTTGCTGCACGGCATCAACGGCGAGATCAAGGTGGCCGGCATCGCCTACCAAGGCGCGATGCCGCCGTTCAAGCAGCTCAGTGATGCCGAGTTGGCGGCGGTGACCTCGCATGTGCGTGCTGCCTGGTCCAACAAATCGCCGCCCATTACCGCTGCGCTGTTCGCTCAAATTCGCAGCAGCTCGAAGCGCACCACGCCGTTTGCCGGTGGTGCCGAGTTGGACACGTTGCGCGGCAAGCCGCCGTGAGTCGATATCTGCGCGGTTGCACCCGGTTGCCTCGGCAGCCGGTGCGCCGTGCGGGCCCCGGTGGTGCAGTCCCCAATCGCCACCCGCAGCGGCATCACGGCGCAGGTTGAGCATGCGCGACCCCACCGGTGTCCGCATGACGCGAACCGCCCTGGCGTGCGCCGTACTGATCGCCACCGCGTACGCCACTGCGTCGTGGCTGACGCACGGCTTTGCGGTCTGGACCGCTGAAGGTGCGCGCCGGCTGGCGGTGGCCGAGCAGCCGGTAGCCGCGCCGGCTGCGCGGCTGCGGGGGTCAGGTGTTGAACGCGGCAACCTCGTCGACCTGCTGACCCAGCCCGGCCGTGTCACGCTGCTCAATTTTGTTTACACCCGCTGCGCCAGCGTGTGCCTGGCGATGGGCAGCGAATTTCAGCAATTGCAGCGCGCGCTGGCACAGCGACCACCACCGGCGCAGCCGATTGCCTTGCTGTCGATCAGCATCGATCCGCTGCACGACGACATCGCTGCGTTGCAGCAAGCCGCGTGGCGCTGGCGGGCCGACCCCGCGCACTGGCGCTTCGTCGGCGTGCCCGATGCCGCCGAGCTGCAGCGGCTGCTGGTCGCGTTCCAGGTCACGGTGATCGCCGATGGAGCGGGTGGCTACGAACACAACGCCGCCTTGTTGGTCATCGACGACCACGGCCGGTTGGTGCGCATTTTCGAGGTGGATGAAACCGCTGCGGCGCTGGCTTACGCAGACTGGTTATCGCAACCCGCACGCCAGCGGGCAAGGTCGCCCGGCTGATGGGTGCGCGGGGGAGCAGGTTTTGGGGCACGCACCGAGTCTTGCAGGCCGCTGGTGTGTTGCTGCTGCTGGTGTGGTCGATGCCACCGGTGCGCCGCGCCACCGAATCGAGCATGGCGTTGCACATGCTGGTGCAGTACCCCGGTTGGCTGCTCGCCGGCGCGCTGTGCATGGGTCGCGATGCGCAAGGCGTGCCGCGCCGCTGGCAGCCAGCGCTGAACGCGTTCGGCATCACCGGCCTGCTCGGCAGCGCGCTGGTGCTGGCGGTATCGATGGTGCCGCGCGTGCTCGACCTGGCACTCGTCGACCCGCGGGTCGAGGTGGTCAAGGCCGCCGCGCTGGTGGCCGCGGGC
This sequence comes from Burkholderiales bacterium, assembly GCA_043738425.1. Lineage (GTDB taxonomy): Bacteria > Pseudomonadota > Gammaproteobacteria > Burkholderiales > Burkholderiaceae_C > PBB1. The sequence goes on from JAYUGJ010000066.1 coordinate 5,973, forward strand.
GCGGCGCTGCGGGTGTCGTGGCAACCGGCCGGCGTGGTGCTGCAAGCGTTTTACTTGGGCAACCTGCTGCCGATGATGGCGGTGGTCGGCACGCTCTATCAAGACGCCACCATCCGGCTGTGCAACGCGTATTTGCTGGGCGACCAGCAGCGGCTGGGTGCCGGCTTGTGCTGGCTGGCCGCAGCGCTGGCAGCCTGGTGGCTGCTGTCGGTCGGCTGGCACGCCAGCCGAGCAGCCGCGCCCCCCGCACCGCGGTGCGAAGGCGAAACCAGCGGTTGATGTCACGCGCTGGCGGCTACGCCCCGTGTGACGCCGCGTAACTTTGTCGATGTCGGTGTCGGTGTTGGTGTAGGCGTAGGCGTAGGTGCAGCTGTAAGTGTGGGCTACGGTGTCGGCGCAGTCCGACAACCGAACGGCACACAAAAAACCATCGACGTTCTGGCGTTGCAACGCACAATGGTGCAGTGCAGCATGAAAGGACTTCCATGAACACCGACCAGATTTCGCAAACGATTGCCCGGGCGCTCCATGCGGCAGGGCTTGACACCCACAGCGGGCGGTTGGGCAAGGTGTCCGCCACGATTCGACAAGCACTCGAGGCCGCCGGGCTGGCCAAGGTATATGCACCCGAGCCCGCGGCCACGCAGCCGCAGCCAGCACCTGCGACCTCACCTGCTTCTGCTGCCACACCCACGGTCACCGCCACACCCACAGCAGCACCGCCGCAGGCCCCGCCGCGCCAGCCGCGCAGCGCAACCGCGTTTCGCGCTCCGCTGCCAGCAGCGCAGCCGGTCACCCCGCCAGCGCCAACGCCAGCGCCGACGTCACCGACCACAGCGTCGCCATCCGCAAAGCAATCGTCGCCGCCAGCTGACACCCACCTGTCCCGGCACGGCAAGGCAGTGCCGGCCCCGGGCCGCAGCGAATTTTTGGCGCTGTCGCACTCGAACCACCATGCCAGCCGGGCGTTCAAATTGTTTGTGCCGGCTACCTACGCCGGTACGCCGATGCCGTTGATCGTCATGCTGCACGGTTGCAAACAAAACCCGGACGACTTTGCGGCAGGTACCCGCATGAATGAGCTGGCCGAACAGCACGGCTTTTTGGTCGCCTACCCGGCGCAAACCATGCGCGACAACATGGCCAATTGCTGGAACTGGTTCGAGCGCGCACAGCAAGTCAAAGGCGGCGTCGAACCCGAGTTGATCGCCGGCATCGTCGGGCAAATCATCAACAGCCATGAAGTCGATGCGTCGCGCGTGTTCGTCGCCGGGCTTTCGGCCGGTGCGGCCATGGCCGTGATCTTGGGTGCTGCGTACCCAGAGGTGTTCGCCGGCGTGGCGGTGCATTCCGGGCTGCCGTTGGGTGCGGCGCACGATGTGGCGTCGGCTTTTTCGGCCATGCAGGGCGCGGCATCGTCGAGCGCCACCAGCCGCGTGCAACCCGCCGTGCCGACCATCGTGATTTATGGCGACGCCGACCAGACGGTGGCCCCCGGCAATGGCGCGGCGGTGGTCGCGCAGTCGCTGCGTGCGTATGCGCAATCGAACACGCCTTTGCAGGCGCAACCGCGAGCGTCGACCGCGGCGTCCAGCCTGCGCAGCTCGGTGACCACCGACTACCTCGATGCCGAGGGCCGGGCGCGGGTCACCGAATGCGTGGTGCATGGCGGCAAGCACACCTGGTTCGGCGGCAGTGCGCAGGGTTCGTACACCGATGCCCACGGCCCTGATGCGTCAGCCGAAATCGTGCGGTTTTTTCTGCAGCCGCCGCCGCTGGTTGCGGTTCCTTAACAGTGCCGGTGCGGCCCGCGTAGCCGCGCGCCATCGCGGCCAAGGCCACGGCCACAGCCACAGCCACGACAACGACAACGACGACGACCACGCACCGCCAGCGGCATCGGCATCGGCATCGGCATCGGCTGCATGCATGTGTCGGACATGCGCTGGGCATACGGTTTGCCAACGTGCTTTCAATCACTTTGAAAGCATCCCATGCATCAAGCGACCCCGCACCATCACCGTGTGCACGTGTTCCAGCCTACCGGCCACGTGATGATTTCTTTTCCCCGCGCCGCGCAGGCGCAGGTAGCGGCGCAAGCGCTGCAGGCGTTGGGTTTAGGCGAACGCGACGTGCTGGCTTACACCGACTTCGGCATGCTGGCGCAGCTCGACAACGACCTGCACGACGCCGGTCAGCGCGCGCGCATGGATGCCGAGCGCGACCGCATCGAATGCGACCGCAGCCTGGCTGAAGACGGCCACCACTGGTTGTTGGTGCAAGCGGCCGACGCTGCCGCCGCGTCACGCGTAGCTCAGTGCGTGCAACCGCTGGGCGCAGACCACGCGCGGCACTACGGTCCCGCAGCAGTGCATGAACTGATCTAGCTGCGCAGGCAACGCAGCACATCTGCTGCCGGCTCGAGCCCGCACCCGCGACATCGCACCCGCGACATCGCATCCACGCTACCCATCGAAGGCACACCATGACACCCACAACTACACCCACACCGTCCCATCCACCAGCCGTTGGCGCACGTTTTTACAACCCGCACGTACCAGCCTGGCCGGACCATGTCGATACCGATCCGACTCCCGATGCGGCTCAGCATGCCGACAACGCCGCAGCGCCACACCAGTCCAGCGGCCACCGGTCGGCGCAGGCTGCGCTGTGCACTGCGCACACGGCGGAGTTGATTGCGAAGGATCGACTTTCGCGCCACCTGAAAGTGGTGGTGCGACAAAAACCGCTGGCCAGCGGTGCCATCGCACTGATCGCCGGCATGGTGATCGCCACCATCGTGCGTTGAAGTTTCAACGTGGACGAACTCGCCTGCGCCGCGGAACCTGCCGCCAGCACATCGGGCGCGTGGATTGCCACTGATCGGTCGCGCCACACCCATCCGTTTGCCCACCAGGAGCCCGCATGAAACCTGCTACGCCGATCCATTTGTATGGTCATGGTCATGGTGACGGTCGCGGTGATGGTCGCGGTGATGGTCGCGGTGATGGATATGGCCAAGGTGCCGGCCCATCCAGATCACCGCGCATGGCACGCCGGTCGCAGCCGCCGGCCTGGCGACCGCACCGCGCGGTGTGGTCGGGCGCGCTGTTGATCGGCCATGCGGGTTTCATTGCGCAGGCCAGCGCGGCGAACGTGCACCTGGCATTGGGCGACTCGATTACTTTTGGTGAAACCGATTTGATTTACGTGCCGTCGCTCGGCGACCGCGGCTACGTGGCACGTTTTGCCGACGCGGCGGCCACCGACAACGCCGGCCTGCGGCCCGAGGTCGTCAACCTCGCCATCGACGGCGAAACCGCATCGAGCTTCATGACCGGAAGCGGCCGCACTGCCCCGGTGGTCGGCCGCACCGACCGGCCGTTGGCACTGCAAAACCTGAATTACCGGGACGCCGACCTGGTGCCGCAGGGCCGGTTGTTCGGCCGCACCGTGGCCGCACAAGCGGCGCGCGGCAACCAGATCAAGGCGGTGACGATCAGCCTGGGTTTCAACGAACTGGGCGCGCTGGCTGCGCTGCCACCGGCGACGGCGCTGGCGAAAATTCCGCAAACGCTGGCCGACTACCGCAGCGCGTTCAACTCGGTGCTGGGCGAGGTGCGTGGCGCGCTGCCCGATGCCGATCTGACCTTGCTCGGCTACTACAACCCGTTTGCCGCCGACCCCGACAACCCGGCCGCGCCGGTATTCAATGCCGGCGGCGCGCAACTGAATTCGACCATCAAAGACCTGGCAAGCCGATACGGCGCGAACTACCTCGATACCGCGATGGCCTTTGTCGGTCACGAGGCCGAGTACACCTACCTCGACGAATCGCCTGCAGGATCGGTGGTGCCAGGTCTATATGGCGGCGTGCTGCCTGTCGGCAATGTGCATCCGAACGCACTCGGCTACGAGATGATCGCGGCGCAAATCGGCGACGCTGGACCCATGCAACTGCCCGCTGTCAGCCAGGCTCCCGAGCCATCGATCTGGGCCATGTTCGGCAGCGGCTTTGCTGCCATGGGCTGGCTGCTGTTTCGCCGCCGCCGTCACGCCGACGATGTGGAGCGCAAGCCCACTGAATCGGCCCGCCCGCGCTGACCCAGCCGCCTGCGGGGTGGCGAGTGCCCCGCAGGCATGGGTCGATCGACGGCGTCATGCCAACGTTCGCACCCGAGCCTCCCGATCCCACTGGCGCGTTTTTGCCGCCGCAATAAACGCCTTGCAGTCGTTGGCATCGATGACACCCGCATCGGGCTGGACACCGGCTTGTTGCAGCAGCGCCTGGCCACCTTGATCCACCGCGATCGCCTTCAGGTGCGCATACGCGTCGCGAACGAAATCGATCGCGGCGGCATCGTTGCCCAGCGAGCGCGCCCCGGCATCGGACAACACCACCGCCACCGCATCGAACAGCACCGAAGGCGTGCCCGCCAGCTGCCCGGCCACGGCCAGCTGCCCACCATCGGCCAACGTGACACCGCCTACTTTGGGCGCAATGATCTTGACGCTGCCGCCGGCTTGCCGCACCGCGTCGACGAGCCGGTCGATGGTTGCGGCGAGCGATCCATCGCTTACCAGGATGCCGACGCAGCGGCCCTGCAAGGAGTCTTTCGCCCTGCCGATCAAGCGCAATGCGGGCGACAGCGCCATGTCGGTCACCGGTGCCGCTGCGGGTGGTGCAATCGGCATCGCATCCAGCGCCAAACCGGCCGCCACTCGGCGGGCCAGATCGGCGTCGACATGCAGCAAATGGCCGACGATGGCCTGACGGATCGCCAGCGTCGCCACCTTCGATAACTCGAACACCAGCGCCGACGCGATGTGCGCCTGTTCGGTTGCCGACTGGCTGCGAAAAAACATCCGTGCCTGAGAGTAATGGTCGGCAAAACTGGCGGGCCGCAGCCGCCCGCGCTCACCGTTTTCAGGTGCCGGGAAGCTGCGAAAACCGGCCTCGCTTTCGCGCGCCGATGCCGGGTCGAGTGAACTCGGCTCGTAGGCGACGCGGCCGGTGGGTTGCCGCATCTGCATGTGGCCATCGCGCTGCTGGTTGGCAAACGGACACTGCGGCGCGTTGATCGGAATCTGGTGGAAATTGACCGAGCCGAGTCGCGACAGCTGGGTGTCGAGATACGAAAACAAACGGCCCTGCAACAACGGGTCGTTCGAAAAATCAAGACCTGGCACCAGGTGCGAAGGACAGAACGCGACCTGTTCGGTTTCGGCAAAAAAGTTGTTCGGCCAGCGGTCGAGCACCATCGTGCCGATGACACGCAGTGGAACGCGTTCCTCGGGAACCAGCTTGGTCGAGTCGAGGTGATCGAAGTCGAAGGTGGCCGCATCGGCTTCGGTGAAAAGCTGCACCGCCAGTTGCCACTCGGGGAAGTTGCCGGCTTCAATAGCTTCAAACAAATCACGGCGGTGGAAGTCCGGGTCGGCACCGGCGATCTTTAACGTCTCGTCCCAAATGGTCGACTGCAAACCCAGCATCGGCCGCCAATGGAATTTCACAAAGGTCGATTCGCCGGCCGCATTGACGAGGCGAAAGCTGTGCACCAAAAAGCCTTCCATCATGCGCAGCGAGCGCGGCAGCGTGCGGTCGGACATTTGCCACATCACCATGTGCATGGCCTCGGGCGTAAGCGATATCCAATCCCAAAAGGTGTCGTGCGCTGAGGCGGCTTGTGGGAAACCGCGGTCGGGTTCCATTTTTGCGGCGTGAATCAAATCGGGGAACTTGATCGCGTCTTGAATAAAAAACACCGGGATGTTGTTGCCGACCAAATCCCAGTTGCCTTGCTGCGTGTACATCTTGACCGAGAAGCCGCGCGGGTCGCGCGGTGTGTCGGCCGATCCTGCGCCGCCGGTCACGGTCGAAAACCGGGTGAACACCGGCGTGCGTGTGCCGACCTCGCACAGCACGCGGGCGGTGGTGTAGTCGGCCAGTGAAGCGGTCAGCTCGAAGTAGCCGTGCGCGCCGCTGCCGCGTGCATGCACTGCGCGTTCGGGTATGCGTTCGTGGTCGAAGTGGTGGATCTTTTCGCGCAGGATGAAGTCTTCCAGCAACGTCGGCCCGCGCACATTCGCCTTCAGCGAATTCTGGTTGTCGGCAATCGCCAAACCTTGGTTGGTGGTCAGCGTGGCGTGGTCGCCGCTGGCGCGTTGGTGCAGCTCGCCGGTAGGTGCCAACTCGGCAGCGGCGAACGGCACCTCAGGCGCGCTGGCGGTTTTCGGTTGCGGATTCTTTTTGCTCATGGCGGTGGTCTTTCGCTTGGTGAGTGGGACAGCAGCGCGCGCGATGGCGCTGCCGCCGCTCTGGCAAGCCGCGCTCCTGTGCGTCCACATCTGCTGCCACATCTGCTGCCACATCTGCTGCCACGTCACAGCTGCGCGCTGATCAGCGAGGCAGCGCGTTCACGGATTTTTTCGTGCCACGGGCGGGCCTGCCATGCAGCCAGCGTGACGACCAGGGACAAGCGCAGATCGTTGTCGAAGACGCGCCTTTGCGCTGCAGCGAAATCCGCATCGACGATGTTCAGCGTGGCTTCGTCGTTGAGGCGAAACGAGCGGTTGTCGAAGTTGGTCGAACCGACCGACACCAGCAAGCTGTCGACCACCATCATCTTGCAGTGGAACATCGTCGGCTGGTACTCGGCGATGACCGCGCCTGCGGCCAACAGTGCGCCCCAGGTCGCGCGCGACGCACTGCGCACCGCCTGCTTGTCGATGTGTTTGCCGGGCACGATGATGCGCACCGCGACGCCACGCCGCATGGCATCGATGAACGCCTCGATCGCCAGTGGATTGGGCACGAAGTAGGCCGCTGACAAGTCGATCGAACGTGACGCGGCGGTGATGGCCAGCAGGTACATCAGCTGCATGCTTTCGCTGCCGCCGCTGGGCGAACTGCTGAAGACTTGCGCGCGGCTCGTGCCAATTGCGGCAAGCGTCGGAAAGTAGCGCGGGCCGTGCAACACGTCGCCGGTGGCCTTGATCCAATTGTCGAGAAACACCGCCTGCAGTTGCGCGACCACCGGCCCTTGGATCTGAAAGTGGCTGTCGCGCCAATGCGCGGGGTCTTGGGCGTGACCGTTCCACGGCGGCGCAATGCCGACACCGCCGGTGAACGCCAGTCGGCCGTCGATCACCAACAGCTTGCGGTGCGTGCGGTTGTTGAAGCGCGCCAGATGCGACCAGTGCGGCGCATGAAATTTGCACACCTGCACACCGTCGTCGGTCATTCGGCTGACCAGCGATTCATCGATCTGCGCGCAACCCAGCCAGTCGAGCAACACATGCACCTCGACGCCATGGCGCGATCGCTCGGTCAACGCATCGGCGAATTGCAACCCGATGTCACCGGCCCAATAAATGAACGTCTCGAACGTGATGGATGCGGTCGCTGAACGGATGCCGGCCAGCATGGCGGGAAATATCTGATCGCCGTTTTGCAGCGCCTCGACTTGGCAGCCGTCGACGAATGCCGGGCCCAACAGCGCACCGAGTTCATCGGCAAAGGCCGGGTCGTCGAGTGCGTACTGCCGCACCACGCGCCGCTCGATGCGCTTTTCGCCGCCACGCAGATTGACAACCAACACCGCGACCAGCAGCGTCGCCGCAGCGGTTGCTGCAACGATGGCCGCAACCGACAGCCACGACCACTGCAACGCGCTGTACATCAAGCCCGGCCGGCGCGCTGCCAGCGGCCGCGCCGCCGGCCATTGCGCGTGATGCGGCGATAAAAAAAGCAGCGCCGGTGGCAAGCCGGCACGCCACGCGTCGCGGTCAGCCAACCCATCGCACGGCCCGGCAAGCCGCTGCCGGCATCGGTGTGCGTGGCGGTGGGGGCGGCGGTGGCGGTGGCGCCGGGGATGGCGCTGGGCGCAGTGGTCGCATCAACTGCCGCTGCGCGCACGGCACACGCGGTCGTTTGCAAGTCACCGCAAGGTGCATCGAGCGCTTACTCCGCCACCACGCTGCGGCGCTGGCCCATCGAGCCGCCCCACCACGCGATCAGCGCGCCGATGGCGAACACCGCGAAGGCCAGCAACATCGCGCGCGACACGCCGCGCGCGGTGGCGTCACCGACCTCGCGTGCTTTTTGTTTGGCCTCTTCGGCGGTTTGCGCGGTTTTTTCACGCACCGTATTCGCCGCGTTTTCCCACGCTTGCACGCGCTGGGTCGCTTCCTCACGCGAGATCACGGCGCGTGCCATGACGATGTTGATCACCGCGTCGCGGTCGATCTGCGTCGCAGCGTCTTTGCCGCCTGCGAGCAGTTTTGAAATCAGCGCCGCATAGTCCTGTTCGCCCTTCTCTGTGGAAGTGTCTGTGGAAGTGTCTGTGGAACTGTCTGTGGAATTGGCTGTGGTGCTGGTGGTCGCGGTCGCGGCTTGCTTTTCCAGCGCGCCGGGTTGCAGTGCGGGCTTGCCGGTTTGCGACAACAGCTTCATCGCGTCTTGCTTGATGCTGTCGATGCTGATGCCGGCTGTGCGCAGCTGGTCACTGGCCGCATCGGCCAATTTCGGCACCGCGGCGGCACCCACCGTCGCACCTGCAGTTGCCGCCGTGCCCAACACGCCTGCCGCACCGCTCAGCACCGAGCTGGCCGCCGAGCCGATCAGGTACAGCGTCGCAAGCATTGCCACCGCCCAGGTCAAGACGCCGTGCAAGCCACCGTCGGCCGCACGCTGCATGCCCGACAAGCGGCCTGACACCCACGCACCCGAAAAAACCGCTATCAAACTCGAAACCGCCCACCAGATGCCCGCGCCCATGCCGAACGCCGCAGCCGATGGCGATTCGCCGACCGCGAGCGGGTCGACTGCGCTCGCGCCCACGCCGGTGCCGAGCATCGCCAACAACACCTCGATAGCCAACGCGATGACCGTGCCAGCGGCTACCGCCGGCCAGGAAATGCGCTTCACCAGCAGCACCGACGGTGTCGCTGGAACCTCAGACCGGCTGCTGCCGGACGACCTCAACGGGGGAATGATTGCGCTCATGGGAAACCTTTGACGTGACTTGGAAAACTCCAATGCACGCCATGGCACGCAGCGTTCCCGCGGCACGGTTTTCTGCCGGTTTTGGAATTGGGCGCACGGTCATGACGGGCTCTTTCATACCGGTTAGGGCTGAGCTGGTCGACGCCTTGTCGTCGTGAAAACAGACCCTTCGACGGGCTCACGGCAAACGGTAAGAAAGTGTGCCGACCCAGGTCGTGCACTTCGCTAAAGCCGAGCGGTGCCGGCCCGTTCGGCGGCACAGCACTTGCCAATCACGCTGCCCGACTTCAAAGGATGTGTGATGGAAACCAACAGCTTCGTTATCTACCTGATCATGGCAACGTTCGGTCTGGCGATTGCGTTCGGCATCTGGCAGTGGTTCAAAGTGCAGCGCTCGCAGCGGCTGCACCACCACGCGGCCAAACCGCCGCCCGGCACCCCGCTGCCACCGAAAAGAACGCCATAAAAAAAGCCCCTCGATGAGGGGCTTTTTTGTGCACACCATCTTGTGCACACCAGGCGCACTCACATCGGCTTGGCCGTTTTGGCAGACCGTGCGGGCGACGGCGCGCGTTCGTTGCCGCGCAGCGCCTCGGTCGGCCTGAAGCCGAATTCCACTTTGTCGGTTTTTTTCTTCGCCGACTTCGCACGCAGTGTCGATTTCGTTTCGACCTCGGCTGCCGCGCCGGCATGCTGCGTCAGCTCTTCGCGCCGCTGGCCCATGTCGGCGGCAATGTTTACCCAGTCGAGATCGCCACGTTCGAGTTGCGGAAACATCACCTCTTCTTCCTCGTCGACATGGTGGATCAGGTACTCACACAACACCGTGAACCGCGCAGCGTATTTGTCGTCGCTCGCGGTCATCGCTTGCAACCGCTCGATCAGCGCGTGCATCGATTCATGCTCGACCTCGGCTTCATTGAGCAGGTCATCGTCGGCGGTGCCGCGAGCCGCCGGATACAGCAGCTCTTCTTCCAGCGTGGCGTGCACCGTCAGTTCGGCGAGCGCCTGCTGCACCAGCTCCTGGCATTGCGCGACATCGGCATCCGGGTCGAGCTTTTGAAACTCGCGATAAATCTTCTTCACGTGTTTGTGATCCGCGACCAATTGCGTGATCACCTGCTTGCGTGCGGCGTTGACCACACGGCTGTTGACTTGTCCGCTTTCCATGGATGGTTCCCCTTCAGTTTTCCGGCGCACCGTGCACCAGTCCTGCACCGAATGGCAAACGCTGTGCCGCGTACCGCCGACCCGCGCCGGGTGGGGCGACACCGTCGACACGACGCCCGCCGACCACTCGGAATTTTTTACGGCAATCGCTGCACCCGCCGGAAAAAATTACCGTGGCTGCGGCGCGGTGTGGTCAACCGGCCGCGAAAGGGCAGACCCAATCGGTGCCGACCGCGCGGCCCGAATACTGCGCGACCTCGGAGCGCTCACCGAAGTCGGCCGCCATCGGGTTGATGTCGCCTTGCAGCAAGGCGTCGCGGGCCTGAATCTTGTCGCGCACGGTCGCAAATTTGCCGCTGCTGCGCAGCTCGACGAACTGCTCATGCAGGTTGAAAACAATCGCCGGCTGCGGCGTGCGCCGGGCCAGGCGCGACGCCGCCGGGTGCATGCCAATCAAGAAAAAGGCGCGGCCACGCACACTGAATGAAAACGCCGGGTCATTCGCTGCCGACGCCACCGCGCGCGACCAACCGTACTGCTGCTTGTCGATGTCGTGTAGCTGCTGCAGTTGGTCCCACAGCGCGACTTCGAAGTCCAGTTCATTCGCCGGTGCAGCGCCGTCAAACCACGCGATGAATGACACCACGCCTTGCACCGGCTGCGGAAATTCCGTGCAAAACGAATACAGGTCACGGCACAGGGCGCTTGCGTTACCCGCGTGCGCCAGCGGCCCATACGTGCCGAGGCGAAACGCATCGCGGTTGAAAACCGAGCGCGCCATCACGCACGGATAGTCGCTCGCCATCACCAGCGTGTGCAAGGCGTCGCAGGCGTCGCGCGCGCGCGCCAGTGCGCTGTCTTCTACGCGGCTTGCGCAACCGCTGTCTCGCCGACCACGATCGGGCCGAACGCCATCCCGGCCTGCGGCGGCGGTCTGCGCACTTTTTGGCTCGCCGATTCGCTGGCCGCCTTGGTCGTGTGGGGTCTCATGCCATGCACCGCTGGTGCGGCCGGTGGCGAGCGGGTGATCAACCTGGGGATCGAGGTACATACGCGTTGAATAAAGTTTTGGCGCACGACTGTCGCGTGAGCGCAGCGCCTGCGCCGTAGGACGTGCCCGCCTGCTGGCGTCGGGCCGCAGGCCGGCCAGCGGTCGGGCGGCTGCGGGCTTTTTCCTACATGCGCTTGCGGCAGATGGCGTTGACGCAGCCGGTGGCGGCTCGGTATGGTTTGCGTTGCAACACGGCACCGAGGCAGCCCGCCATGCGACCACTTTCCGCGCGCCAGACGCTCGCTGATCAGCTCACACACATACGCTCGCAACTGGTGCCGCCGGCGCCCGGGCGAACCGACAACCGCATCGCGCCACAACACGGCGACAGCTTCATGCTGCGCAAGGGCGAGGTGCTGCGGGTGACTGATCCGCAGGGCGAGCAGGTGGCCGATTTGTTCGCGTTCGAAACCGATCACCACGACCGCTGGCTGTCGTCGGGCCGCTCGCTCGACTACGCCGGCAAAACCCGGTTAAGCACCGGTGATGTGCTGTACAGCAACGACAGCCGACCGATGTTCACCATCGTCGGCGACACCGTGGGCCGCCACGATTTCCTGTTGACGCCGTGCAGCCAGGAAATGTTTGAAAAGCTGTACGGCTGCGCCGAACACCACCCCAGCTGCTTCGAGAACTTGGCTAAACACCTGGCCCCATACGGTGTGCGGGCCTGCCAGATTCACACCACCTTCAATATTTTCATGCGGGTAGACACTGACACCAGCGGCGCAATACAGGTGCAGCCACCGCTGTCGCGAGCCGGTGACTACATCGAGCTGCGTGCCGAAATGGACTTGCTGTGCGGGCTGACCGCATGCGCCGCCGAAGGTTCGAACAACGGCACCTTCAAGCCGATCGACTACCGAATTGCCGACCGGCCGACCCACCCGTCGGCCACCCCTGCCTAACCGGAGCACCACCCCATGACCACTGCCGCACTCACGGTCCACCACCTGAACAATTCACGCTCGCAACGCATCGTCTGGCTGTGCGAAGAATTGAGCCTCGACTACACGTTGATCAAACACCACCGCGACCCGACCACCCAGCGCTCGCCGCAGTCGCTGTACCAGGCGCACCCGCTGGGCAAAGCGCCGACCATCGAGCACGCTGGTCAAACCGTCGTCGAGTCGGAAGCGGTCTTCGAATACATCTGCAACGTGTGCGCCGACGGCCGCCTGAGCCGCAAGGCCGGCGATGCCGACTACGGTCAATACCTGCAGTGGCTGGCCTATGCGGAAGGCACGTTGTTCCCCGGCCTGTTGGTCGACTTGGTTTACGCCTGGACCGGTGCAGGCAACCCGGCATTGATGGAATTTTTCGAAGTCGAAATCGTCAAGAACCACCAGTACATCGAAGACGCATTGCACTCGCGCGACCACCTGCTCGCGTCCGGCTTTTCGGCCGCCGACATCAACTTGGCGTGGGCGCTCGAATTCAGCGAATGCCGCGGCAGGCTGAAAAACTTTCCGGCCTTGCGCGCCTACCTTGCCCGCATGCGTGAACGCGATGGTTATCGGCGCGGCATCACCCGCGGCGGGCCGCAAGACTTGTCGGTGTTTTCGGCCGGCGCGGCGTAAACCGCATCGACGCACTCGGCAGCGTGTCGCGCTGCCCGGGTTGCACTCGCGTTGTTCACGGGCTGGCCGCGGTTGGTCAGCGAATCACTTTTGTACCTACGTATCGATGAACGCCAGTCGCGCATTTGTTTGCTGTTGCGGCAGCCCTGTTTTTTTCGGCAACACCGATTGTTTGGCGTGCCAAAAACCGCTGGGCTTCGACGCAACTCACGCTCGCTTGTTGACGCTGGTGCCGCATCCGGGGGGCGGTGGTTGGCAGGCGATGAACGACACATCGGCCCAGCCCGCGATGTACCGACGTTGCGCCAACCTCGACTCGGCGTGCCATTGCAATTGGCTGGTGGACGAGGGCGGTGCCGCCGCGATGACTCCGGTATCGGCGCCCGCGACATCACCATCGATATCGCCAGCGACATCGCCCGTCACGTCGCAAACCGAACCGCCAGCGCAGGCGACCACCGACGCACCCACGCCGCGGGTCGCGCCCGCGCTGTGCCGCAGCTGCCGCACCACGCGCATGCTGCCGGACTTGTCGATCGATGCAAACGCGATTGCGTGGATGCGCATCGAGTCGGCCAAGCGCCGGTTGTTTGCCTCGCTGATCGCGCGTGGTTTGCCGGTCGCCTCAAAGGTGGCCGAAGACCCGCAGCGCGGCTTGGCGTTCGACCTGCTTCACGCGCTTGCTGGTGGGCCGGCGGTGGTGACCGGCCACGACGACGGCGTCATCACGCTCGATGTCGAAGAGGCCGACGATGCAACGCGCGAGCAGCGTCGCAGCCACCTCATGGAACCGTACCGCACGCTGCTGGGCCACCTGCGGCATGAAAGCGGCCACTACTACTGGCAGCGCCTGGTCGACGGTGGCCCGTGGCACGCGCCGTTTCGCCAATTGTTCGGCGACGAACGCACTGATTACGCGGCGGCCTTGCAACGGCACTATGCGAACGGGCCGGCCGCGAACTGGGGCACGTTCGCAGTCACCGCGTACGCCAGCAGCCACCCGTGGGAAGACTGGGCCGAAACCTGGGCCCACTACCTGCACATGGTCGACACGCTGGCAACCGCACACGGCTTCGCGCTCGACACGTCGCAGGCAGAACTGCGCTGCCCGCCGTACACCGCACAAGATTTTCAGCAAGCACAGGCCGCATTCACGAATGGCGATGCAGGCCCGCAAGACGCGGCGAACGCTGGCCACAGCGACAACAGCAACGGCAACGGCAACAGCAACAACAACACCAACAACACCACCAACCACAGCGACCGCGACGCCGCAGATTTCGCGCTGCTCGCCACCCAGTGGACCGCGCTGACCGGCGTGCTCAACGAGTTGTCGCGCAGCATGGGCGTGGCGGACTTTTATCCGTTCGTTTGGTCGCTGCCTGCGGTGCAAAAAATGTATTTCGTGCACCGCGTTATGCAGTCGGCAAGCGGCGTGCTTCGCGCCTGACCGCGGCGTCCCGGTACCTGCGGGGTCGCTGTCGGGTCCCCAAATGGATTCGCCGCTCGGATCACCGCTGGGATCGCGGATTGCCATCAGGCGGAAGCACGCTTTTCAACCCGCACGCGGTCAATGCGTGCGCTCCGACTGGCCACCACATCGAAGGATTACCCATGAACACCACCACCGCGCGGGCAAGCGATGCTTGTCGCCGCCAAACCCAACAACCGCTCAACGCATTGCCGCGCGCCCCACGCCGTGGCCAGGCTGCCGCGCCCCCACCGGCATTTGCAGCGGGCACCACCACGCGGGCGGCTCCATGAAGGCGCTGGTCTACCACGGGCCGAAAGACGTGTCGGTCAAGCAGGTGCCCGATGCGGCGATCGAGCGCCCCGGCGACGTGCTCGTTCAAGTCACCAGCAGCAACATCTGCGGTTCCGATCTGCACATGTACGAAGGCCGCACCGACATGGAGCCGGGCCGCATCCTGGGCCATGAAAACCTCGGCGTGGTGATCGACGTAGGCAAGGCGGTCGACCGCATCAAAGTAGGCGACCGGGTGTGCCTGCCGTTCAACATCGGCTGCGGCTTTTGCGCCAACTGCGAACAAGGTCTAAGCGGCTATTGCCTGACCGTCAACCCCGGCAGCGTCGGCGGGGCGTACGGCTTTGCCGGCATGGGGCCGTACAGCGGCGGCCAGGCCGAGCTGCTGCGCGTGCCCTACGGCGACTACAACTGCCTGCTGCTGCCACCGGATTCAGCGGAAAAAGAAACCGATTACGTGATGCTGTCCGACATCTTTCCGACCGGCTACCACGCGACCGAATTGGCCGGTGTGCAGCCCGGCGAAAGCGTCGTTATTTACGGTGCTGGGCCGGTCGGTTTGATGGCCGCCTGCGCGGCGGTGCTCAAAGGCGCAGCCCAAGTCATGGTGGTCGACAGCCACCCGGACCGCCTGGCGCTGGCCGAAAAAATGGGTGCGATCGCGATCGACGACACCGAGGGTGGCGGCATTGAACAGGTGATGAAGCTGACCGCGGGTAAAGGTGCCGACCGTGGCTGCGAGTGCGTGGGCTACCAGTGCTGCAACATGCACCGGGTCGAAGTGCCGAACTTGACGATGAACAACCTGGTTCGATCGGTCAAAGCCACCGGCCGCATCGGCGTGGTCGGTGTCTTCATCCCACAAGACCCCGGGGCCCGTGACCCGCTCGCGCAGCAGGGTCAGATGGCATTCGACTTCGGTCGCTTCTGGGTCAAGGGGCAAAGCATCGGCACCGGTCAGGCCAACGTGAAAGCCTACAACCGGCGGCTGTGTAATTTGATCGAGCACGACAAGGTCAAGCCGTCGTGGATCGTCTCGCACGAACTGCCGCTGGATCAGGCACCTGAGGCGTACGAGAAATTCGACCGGCGCGAAAAAGGCTGGACCAAAGTCGTGCTGAAGCCCGGCATGTAGGGCGACGCTGAACCAGTCCGCGCCTTGCGCGCGTGGCCGGCTGCGCTGACCCGGCGGTTCGCCACTGTCCATAACCAACGAAAGCACCTATGAAAAATTCGACCCATCACGTGTCCCCGGTCATTAATACCCGCGCGCTGATCGCCGCAGCATGCGTCGCGGTGATAGGCAGCGCGATGGCGACGCCGAATGCACTGGCAGCCGAGCCCGCCGCGCGCACGCCGGTTGGCACATCTGCCACCACGATGGAAAAAACCGGCACCCGGTACCCGGCCGATGCCGACATGCAGGCCGTGCTCGACGAGCTGGCGCTGCTCGGCGGCAAGCCGATTGAAGACCTGACCCCGGCCGCGGCGCGCTTGCAGCCGACCCCGGCCGACGCGGTGATGTCGCTGCTGAAAAAACGCGGCAAAGACACCGCGCTGAGCGCATTGGTGCCGGGCGTGACCAGCAGCGACCGTGAGATCGCGGGCGCAGCCGGCAACATGGCGGTGCGCATCTACACGCCCGCTGGCGCGGGGCCGCATCCGGTAGTGGTTTACTTTCACGGTGGCGGTTGGGTCATCGCCGACAAAGCGGTGTACGACGGCGGCGCGCGGGGCTTATCGAAAACCGCCCAGGCGGTGGTGGTGTCGGTCGACTACCGCCGCGCGCCGGAAGCGAAATTTCCGGCTGCCTGGGACGACGCACTGGCCGCCTACCGATGGGTAGCGGCGAACGCCGCATCGATCAACGGCGACCCGAAGCAATTGGCGCTGGCCGGTGAAAGCGCCGGTGGCAACCTGGCGTTGGCCACCGCCATTGCGGTTCGCGATGCGGGCTTGCCAGCGCCAACTTTCGTGCTGGCGGTTTATCCGGTCGGCCAAACCGGCAACCTCGACACCGCCTCGTACCGCGACAGCGCAACCGCCAAGCCGCTCAACAAACCCATGATCAGTTGGTTCGTCGACAAGCTGCTCAGCAAGCCCGCCGACCAGTCCGACCCGCGGCTCGATCTGGTCAACGCCAAGCTGGCCGGGCTGCCGCCGGTGGCGATCATCAATGCGCAAATCGACCCGTTGCGTGAAGACGGTGCAATGCTCGAAGCCGCGCTGAAGAAGGCCGGCGTGAAGGTGCAACGCACGGTGTACCAAGGCGTGGTGCATGAATTCTTCGGCATGGCGGCGGTGGTGAAACAAGCCGATGTGGCGCAAAAAGCCGCGGGCCGCGCGCTGCAGGCGTCGTTTCAAACGCGGGTGGCGAACCGGCCTTGATGGCGGGTCTCGGGTCGGCTTGTTTTCATGGCGAACCGATCCGTCAGATCCCTTCGACGGGCTCAGGCCGAACGGTCTGGCTGCGCGACCAGGCCCTTCGACGAGCTCAGGGCGAACGGTCTGGCTGCGCGCATTCAACATAACCGAACTCACGCTGTGCGCTGGCCCCTTCGACGAGCTCAGGGCGAACGGTCTTGCTGCGCAACCAGACCCTTCGACGGGCTCAGGGCGAACGGTTGGTTGATCGGTTCGTTGCTCCGTAGGAACCGTTCGGGTTGAGACCTTCGACCAGCTCAGGGCGAACGGTCTGGCTGCGCGACCAGACCCTTTCGACCGGCTTGGGGCGTATGGCTCGTGGCACTTCGCGGGGGTTAAACACCTGGCACTGGCGGCGATGCTGGTGCGACCACCCAATCCCACCGGGCACCGGCGCGCATCAGTAACCGGCTGCGCGGCGGTCTTCGGTGACCCGGCTGTCGGCACCGCGTTGGGCTGCCATGCGGCCACTGCGGTAGGCGGCCACCAGTGCATCGAGGCGGGCCAGCACGTGCGCTACGTGCAGCGGCTTGTTCCACACCTCGATGAAACCAGTGTCGCCAACGCGAAACCCGTAGTCGGAGGTGACGGCCACCGCTGGCACGCTGGCATAACCGGGCATGGTGCGCAGGTGGTGCAGCAGCGCGACGCCGTAGCAATCGGGCAGATTCAAATCGAGCAGCAGCACGCACGGCTGCAGCGTGGGCGCGATGTCGAGCGCTTCGGTGCCGTCGATGGCAACGCTCAGGCGCAGGTCGGGCCGACGCTGGAACAGTGCATCCATCAGCATCACATTCAGCGGCTCGTCTTCGACGTACAGCACGTCCAGGCGATCTGGGTCTAGCGAGGTGGCGTCCATGGCGGGTTCCCGTAGTGGTTGGCACATTGAGGGCAACCGTCGTGCCTGTTTTGTGGACGCGCTGGCGACCGCGCGCAACGATGTCGACACCGCGCGCAAGACCATTGGGCACAGGGCACAGGGCACAGCCCACAGGCCACAGAGCACAGACGACCGGCCACAAGAGCGCGGGCCACAAGAGCGCGGGCGGCACGTGTTTTGCCATCTGCGTGGTTCCATCACACCGACCGAGGAGCCACCATGGCACAGCCGAACGATTCGACCACCCCACCCCATTCAGCCAACGCCTTGCTTGAAGAAGTGATGCGCGAAGACGGCACCTACGTCGAGCCCGGTGCGCGGCCGGTCGACCAGCCGGCCACTGAAGAAGACGAAGACGCCGACCCGGTGGGCGACGGCACGGCCGATTTTCAAGTGGTGCGGCGCGCCACGCCGCTGCGCGACACGGCGACGCAACCGGTTCGCGAACCAAGTCACTTGCCGATCTCGGAGCCGGTCGGCGAACCGGTGACCGAGCCGGAGGCCGACCCGATCAACGAACCCGGCAACGACGCGCCGAACCTGACCGACGAAGACGCGATACCGAGCGATGGCGGCGACGACGACGATGGCACCGACGACCACGTCGATTCGATCGACGACCTGCCCAGCCACCGCAGCCCGGCGCGGCATTCGAACGTGCAGCGCATCGGGTGAGGCCGAGGTCGACGCGCCATGCGGTTTGGGTGAGCGCCATACCCGTTCGGGCTGAGCTGGTCGAAGCCTGGTGGTGCGCGGGCAGACCCTTCGACGGGCTCAGGGCGAACGGGGTTGCGTACCCCTATTCACGCGCCCCCATTCACGCAGCATCTACGCCGCGCTCGTGCGCCGAGTTCACGCCGCCTTCACGACGGCTTCACGTTGCCGTCACGCCGGTGGCGACCCGTCGCCTTGCGCAGCCTGCTGCGGCTGTTTCGCATCGGCGTGCGTCCCACTGCCGCTGGCGTCGCTGGCATCAGCAACAGCCAACGCCGGTTTGCCTGGCCGCCGCATCCGCTTGCGCCGATAGGCATTCATCAACGGCGTGGCCGACAAACCATGCAGCACGATCGACAGCGCAACGCAGGTCAGCGTGGCCGACACCACGGTGTGCGCCAACGGCCCGACCACGCCGTGTTGCAGCGCAAACACCAAATAGAAAATCGAGCCGATGCCGCGGATGCCGAACCAGCCGACCAGCCGGCGTTGGCCCGCCGGCATGCGGTGTTTGCGCACCACCGCCAGCACCGCGGCCGGGCGCACCACGGCGAGCAGCAGCAACGCAAAGCCCAACTCACGCCAGCCCGCGCCGACGCCGTACAGCGCGGCGCCCACTGCCAGCACCATCGCCGCTTCGATCAAGCGCTCGATGCGCGCGCCGAATTGATGCAGCCGCTCGGTCAAATGCGCGGCCCGTGAATCGGCCACCGCAGCGCCCTGCGCCAACCGACGCAGCGGCAGCAGCAGCGTCGCACCCGCAGCAAACGCCACCACGAAAGTCGACACCTCGAGCGCGCGCGCCAAGCCGAACGACAACGCCACCGCACCGACATAAATCAGTTCGTCGCGGGTCACCGCATCGCGTTGCCGCAAACGGTGTTGCACCGCCCACCCGAGCGAGTAGCCTAGCGCCGCACCGACCGCCGCACCGCCGCCGATCGGCCAGACGAAATCGGCCCACCACCAAGCCACCGCATGGTCGCCCAAGCTGTGCAAACCCAGCAGCCCGAGCGCCAGCATGACGGCGGGCAGCGCGGTGCCGTCGTTCAACCCGCCCTCGGCGGTGAGTGACAGGCGCACCGCGTCGCGGTCGGCGGTCGATTGAATTTGCACATCCGAGGCCAGCACCGGATCGGTCGGTGCGACCACGCTGGCCAGCAGCAGCGCGGCAGCCCACGGCAGATCGAGCAACGCGTAGGCCGCGATGGCGGCCAGCGCAATCGTGACCACCATGCCGGGGCCGGCCAGCAGCAGCGCCACCCGCCATGCCCGCCAGGTCGGCGGCACCAGCAAGCGCAGGCCAACCGCGAACAGCGAAATCAACAAGGCCCATTCGGTGGCGTGGGTCAGCGCACTGGCGTGGCGTATCAACGCGGCGGTGTCGGGCGCACCGGTCGGGTCGGCCGCGGGGTGGTCTGTTAGCGCACCCGACAGCACGCCTGCAACCCAGCCCACCGCCAAATAAATAAGGGCGGGTGACAGCGGCCAGCGCGTCACCCACCCTTCAGTCAACGCCAGCGCAAACAGCACGCCGCCGAGCAGCAGCAAGGCGGCGGTCACCGCCTGCTTACTGCGTTAATTCGATGGCAGCGGGCATCGACTGCCTCACGCCATTACGCCGCCACCATGCGGGCCTGGTCGCGCAACGCCTTGATTTCGGCGTGGTTGCGTTTTGCGCCCTCGAATTGTTTTTCGATGACCAGGCGCACCTCCGGGGCCAGGTCTTCTTCGAGACAGTCGCGGTATTGATCGAGTGCGGCGTCTTCGGCACGCTCGCATTCTTCAAGCACCGCCAGGTCTTTGTTGCCGCTGAGTGCGGTTTTTATCGAGACCCAGCCGCGGTGCATCGACCCACCGGCCGAACCACCGGTCTCGGGCGTGCCGCCATGTTGCGTCACCAACTGGTGCAACTCGGCCGCCGCGCGTTGGCAGCCATCGGCGCGTGCGCGCAGGGTTTGTTGAAGGGCTGCGCTGTCTGCACGTTCGGCACTGGTGCGAAAGCCGTACTCGCCGTCTTTGCAGGTTTCGATCAGCGTGTTCAAGGTGTCAACGGTGTCTTCGGAGTTCATACGGTTTCCTTCAAGGGTGGGGAAAAGAATCGGTTGATGGGATGCGGAAGAACGAACCAGTCGGCAGCGGTCGACCAGCCTGCGGGCCGGCCAGCGCGGTGATCCGGTGGCCGGGTTTTGCGGGCTCGACGCGTGGAGTCGTCATCGGGTTGTGCACGCAATGCGGTCGCCTTCACAACTTGTTTTGCATGCGGTCACGCACCATCTGCACGCCGCGGCGGCCGGGGACGGGGCCGCGGTTACCGGCCTGCAACTCGTCTGCGTCGTCTGCGCTGACGTCGAGCCCGGAGTCGGTGCGCAGCTGGCGCGGCCAAGCGGCCGAGCGTTCCTCGACGTCGATCGCGCCGTTTTCATACATCAGTAACTCCACATGCTCGAAGTCGGAATTGATGATGGTGTCGACCACCACCACGCTGTGGCCTTGGCGCACGGCTTCGGCATACAGGCCATAACTCCCCGCGCCGTTCGCAGCAGCCGCATCGGAAGCAACTTGAGACCTGGCACCAGCGTGGTCGACAGCGCCTGGTGCGCCGGTGTCGCCGAACAAGTTGCCGAAGAACACCGCAACCCGGCTGGAAAAGCCCGACTCGTAGTCGGCCGCCTCCATCTTGTGTTCAGCCGCGGCCGCATGGTCGGGCTCGTAGCCGGCTTGCAGGTGCACGGCACCGGGGTCGAAGCCGTTGGTGATGAGTCGGTCGACCGCGCGCTGCGCGCTGGGTCGGTCGTCGAAAGCTGCAATCAGTGTTTGCATGGTCAGGACCTTTCAAGTGAGAAGCAAGAAGTCACGCGGTGATGTGGCTGCGGCACCTGCCGCACCTGCCGCACGCACCGCGTGGACATGTGCTGGTTGGCATATGTCGTTCCTGCTGGTGCCTGCCGAGCTTCCCATCAGCGTGCCCATCAACGCTGCCACCACGCCCCGCCCGCCGACCGCATGTTCGGTAAGGTTTGCGGCACGCCTTACGCAGGCCGCGCGCGGCGGTGGGCGGTTTTACCGGTCGGCCTGTTGCACCGCGAGTCGGGTGCGGCCGGTGCGGGCAGTGCCGTTTTCCGTCGCCGGTGCCAGCCGGTCCGACAGCCCAGCTTGCGACATCAATTCGTTGAACCACACCCGGTAGCCCGCATCGCTCGGATGCAAACCATCAGGTGCATTGAGTTGGCGGTTTTTGACGAACGGGTCGTCGGCGTAGGCATGGAACAGGTTCACGTAGAGCGCGCCGGTGCGTGCGGCGCTGGCCCGCACCATGCGGTGCAATGCACGTGACCGCGAGGTCATCCACCACGACAGCGGCGCGAAAAAAAACGGCGCGTTGCCGACGTTGCCCGCGGGCATCCACAGCACCAGCTCGCCGCGCTCGCGCGCGCCGCGGCCCACCGCATCGACCGCGGTTTGCATCACGTCGTCGGCGGTGAGCTGAATCACATCGTTGCCACCGGCTTGCACCAGCACGATGTCGTAGCGGCCGGACGCTGCCAGCTGCGTCACCACATCGGCCAGCTTTGCACCGTCGCGGGCCCGGTTGTCGATCCACAGCCGCGGATGGTCGCGCGCCAACAAACCGGCCAGGCTGTGCTGCGGCGACGACGCGCCGGTGCCGACCGCCGTGCTGTCGCCAACGATCAGCAACCGCACGCTGGCGTCGGCAGGCACTTGTTGCAGCGGCTGGCTGGCACGTATCAATTCAGCCGACTGGCCCATGCGCCACACCGCGCAGCCCGAAGTGATCAGCAGCGTCGCGCCGGCCAGTGTCCACAGCAGGGGTTTGATGGCGAAGGCGGTCGTTGGTGATGGCATGGGTGGGCTTCAGTGCAGTCGATGAGGCTGGCGACCGGCCATGCGGTGGGCGCGCGACAGCGGCGCGATTCGACCTGGCAATCGGCGGGCCCGCGGATCGGCGTGTGAATCAGTCGGTCCACGCGCCAGCAAAAACGCTCGGCCGCAACGCCCGGCACGGTCGAATCTGGCAGGCGTGTCGATTGCCCCGACGCGGGGTCGAAACCACCACCACACACCCGATGACTGATTCCCTGCCCACCGATTTCCGCATGTCTGAACCCATTGAAGCCGCCGCGGTGCAACCGCTGGCTGCGACCCGCCCGCCGGCACGCCGGTCGATATTGCGGTTGAGCAAAAAGAAAGCGCCACTGCCGTTACACCCCACCGCTGACTTGCAGCCCGAGCCCACTGCCAGTGCGCCAATCCCGCCGGTGTTTGCGGCCACGCCGGCGACACCAACCGCCACCGACAGCGGCCCGCTGCCGATGCCGAACGAGCGCGATGAATCGCTGGGCCACATTGCCACGGAACCCGCGCCGCCGATGATCCAGGCCAAGGCCGACCTCGATGCCGGCCTGGTCGACACCGACTTGCGCAGCACCGCCGGCCTCGACGACGAGCGTCGGCGTGCACTGCTGCACGCCAGCGCGCAGCCGGTGCCGAAGGTGCCCGGTGCCAGCCGATAAACAACCGGTGGGCGGCGACAGGAATCGGTCGACCACCCACCCAGCCCGAACGGGTGCAGACGAGCCCGTCACAGGCCTGCCGAAGCGACCCAGCGCGAACCGCGTTGCCAGTAAAACAACCTGCACTGCAGAAAGCCGCCGATGGATTTTTTCAACCTGCTGCAATGGCCTGCCACCGCGTTGACGATGGCGGCGTCGTGGTGCGTCGCCTCGTCGGATGAAAGTCGACGCAACTGGGGCTTTTGGTTGTTCCTCATCAGCAATGTCTTGTGGGTGGCGTGGGGTCTGCACGACAAGGCGTATGCGCTGGTCGCCATGCAGTTCGGTCTGGCCGCGCTGAACATACGCGGCGCGACGAAAACAAAAAGCTGATCGCTCGGCACCAACCGATTCGCGCGCACAGCCGGTTCGCGCATCGATCTCGGCACGATCCGTTCATCTGAAAAACCGTTCGGGCTTGCCTGGGTGTGGTCTGTCTGTTGGCGCACAGACGATGCCGGGTGCTGCGGTTACTTTGACCGTGACCCATGAAGCCGACCGCCGTGCCACCAGCCGCTTTGCTCGCAGCCACTGCACAGCAATGGGCGCTGTCGGGTAGCTGGACCGCGCGCGGCCTGCACGACCTGCACACACTGCAGCCGAAAGGCGCAGCGGTGCCGGACTCTGCGGCGCAGCAAACCACCGCCAGCGAGCCGATGCCGGGCAACGCGAGCCCGCCGGGTGTCGTGGCCGCCGAAGCACCGCATGCCCCCACCGCCGCGGTCACCGTCGATGCCACCGGCGTGGTCGCACTCGACTCGGCCGGGGCCTGGTGGCTGCACACGTGGCTGCGCACCACATCGATGGCCATGGCAATGGCAATGTCGGTGCGCGGGCTGCAGCCTGCCCAACAGCGCCTGCTCGACGCGGTCGCGGTGCGCCAGGCCGACATCGCACGCCAGCCGATGCCGGCGGTCGCCGCGCCGCGGCCGTGGGTTGCGCGCATCGGCTGCACGGTGTCGACCGCGCTTGCCGCGGTGGTCACCGAGGCCGCAGCGCTGCTGGCTTTCATCGGCGAAAGCGCGGTCGCCATGGTCACCTGCGTGGCGCACCCGGCGCGCATGCGCTGGCGGCCGGTGTGGTTCAACCTGCGCACCGCCGGCGTCGATGCATTGCCGATCGTCGGCTTGTTGGCGTTGCTGCTGGGGGTGGTGGTGGCCTACCAGGGTGCCGACCAGCTGAGGCAGTACGGAGCCAACATCTTCATCGCCGATGTGGTCGGGTTGTCGATGCTGCGCGAGTTCGCGCCGCTGATCACCGCGATCATCGTGGCCGGCCGTTCGGGCTCGGCCTATGCGGCGCAAATCGGCACGATGGCAGTCACCGAAGAAATCGACGCGATGCGCACGCTCGGTATCGAACCACTCGACATGTTGGTGCTGCCCAAGCTGGTGGCCATGTTGATCGCGATGCCGCTGCTGACCGTGTTTGCCGATGTGCTGGGCGTGTTCGGCGGCATGTTGATGGCGCGCGCGCAGCTCGATGTCGGCCTGGTCGAGTTCCTCGATCGCTTTGCCAAAGCCGTCAGCCCCACCAGTTATGCGGTGGGCATTGCCAAGGCACCGGTGTTCGCTGCCATCGTGGTGGTGGTTGGCTGTTTTCAGGGCTTTCGCACCCGCGGCGGGGCCGACAGCGTGGGCCGCCAAACCACCCGCGCGGTGGTGCAGTCAATCTTTTTGGTGATCGTTGCCGACGCCTTGTTTTCAGTCGCCTTCAGCGCGCTCGATTTGTGATGCCTGCAGCCGTTGCCACTCCTGCGGCGACCGCTGTTGCCGATCACGTGATCGAGATGCAGCACATCGCGACCCGCTTCGGCGCGCATGTGGTGCACACCGATGTCAGCTTCAGCGTGCGCCGCGCCGAGGTGTTCGCGCTGATCGGCGGCAGTGGCTCAGGCAAGTCGACGCTGCTGCGCGAAATGATTGCACTGCAGCGGCCCGACACCGGCGTGGTGCAGGTGCTCGGTGCCGACCTCCACACGCAGGATGCCGCGGCAATCACCGCGCTGCGCCAGCGCTGGGGCGTGCTGTTCCAACACGGCGGTTTGTTCGAGTCGCTCACGGTGCTGGAAAACGTCGGCCTGCCGATGCGTGAACACACCGCGCTGCCGAATGCGCTGATCGACGACATCGCTGCATGGAAGATTGCGATGACCGGCCTGGCACCGGAAGTCGGCGCGCAACACCCGTCGCAGCTGAGCGGCGGCATGTTGAAGCGGGCTTCGCTGGCGCGCGCGCTGGCGCTCGACCCCGAGCTGCTGTTTCTCGATGAGCCGACCGCCGGGCTCGACCCGGCCAGCGCCGGCGGCGTCGATGAACTGGTGCTCAATTTGCGCGATTTGTTCGGCCTGACGGTGGTGATGGTCACGCACGACCTCGACTCGCTGTGGCAAGTCGCCGACCGGGTGGCGGTGTTGGCCGGCGGCGTGGTGCAAGCGTGCGGCTCGATGGCCGAACTGTCACGCAGCACCGACCCCGCGGTGCGACCGTTTTTCAGCGGCCCGCGGGCACGGTCTGCGGCCATGGCGGCTGCGAACCACCACGCCGACCGCACCGATCGCACCGACCCCAACCCCCGCGCCCACCCCGCGGCCGAGACCACAGCCGACACCGTGCGCCCGACCGAGGAGCCGCCATCGAAACCAAAGTGAACTACACGCTGGTCGGCGCATTCGTGCTGCTGCTCGGTGCCACGCTGGTGGTGCTAGCGCTGTGGCTGGCGTCGGGCGGCGCGTTGCAAAAAAAGGTCGGCCTGTACCAGGCCACCGAAGACGAATCGGTGGCCGGTTTGAACCTGAACGCACCGGTCAAATACAACGGCGTCGTGGTCGGCAAGGTGCGCGACATCGCGCTCGATAAAACCAACCCGGAACGCGTGCACCTGCTGTTGGCCATCGAAGACGGCACGCCGATCAAGGTCGACACGCAGGCGGTGCTGAAAACACAGGGGCTGACCGGCATTGCCTACGTCGAACTCGGCGGTGGCAGCGCGGGCGCGGCGTTGCTGCGGCCGACCGACCGGCCGCCGTATCCGCTGATACGCACCAAGCCGTCGCTCAGCACCCGGCTGGAAAACGTGCTGACCGCCGTGCTCGCGAAACTCGACCACACCTCGGACACGGTCGACGCAGTGTTGAGCGATGCGAACCGCGCCGCATTCGGCAGCGCACTGGCCGACATCGCGGCGGTGTCACGCACGTTGGCCGAACGCCGCGGCGTGATCGATGCGGGCATCGTCAACGCCTCGCGCACCGTCGACCACACCGCGCGCGCCACCGCGCAATTGGGCCCGGTGATCGAGCGCATCGGCCGCGGCGCAACTGCGGTCGAACACCTGGGCGATGCCGCCGCGTCGGCCGCCACCCAGGCCAGCCGCAGCGTGGCGCGGGTCGGCGCTGACTTGCAACGCAGCACCGCTGACACGCTGCCCGAGCTGCAACGCTTGCTGGTCGAACTCAATGCGCTGTCGATCTCGCTGAGAACCCTCAGCAACCAGGCCGAGCGCACGCCGTCTGGCTTGCTGTACGGCCGCACGGTGGTGCGCGACGGGCCGGGCGAGGGGCCGGGTGCGCTGTCGGGTGCGCCATTGGGTGCGCAATCGGGTGCGTTATCGGGCGCGCTGCCTGGCGAGCTGCCGAACCAGGGCGCAGCCAGCGTCGCGCCACGCCGAGTCGATGGCACGCCGAATGCCACGCTGCCAGACCCACCCAGTTTCAAGGCACGCCCATGACCAGCCACCGATTGCTACAACGCGCCGCATCGATCGGGCGGCACGGCACCCTCGGTGTGGTGCTGCTCGCCAGCGCAGGTTGCGGCAGCTTGCTGCCAGCCGCTACGCCGCAGCCGGCGTTCTACACACTCGACAGCGCCGCAAAAGCCGCCACCGCGTCGACACCGGTGCTGGCTGGCGTGCAAGCCAACACCGCCTTGCCGCTGCTGGTGATCAATTTGCCGCAGGCCGCCGCAGGCTTCAACAGCGCCAAGATCATTTACTTCCGCCAGCCGCACCAGCTCGAGTACTACGCCCACAGCGAATGGGTCGACACGCCGGCGCGCATGCTGGCACCGCTGCTGGTGGCAGCACTGGCACCGTATGCGCAAACCGGCAGCGCAAACGCTGGCGGCCCAGCGGCCAGCGCGTTGTTCAGCGCGGTGGTGTCGGCCCCCAGCGCAGTGGCTGCAGACCTGACCCTGGAGACCCAATTGCTGCGCCTGCAGCAAGACTTCGGCGCGTTGCCGAGCCAGGTTCGCCTGACGCTGCGGGCGCACCTGATCGACAGCGCCACCCGGCAGGTGCTGGCCAGCCGCGAATACGACCACACGCAAGCCAGCACCAGCGAAGACGCACGCGGCGGTGTCGATGCGGCGCACCGCGTGGTCGACCAGGTGCTCGCCGATCTGGCCCGCTGGTGCACCGCCGCCGCAGCCCACTGGCGACCCGACGACACGCGGCCGGGTGTGGAGTTGAATTTGCGGGTGGTGGCGCGTTGATCGGGCCACCCGGCGGCACCGCGTCGCGCAATCAAGGCGTCATATTGACCTGACCCCGCACCTCGCCGCCTGGATGGGCTTCGGTGTGCAAATTCAGGTACCACTTGCCGTTCATCAGCTCGGCAACTTGCTCCACTTTCAGTGTCGCTTTGCCGATGATCGGGCTGGTCAATTTGCCGGTGATCGGCACCACCGGGCCTGCGTTGTCGCCGGGCAGTGCGGGGCCGTGAAAGTGGGCTGAGGTGACCGACCCGGTCAAGCCGCTGTAGGTGATTCTCCAGCTCAGCACGCGGGTGCGGTCGTCGTAGTTTGCGTCCAGCGCGCCGGTGCCTTCGCTGCTGTTCGGCGGCACCTCACTGGCACCTGACAGCTGTGCGGTGATGGCACCCGGCGCGGTCATCGTCGGCAGCAGCGGCCGGCTTTGCGGCACCGGGGTCGATTGCGTGCTTTGCGCCGATGCGGCGCTGCCCAGTGCGCTTGCGATAACGACCAGCGCGGCGCTGACGCCAGCCCATTGAATCGCCCGAACGGTGACGGTTTTTTTCATACGGTGCTCCAGAAGTTGTCGTCGGTGCATCACGCGGTTGCGCTGGGGTTGCGGCGCGGTTGCGGTGTCTTGATGTACCCCTTTCATCGTGCGCGCCGGTGCCTGTTTTGACTGTCGGCTAGCGCACATAAGCGTTGACGTGAGAGCGCCCACCAACGACACCCAACGACACCCGACGACGCCTCAGTGATCGCTGAACTGCCAAATCCGTTCGGGCTCAGAGCAAACGGTGGAGCGAACGACAGCGCCTCATTTCCATGGCTGCCGCGGGCACGCTGGTTGCCCAAATGGCTTGAACTTGAACAAAGGGCCATGTATGCACAACGTCCTCGCACCGATGCTTTTTTCTTCTGCCGATTGCTACCCGCAGCAGCGTTGGCGCGAGCCTGAGGTGGCCGCACCGCCCAGCGATTTGCTGCGCCATGCCGACCCGCTATTGGCCAGCATGTGCGCGGCCTATCGGCGGCACGGCGGCCTGGTGCTGGCCGAAGATGCCTGGGCCACCGGTACGCGCGGTGCCGCTCCGGGCATAGCGCAACTGGCGCGTTGCATCGTCGAACGCAGGGTGGTGCATTTCTACGGCAACGGCGGCAGCTGGCTGCCACTGTTCCAGTTCAACCGAGGCGACATGACCGTCAAGCCGGCATTGCAGTCGGTGCTGTCCGAGCTCGACAGCGCCTACGACCGCTGGGAGGTCGCGCAGTGGTTCGTATCGCCGCACTGCGAGCTGGCGCAGCGCATGCCGGTGGAGGTGTTCGCCACCGATCCGCTCGCGGTGGCGCAGGCCGCACGGCTGGATCGGTATGTGGCGAACGGCTGAATGTTCACCGCGTGACACCACAGCCACCGCGCCACCCACCGCAGGCCAGCCATGAAACAAGCGAACGACACCCCCGACCGCGTCGACGGCCTGCTCGCGCAGGACCACCAGATCGGCGCGCCGCGCAGCCGGTTGACGCTGGTCGAATACGGCGACTACGAATGCCCGTCGTGCCACGACGCTGAGCCGGTGACGCAACACCTGCTCAGCGTATTCGGCGATCACATGCGTTTCATATTTCGGCATTTCCCGCTGGTCGAGGTGCACCCGCATGCGCAGCTTGCCGCCGAGGCGGCCGAGGCCGCTGCCGCGCAGCATCGCTTTTGGCCGATGCACCACCTGCTGTTCAAAAACGCACCGCATCTCAAGCTGGCCGATTTGACCCGCTGCGCCGCCGCCATCGAACTCGACATGACGCGCTTCCAGGCCGAGATGGCCGACCGCGTGTACACCCAGCGGGTGCAAGAACACTTGCGCAGCGGCGAACAACTCGGCGTGCGCGCCTCGCCGTGTTTTTTTCTCGATGGCGTAGTGGTCGATGTGTCGTTCGGCCTGCAGCACCTGGAGTCCGCAGTGCGCGCGAAGCTGGCTTGAGGCCACCGGCTGCCCTGACCGATTGAACGCCGCCGCGCGGCAGGTTCGGTCACGCGGTCAGCGGTGCGCTACCTGCACCACCAGCTTGCCGAAATTTGCGCCGTGCAACAGGCCGATAAAGGCTTCGGGTGCGTTTTCCAGGCCGGCCACCACGTCTTCGCGGAACTTGATTTTCCCGTCGTTGACCAGCGGTGTCATGGCGGCCACGAATTCGCCATAGCGTTCGGCGTAGTCGTCAAAAATAATGAAGCCTCGCATCGTGATGCGGCGGCGCAGCAGCAAACCCATCAGCGCGCCGAGTCGGTCGGGCCCGGGTGGCAAAGCGGTGTCGTTGTAGTGGGCGATCAGCCCGCACACCGGCACCCGGGCGCGCGGGTTGAGTAGCGGCATGACCGCATCGAACACCGCGCCGCCGACGCTTTCGAAATACACGTCGATACCGTTCGGGCAGGCCGTCGCCAAGCGGGTCGGCAGGTCGCCTGTCGGCTGGCCTTCGAGGTGTATGCGGTGTGGGCCCTGGTGGTGATTGACGCAGGCATCGAAGCCCAATTCGTCGACCACGTAACCGCACTTTTCCGCCCCGCCTGCGATACCCACCGCGCGGCAACCGTGCAGCTTGGCAAGCTGCCCCACCACGCTGCCGACTGCACCGCTGGCCGCGGCAACCACCACGGTGTCGCCCGCGCGCGGCCGGCCGATATCGAGCAAACCCATGTAGGCGGTGAAGCCCGGCATGCCGAGTACGCCCAGGGCCTGCGACGGCTGTTGCGTGCCGATCGCGAGCGTTTTCAAACCGCGCCCATCCGACACCGCGTAGTCCTGCCAACCGCTGGCACCCAGCACCAATTCACCGACCGAGAAGCTGGCGTTTTCCGACGCGTGCACAACCGACACCGTGCCGCCGACCATCACCGAACCCAAGGCCACCGGCGCGGCATACGACTCGCCTTCACTCATGCGGCCGCGCATGTACGGGTCGAGCGACAGGTACAGCGTGCGCAGCAGCACCTCGCCGGCCAGCAGCGGTGAGATCGTGCTTTCACGCAAGGTGAAATTTGCAGCCGTCGGCGCGCCGATCGGCCGCGAGGTGAGTAC
Source organism: Burkholderiales bacterium (assembly GCA_043738425.1). Taxonomy (GTDB): domain Bacteria; phylum Pseudomonadota; class Gammaproteobacteria; order Burkholderiales; family Burkholderiaceae_C; genus PBB1. Next base: position 36,684 of record JAYUGJ010000066.1, read on the forward strand.
GACTGCGCGGTTGGTGGTGGTGGTTTGCGGCATGGCGGTGGTCCAGGTTGCGCTACGAAGCGGCGTGCGGTGGTGTCGTTTGGCAGCCCGACCCATCACCGCTGATCGACAGAAAACATAAGGGACACGCACCGTGCCGACCGCCTACCGACCGCATCCACACCACGGCTGCACAGGCCGGGCGAGATCGACCTGAGCGTGTGGCGTCGATACCACGGTGCCACCGGCTCAATCGAATCCTTGGTGATCGAGCAGCTCGCCGCGGCGCACGGCCAGGCGGGCTCCGAGGTCAGACAAATCGTGCTGCGCAGCCAGCGGAAACAGTTGCTCGACTTCAAACCGCACATGGCCGCGCACCAGTTGGATCAGTGCTTGCAGGCTGGCGGTGTAGTGGTCTTCGCGCGATTGCATCGCGACCAGCGACGCCAGTTGCACGAGCATTTCTTCGTGGTCCAAATGCGCCGCGTCGAGCGCTTCGTCGTCCAGCCGCAGCGTCGGATAAAACAACTCGGCTTCGAGTTGTGAGTGCGCCCGCAGCAGCGCGCTGACACGTTCCAACAACGCGCTGCGGTCGGCCGATGGCGCGTCGCCCCCTTCGGCCGTGGCGAGCCGCATGCAATCGCACAGCAACGCGTCCAGCCGCAGGTGGTCGCAGTGCAGCACCTGCAACGCGTTTTGGGTGGTCGGCGCGGCAGTCAACGTGGCGTGGGTGTCGGCCGGGTCGCGTGCATCGGTGCCGGTGTCGTGGCGGGGCGGGTCGGCGCACGCCGCGTCGCGAATCAGGCTGGTGTCGACGGTGTGCAAGTTCATGGCAATGACCTCCTCGGTGACTTCGGCCCACGCAGGGTGGGCCATCCACTACCGGGGCAAGCAACGTTCCTGCGGCATTTGCGGCGAGCTGCATGGAGGCATCTTTTGCGGTGTCTGTTGCGGCATCCCTTGAGGCATCTTTTGCGGAATCTCTTGCGGCATCTCTTGCGGCATCTTTTGCGGCATTTTTTGCATCGTCCATTGCGGCATCTCTTCGGTCATCTGTTTCGGCACCTGTGTCCGGGTTCGATTGCGGCAGCGGTTTCCAGCAGGCACGCCGATTGCCCACTTGTTCCCACCGACCCGCACAGGTTTGATCGCCCATGCATCGCCGGCCCCACGCCGATCCGTCACCCCCAGGAGCCACCTATGCATCGCCTATCCACCCTCCCCCCAGTTCGCACCGCCCAGCGCCCCGTGACCGCGTGGATGACCCTCGGCGCGGCGGCTGTCGCACTGGCCCTGGTCGGCTGCGGCAACACGCCGTCTGCGGCACCGGCCATTGCGTCCAGCACCGCGTCGCTCGATGCGGCACGCGGTGCCGGTGCGCCCGAATTGGCGGCCGCTGAAATCAACGAGGCCCGCAGCAAGCTCGACCGCGCCCGCGTGCTCAGTGCCGCGGGCGACGACCGCGGTGCGCTGCGGCTGGCCGAGCAGGCCGATGTCGATGCGCAATTGGCGCGCGCCAAAGCCGGCTCCGAACGATCGCGCCGCGCGGTCGCTGAGCTGGAAGCCAGCCTGCAAACCCTGCGTGACGAATTGACGCGCGCCGCCGTGCGCCAGCCCGCCCTGCTGCCGCAATAAAAAAAACCACCTACCCGACTGGAGCCGCCATGCACATCAAACCCCGTTCGCTTTTTGCCTACGCGCCATACGCCGCCACGCTGGTCGCAGTGACCCTGACCGCGTGCCAAACCACCCCGCCGGTCAATGCCGATTTGGCGTCGGCACGCAGCACGCTCGACCGCGCACGCGCCAACACCTTCGTGGCCAAAAGTGCCGCCGTGGAACTCGACCGCGCGCAGCAAGCGATGGCGCGCGCCGATGCGGCATGGACCGCTGACCGCGACACCGAGCAAACCCGGCACCTGGCGTATGTCGCGCGACAACGCGCCGAAATCGCGCTGGCCGTAGGCTCACAAGCCGAGTCGGACGCGCGGGTGCAGCAAGCCAGCGCCGAGCGCGAGCGGGTCAAGCTCGATGCGCGCTCAGCCGAAGCCGACCGCGCCACCACCACCGCGCGCACCGCGCAGGGCGAAGCGACCAGCGCGAAGAACGACGCCCGGCTGTCGCGCGAACAAGCCGACACCGCCCGTGCGCAAGCCAACAGCGCGCAAGTGCAGGCCGGCGAGCAAACCATGCGCGCCGACACGCTGGAGCGTGATTTGCTGGTGCTGCAAGGCCGCAGCACCGAGCGCGGCATGGTCGTGACGTTGGGCGATGTGCTGTTCGATACCGGCCGCGCCACCCTGCAGCCCGGCGCGCAACGCAGCGTCGAGCAGCTGGCGCAGGTGTTGCGCCAGCACCCCGAACGCCGCGTGCTTATCGAGGGTTTCACCGACAGCGTCGGCTCCGACGGCATGAATCTGCAGCTGTCGCAGCGCCGCGCCGAAGCGTTCCAGCAGATGCTGATCAACGGCGGCATTGCGGCCGACCGCTTGCAGGTGCGCGCATGGGGCGAAGCCAACCCGGTGGCGAGCAATGCCACCGCTGCCGGACGCCAGCAAAACCGCCGTGTCGAGGTACTTTTTTCTGATGCGGAAGGTCGCATTGCCACGCGCTGACGTGCGGCAGCAACGGCACCTGGCCCGAGGCGAATCCACACCGCAGCACCCCGCGCCGTGGTTGAATCAGGGCCGCTGCATGGCGGTTGAACGTGCGCAGCGCGGCCCGGCCACTTCAGGGGAACAGATGCCATGAGGCAAACCGAAAGCAAGGGCGACGGCCAAGGCGGCACAGGCACAGGTACAGGCACCGATACAAGCAACAGCAAAGGCGCAAGCGAAGGCGACGGCGTCGGCGTCGGCAAACACATCGCCAAAGACAGCTCCAAAGACATCGCCAAAGACAGCGCCAAAAACATCGACACGAACATCGACAAATACGCCGGCGCACCGAGCGGCATCCACAGCAGCACCGGCATGGACATCGACACCAGCGCCGATTGGGCGCAGCTCACGCTGGCCTGCCTGCCAGAAGGCGTGATCACCAACGACAGCCACGGCCTGGTGACATTCATCAACGCCGCAGCCTGTGCGATGACCGGCCAAAGCGTGCACGAAGCGATCGGCCAGCCGCTCGATTCGGTGCTCGATATTTGCGGCAGCCTGGTCACCCAACGCGACGGCAGCACGCTGCAAATCGACTGCACCACCACGCCGTTGTTGGCACCTGCGGCGGCCGGACCAGCCGCCAGCGAACGCGCGCTGCGCGCGGTGATCGGCGCGGTGCACGTGCTGCGTGCGGTGGCACACCTGGCCAGTCCGATCAGCGTGCTCGAAACCCGGTTGTCGGCGGTGGTCGAGCAATTGCCGGTGGGTGTGGGCTTGTTCGACGTGGACGGCCGTTTGCAATTGAGCAACACGCTGCTGGCGCGCTACATGGGCCGCACCTTTCCGCCGCGCGACCAAACCGGCATGCCGCGCTGGCGCGCCTGGCGCGCCGATGGCTCGTCGCTGCCACCGAACGACTGGCCGGTGGTGCGTGCGCTGCGCGGTGACGTTGTGCAAACCGGCGTCGAGTTTTTAGCCACCCGCGACGACGGGCACAACACCTGGGTGCGGGTGATGTCGGCACCGTTCCGCGATGCCGAAGGCGACATCGCCGGTGCGTTGGCGGTGCTCGAAGACATCGATGAATTCAAGCGCGCCCAACGCGCGCTGCAAGCCACCACCGCGCAGCTGCAGCTGGTAACCCAACACCTGCCGGTGCGCATTGCACACATCGACGCCGCGCTCCGCTATCGCTTCGTCAACCAACCGTATGCCGCGCGGCTGGGGTTGCAATCGCACTCGCTGGTCGGCCAGCGGGTGGTCGACATCATCGGCGCGGCGGCGTATGCATTGATCGAGCGCTACCTGGCCAGCGCGCTGCGCGGGCTGCCGCAAGACTTCGACATCGACGCAACCTACCCGTCGGGCGACACACAGTTCGTGCGCTGTGCGCTG
>JAYUGJ010000067.1:0-35746 GCA_043738425.1 Burkholderiales bacterium
TATTTCCCGCGAACGGATGATTTCAAACAGGTATTCAACATGGCCGCAATTCCGGCAATATACCCAAGTATAATTGGGTGCCCAGTGCTGGCTGTTGCGCGTAAATTTCCGTTGCCTCGACCCAAATATCCACCCATTCCATAGCTCAGTCCGAAAACGTTGCTCAAATTAGAATATAGTGCCCAGTATCTGAAAAACTCAAATATAGCAACGACCGCCAAGAGATAAACAGCAAGACAGAGCGATGCTACAACTTCCCTGAAGTCGCGACTACTGCGTATCGCTCGGCTCGCGGCATAATAAGGCAAGAATACATCGAAGAAAGAATTAAAAACGCCCTCGCGCAACGCCGAAGTGAAAGTTAATCCATTAAGGTACGTGATAAAATCGTACGCAAGGTAGGCAAGCACAAAGTAATCGGTCGTATATTTTAATATTGGTGCGGCTTCATTGCTTTTAATTGATTTTACCCAAAGTGGAAGTAATATGAAGATTGATAATAACCTGATATGATTTATCTGAAATAGTTGCTCTATCGGCCCCAGCCCTGAGATGTACCCAGATATCGGCGGAACGGCGAAAAGCACCGCGCAATACATTGCTAATAAATTCTTTTCGCGCTGAATGAATGCTGTTACAAAGATCGCAGCAAAGAAAATATATAACCAGAATATATTTGCGACAAATGCAGCAATGGTTAATATTAACCAAAGATTTCTGCGGCGCTTGTAGCTTGTAGCATCTAGCGGCAGGCCAAATACGGGCGACTGAACAAAAATAAATAGTGGGATCGACAATATCAAGATGACGACCAGTGCACGCAAGTGCTCAGGCATAACTGCACCCAAGGCGTTTTTTGGCCGTTGTCGATGTCATCTATCGACTGACCGGTTTTAGTTCTGATGGTCGGAAAGCCGCGACCGCGCTGTCGAGTGCGAAAAATGCAATCAGCGCAGTTATCATTAAAACCATCCCGGCAGCACCGTGCAGAAATCCCTGGCCAGCTTCGTCGCCGAAATGATACGTTATCAATATAAGCGTCATTACTCGAACGATATTGGCGGCAAAGGCAATGGGTAGAATTGAAATCAACATGATCGCGTTGTGCATTTTGCTCCTGCGCGCCATGATGTACATGAATAATGTGCCCAGCGCCGACAAACTGAACATCGAATGCAGGCCGGAACACGCATCGGCAACCAGCATTTGATATTGGCCTATGCTGATGGTCACACCGCTGCGGGAGATCGGATACCCCAGCAGATGCAGGCCATCAGTAACCAAACTGGAAATCCAGCTTTTCAGAGGTCCGGTTACGGCGTCGACAAATATCCCGGGCAACGGGATCATGAATACCAGGTAAAGAATGGGAAACCATGCAATACGAACTGCAGGCCATCCTTTGAGGATCAGAAACATTCCGCCTAAGACCAGCAGTTGCGATCCAAACTCAAAGATCGAAATACTGAATAACCTACCAACAGCGTAGACCGCGAGGCCGGCTAGAAACACCGACCATCCCAACGCGGGGCGAGGCTCGTCGGCAGAACTGATGATTTCCTTGCGCAGGGTCCAGAACAACCAAAGCACGACGATCAAAATGATCACGCCGTGGGCTTGGTCATCGGTTTGCCAAATGGTGTGCGCTGCCCACCAGTACACCGGCAAGTACATGCTCGCGAACCCGATGAGCGCAATCAACCAAATAGACATCGGGCTGCGTGTGGCGGCAATCGCAGGGCCCGATAGCGGCGACGCTGCCCTCATTTTTTCGGTTTCTTGCTCGAAGCCACTTCGTTCAACACCGAGCCTACGACCGAGACACCCGCGTTCATCAAGCCCTGCACCATGTCGTTGAAGTCAGCGATGCGGGTTTGCTTGGCTTGCGCCACCGCCACGGCAGCACCGGCGCGTATGGCGACCATCGCACCGTCTTCGCCCTCAGACAAGCTGGGGGTGTCGACGATCACCACGTCGAATGTGCTGCGCATGCGACTCATGAAGTCATCGAACAATGGCCGCGAGATCAACTCAAGCGGATTGGGCGGTGGTGGACCGGAAGGCAGCACAAACAGGCCGACCAGGTCGGTGATACGAACGATGGCATCGTCACGCGAGCGCTCGGACAGCACCGTGGACAGGCCGACGGCGTTACTCACCTTGAACATCTCATGCTGGCGCGGATGGCGCAGATCCGCGTCAATCAACAGCGTGCGCTCACCCAACTGGGAAAAGACGACTGCCAAATTGGCAGCCAGATAGCTGCGGCCCTCGCCGCGTGCGGTGCCCACTACCGCAAGCACCTGACGTTGCTCCGCTTTGTCAAACCACCGCAGCATGAGTTGGCTGCGAATCGCACGCAATTGGTCGACCGCTGGGCTGAACGGCTGGTACGCGGCGATCAGCTCCGAACTGATGGTTTGTTTTTGATCCGCCGCGCGCAAATACGGATACGAAAACTGGCGCGACAACGCAAATTGAATGTCGGCCTCGGTCAGGATGCCGAGCGCGATTGCCGCGTCGCCGAAACGCAAGCTGCGCTCTTTTTGCAGCAGCAGGATTCGCTCGGCTTCTTCAGGCGACAGCAGCCCGGCGTCCATCAATATCGCGCCGATGGAGCGGTTCGCACGCGATACGGTGGGCAACATGTTGAAGTTGACCTTCACGAGCGCACCCCCGCATTGGTCAACAAAGGCGTGCGGCTGGTCGGTGAATTTGCCGTGGCCAGTTGCCGGAAGATCGGGCGTTTGGAGTCGGCCGGCCGCAGCACGCCGATCACGGGCACACCGTGCAAGATGGCGAGGTCTTCGGTGCCTCGAACCCTGCGATTGACCATTTCAAGCAGCATCGCGACGCCCATCGCGAGCATCAGGCCGCCGCCGACCGACATCACGATTCCTTTGGCGGTCGACTTCAACGACGGCTCAAACGGCTCGACCGCCACGCTCAAGATGCGCAACGCCGACTTGTTGTTTTGCGCTTCCAGATTCACCTGGGTAGACCGCTGGCTGATGGTCTCGTAAGCGCGCTGTTTGGTTTCGACATCACGCACAAAGATAGACACCTGGTCTTTCTGCGACCGCAGTGACAACACATGCTTTTTTTGCTCTTCGAACATCGCACGCAACTCACTCACCTTTTGTGAGCTGGCGCGATTGACAACCGCCGTACCGCCGGACACCCGCCGCACTTCGTTGGCGAGCTGCAGCTTGATAGCTGCCAGTTGCTGTTGCAGCTGTAAACGCTGCGGATGGTTCACACCGACGATGCCGCTGATTTCACCGAGCTTCAATTCAGTCGCAGATATCTGCGATTTGAGGGTTTGCACCGCAGGGCTTTGTTGCACATCGGGCGAAGTCTCGGTGCCGCTGTTGCGTTCACGGCTCGCGGTCTCAACCCGCTCGGCCTGGGCATCGGTCAACTGCGCCGCCAGCGCATTGAGCTTCGAGCCTTCTTCGTCGATACGTTCGTCCGACACCACGATGCCCTTGCTTTGCTGAAACTGCGATAACTTGGTTTGAGCTTCTTCTAACGCGGTGCGCGCCGCAGTCACCTGGCCATCGATCAACGGAGTGGACTGCCGGGCCGGGTCGATTTGCAACTCGACTGAAATTTGGATCGCCGCTTGAATAAACGCATTGGCGGCAGATGCGGCAAATGCAGCATCTTCGGCGGTGAAGTTGATGTTGATCACATCGCTGCCGCGGCCAGGTTCGATGGACAAGCCGCGGCCGAGCAAATCAGCGAAATAACGGTCGAGTGGAATTTTTGCCTTGGTCGCGTCCCGCCACTGCTGCACCGCGCTTGGCGAACGTTCGACGCCCAGCAACTTCACCACGCGGGTCGCGACCTTGTCGCTGCGCAGAATTTCTAGTTGAGTGGCCATGTTGGCCGGCGCAGAAAGTGCGCCGAGCAGCGGATCAGGACGCCCATCAACCACCAGCGAGGCGCTGGCCACATAGACCTTTGGAAGCATCAATGTGTAGATCGACCCGGCAATCGCCACTATCAAAAACAGCGCAAGGGCCAGCCACTTGCGGGCCCAAATGATTCGAATAATCTGACCAAAAGTCATGTCATCTCACGCTCAAAAAACGGATTCACGAACGTAGATCACGTCGTCAGCCTGGATGATGTCGGTCATCTTCGCGTCGAGGATTTGGACGACACCTTTCTCGTCCCGGCGGTGTACGCGCATACCGCGCTCGGTGCCGCGAAGTGAAAGTCCGCCGGCGAAGGCCAACGCTTGCAGCACGCTCATGCCGCGCGACACGCGAAACGAGCCGGGCCGCTGCACTTCGCCGTACATGAATGCGGTGGGTGCGGGGCTCACATAAATGATGTCGCCGTTGTTGACGATCATGTCGAGCTCGTTCTTGCCGGATTGCAAGATGGCGGGCACATCGATTTCAAGCCGCACTGGCTTGTCATTTCGTGTACCGACCAAGGTGACGATGTCGGAGCCGCTGGGCAAGATGCCGCCAGCCGCAGCGATGATTTCCGACACCTTGGTGGTGACTGTTTCAATCGGATAGCGACCTGGCTTGCTGATTTGACCCAGGATCGAGACTAAATTGCTGCGCACCTGCAAGATCGAAACGATGACCTGCGGCTTCAACACAAACCCACCGTCGCGCAGCGCTTTCGAAATCTTTTCTTGGACTCCGGTGGTGGTGTTGCCTCCCACATTCACGACACCGATCAACGGGAACGTGATCATGCCGAGTTCGGACACGCGAGTTTCAGTGCTCAAGTCAGGTATTTGATACACGTTGACCCGAATCACATCGCCTGGGCCCAGCAGGTACTCCGCGCTGTCTGGTTTTTCAGCGGCAAAGGCCTTGTTCGATCCCAAAAGCACCAGCGGCGCAGTGGCAAACAGTCGTCTCGAAATCATGGCTGGCATTCCTAATCTTGGTGCAAAAACGCGGCGGTCCCCACTGCGCGATCGGTTGGATCTCGGGCCTCGCGCAGAAACGGCTAGGTACCGTTAAAACCTTCGAAGCCTACACGGTCGATCACTTGAATCCTTTGAGACCTTTTTCCAAAATTTGACCGCTGGGGCTGGACGCGGAAAACGCAGCAGGTGGTGTGGTGTCGACTGGCAGCGGGGCCAACGGCGGCGGTGGCGGTGCGACATATTCGGCACCGGATGCCGGTGCAGCGACCAACACGGATTTGGTAGGCGTTACCGCGAGCTTTTCATCCAACGCTTTGGGCGCGCCGTTGGCGTAGTCGCCGACATATTCAATCTTCGCCGCAGCGCGCAGTGCTTTCAAATCATCTTCGACCACCTTGCGCTTTCTTTCATTCAGCAAAAACTGCTCGATAGCGGGGCGGGCGCGTGCTTCATCCACCGGCTGGCTGCGGGTGCCGGCAAGAATGGTTATTTGCACGCCCTTCGGTGCGGCGTTGAACATAGTCTGGCCGTCTTTCATTTGCGCAAAATCCTCCAAACGCGCCAGCGGCAATTGTTCGGCAGCGCGGCTGGCTTGGTTACCTCCGAATTTGTAGTCGTTGGCTTTCAGGTAGCCAACAAACTCGTTCATGTCTTTTGAGCCTTGCAGTTGTTGACGCAGCACCTCCACTTTGTCGGGAGCCGCTTCGATACTCAATTCCTGAAAGCTGTACACCTTTCTATTTTTGAACAGCGCGGGCTTGCTTTCGTAATAAGCGGTAATTTCAGCGGGCGTAGGTTTAGGCGCACCTGCCCCTATTTTTTCAACATAGGCACGGGCAATGATTTCGCGGCGCGCCGCTTCGATTTGCTGCAACACCTTCGGCTCGCGGTCAATTTTTTGCTCTTGTGCTTTTTGTATCGCTACTTCTTGGTCTACCAGCCGCTGTAGAACTTGCACGCTGGCAGAAGCCGCCATCTCAGGCGTTAGCGTGCGCTGCTGTTGCAATACGAAGTTGATTTGGTGGACGGTGATTTCTTCTTTGTTCACCTTGGCCGCGGTTTGCGAAGCGGCTTTGTCTTTTTTCTCGCCGCCGCTGCACCCTGCCAGCACCGTGAGCGCCACGGCTGCACTGATCCAAGGCACAGAAGGAGACGTGCGCAATGAGCGCAGCCAACCCGAAGTGATACTTTTTGATGTCATGAAGTAAGGCTCCGCGAATATCCGAAAATAAATGTTCTGCCAGCCATCGCGCAGTTCTCGCTTACCTGCTGCTGGTTCTGGCCTGCCACAGGTTTGAACTACAAAGCAACGTGCGGAAATCCGAAATGAGTGTAGCGGTGGAGCATGGCATACCGGCTTGCGCAGGCAGGTGCTGCCAGGTGTGCCAAAACGTCATCGGCGTGAAGAATTTGCGCTTAGACAGCTGCAGCATTCGCCGCAATGCATGCGGAATGCCCGTCAACACCGCACGCCGACGTGGAGTGCTACGACTCCGGCGCTCAGGTTGTGCACGTCGGCGTGTGCGAATCCAGCCGTTTTCATCATCGCTTTGAGTTCAGCCTGACCCGGGTGCATGCGTATGGATTCGGCCAGATACCGATAACTGTCTGCGTCACCGGCTACCCATTGGCCAATTCGGGGCAGTACCTTGAACGAATACCAGTCGTAGATTTTCTCCAGCGGCTGGGCCACCTTGGAAAACTCAAGGACCAGTAATCGACCACCCGGTCGCAGCACGCGCGCCATTTCAGCCAACGCCCGGTCTTTGTGGGTCATGTTGCGCAGCCCGAATGCGACGCTCACGAGATCAAAAGAGGCCGAAGCAAACGGCAGCGTTTCCGCATCGCACAACGCGGTCGGCAGCAGCACACCGGCGTCGATAAGTTGATCGCGGCCCTGCCGCAGCATCGCCTCGTTGATATCCGTTTGCACCACCAACCCGCGGGTCCCGACCTTCTTGCTGAATGCGGCTGCAAGGTCGCCGGTTCCGCTGGCGATGTCCAGCACGCGGTCACCTGGGCGCGCATTCGCCACTGCGATGGTGTACGCCTTCCAGGCGCGGTGCAGGCCCATCGACATCAGGTCGTTCATCACGTCGTAATTGGAGGCCACCGAATCGAACACACCGCGCACCCGCTCGGCTTTTTTGGATTCATCTACCGAGGTGTAGCCGAAGTGGGTGTTGCTCAAGGTGGGCGATCTCGTGGGGTTCAATGGGTGCCGCAGGACGCACCTGCTGGGCCTGGCATGGGTGCATCTCGCTCAACGCCTGCCGCCACCACTCGCTGTTCGTACTGGCGCCACAAATCGGACTGCTGCGAGCCGAGGAAGTACAGGTAGTCCCACGAAAAAATGCCTGTGCTGTGACCGTCAGAAAACACCGGCTGCACCGCGTAGTTGCCGATCGACTCCAGCTCCAGCACCACTACGTCTCGCTTGCCGGTTTGCAGCACTTCCTGGCCAGGGCCATGGCCCTGTACTTCTGCAGATGGCGAATAGATGCGCATCAACTCGAACGGAATCCGGAAATCGCAGCCGTCGGCGAAGACGATTTGCAGCACGCGAGATTGCTGGTGCACGGTCACTGCGGTGACCTGTGGCGTTTTGGCGCTGAGTCCTGCCATGGTGGATGTATCCGCGAAGTGAAGCGCCGCAGTGTAGCGAGACACCGCGCGCAAACTCCCCCCCCCAGCACACCTGCCGTGTCGCGCTACACCAGCACCCGCTCGATGCCGCCGCGGTTGGCACGCGCTACGTATTGCGGCATCCAATCCGGACCAAGCAGCTGGTTGGCCATCTCGACCACGATGTAGTCAGCTTCCAGCAGGCCGTTTTGCAAATCGTTGCCATAACGGCTCAGACCCTGCAGGCAGCTCGGGCAGGACGTGAGGATCTTGACGTTGGCGTTGGCGTTGGCGTTGATGCTTGCCGCAGAACGCGCCGCGACACCCTGGCTGGCGTCCGCAGCATTGGCAACCGACATCACTTGCCGCAGCGCTTTCTCATCGCGCAGCAGTTCCTCTTCCTTGCGAAAGCGGATCTGCGTCGAAATGTCTGGCCGCGTCACGCCCAGGGTGCCGCTTTCGCCGCAGCAGCGTTTGCTCTCCAACACCGCGTCGGGGTTGCTGCCGCCGACCAGCGCCTTGACAGTTTTCATCGGCTCTTGAAGCTTCATCGGGCTGTGACACGGGTCGTGATACAGATAGCCGCCCTGCCCTTGCAAGGTGATGTTTTTCTCGAGCAGATATTCGTGGATATCGATGATCCGGCAGCCCGGGAAAATCTTGTCGAACTGGTAACCCTGCAGCTGGTCGTAACAGGTGCCGCAACTCACCACCACGGTTTTGATATCGAGGTAGTTCAGCGTGTTGGCCACGCGGTGGAACAACACCCGGTTGTCGGTAATGATCTTGTCGGCCTTATCGAACTGGCCGCTGCCACGTTGCGGATAACCGCAGCATAAGTAGCCCGGCGGCAAGACGGTTTGCACCCCGGCGTGCCACAGCATGGCTTGAGTGGCCAAACCGACTTGAGAAAACAATCGCTCTGAGCCGCACCCGGGGAAATAAAACACCGCCTCGGTCTCCGCGGTGGTGGTCTCGGGATCGCGAATGATCGGCACGTAATCCTTGTCTTCGATGTCGAGCAAGGCGCGCGCAGTTTTCTTCGGCAAGCCGCCGGGCAGCTTCTTGTTGATGAAGTGAATCACCTGCTCTTTGATAGGCGCGGTGCCGACCGATGCAGGCGGTGCGGCGGTTTGCTTGCGGGCCAGCCGCTGCAACAAATCATTGGCCAGGCGTTGCGCTTTGAAGCCCACGCCGACCATCGCACCGCGCATCAGGTTGATGGTTTGCGGGCTGGTCGCGTTGAGGAACGCCATCGACACCGCGTTGCCGGGCCGGAAGGTTTTTTTGCCCATCTTGCGCAGCAAGTTGCGCATGTTCATCGACACCTCGCCGAAATCGATCTTGACCGGGCACGGGCTCAAACACTTGTGGCACACGGTGCAGTGGTCGGCCACGTCTTCGAACTCTTCCCAATGCTTCAGGCTGATGCCGCGGCGGGTTTGTTCTTCATACAAAAACGCTTCGACGAGCAGCGAGGTCGCCAGAATTTTGTTGCGCGGGCTGTACAACAAATTGGCGCGCGGTACGTGGGTGGCGCACACCGGTTTGCACTTGCCGCAGCGCATGCAGTCTTTGATGCTGTCGGCAATCGCGCCGATATCGCTTTGCTGCATGATGAGGGACTCATGTCCCATCAGGCCGAAGCTCGGTGTGTACGCCTGGCTCAAATCGGCAGCGCGCAGCAGCGACGCATCTGCCACTGCGGGGTCCGCCAAGCCCGGCGGGCTGCGCAACAACTTGCCTTTGTTGAAACGACCGTGCGGATCTACACGCTGCTTGTAGGCAGCAAACCCAGCCAATTCGTCGTCGGTCATGAATTCGAGCTTGGTGATGCCGATGCCGTGCTCGCCCGAAATCACGCCGTCCAGTCGGCGCGCCAAATTCATGATGCGTGCGACCGCTTCGTGCGCGGTTTGCAGCATGTCGTAGTCGTCGCTGTTGACCGGGATATTGGTGTGCACATTGCCATCGCCGGCGTGCATGTGCAGCGCAATCCAGACCCGGCCGTGCAACACACCTTTGTGAATCGCCTGGCACGCCTCGATGACTGGCGACAACGCGGCACCCGAAAAAATCGCTTGCAGCGGCGCACGCACCTGGGTCTTCCAGGACGCGCGCAGCGAATGGTCTTGCAGTGGCGCAAAGTAGCTGCGCTCGCCGTCGCTGGCGTCAAGATGCGTGATCCAGTGTTGCCACAAACCACGCACGTCGGCGAGCAACCCCAGCGCTTGCTGGACCCGGTCTTCCAGCAACTCTGCAGACGGTATGTCCATCGCGTCGTCGCCCTTGCCCAGCGGCAAATTGCCTTTGCGGAAAAACGCCTCCAGTGCATCGAGCAGCGCCAGCTTGTTCCGCAAACTCAACTCGATGTTGATGCGCTCGATGCCTTCGGTGTACTCACCCATGCGTGGCAGCGGTATCACCACGTCTTCGTTCACCTTGAACGCGTTGGTGTGCTTGCTGATCGCGGCAGTGCGTTTGCGATCGAGCCAAAACTTTTTGCGCGCCTCGGGGCTCACCGCAACAAAGCCTTCGCCGGCGCGGCCATTGGCCAGCCGCACCACTTCGCTGGTGGCGCGGGCCACCACGTCGGCGTCGTTGCCCGAGATATCGCCCACCAACACCATCTTCGGCAAGCCGCCGCGTTTGCTTTTGGTCGCGTAACCCACCGCCTTCAAATAGCGGTCATCCAGATGCTCCAAACCGGCCAGCACCGCGCCACCCGACTTGGCCTCGGCAAACATGAAATCTTTGATGTCGACGATGCTGGGCACCGCGTCTTTGGCGTTACCGAAAAACTCCAGGCAGACGGTGCGGGTGTGTGCAAAGCTTTTGTGCACGATCCAGCGTGCGCTGGTAATTAGGCCGTCGCAGCCCTCTTTTTGAATGCCCGGCAAACCGGCCAAAAACTTGTCGGTGACGTCTTTGCCCAGACCTTCTTTGCGAAAGGTGCGGCCTGGAATATCGAGCCGCTCGGTGCGCTCCAGCGTTTTGCCGCTGGCGTCGAAATACTGCAATTCGAAACTCGCCAACTCGGCATCGTGGATCTTGCCGAGGTTGTGGTTCAGTCGGGTGACTTCCAACCATTTCGCTTCGGGCGTGACCATGCGCCACGATGCCAGGTTGTCGAGCGCAGTGCCCCAAAGCACCGCTTTTTTGCCGCCCGCGTTCATTGCAATATTGCCGCCGATGCAGCTGGCCTCGGCTGAAGTCGGGTCGACCGCAAACACAAAGCCGCCGCGCTCGGCCGCATCGGCCACACGTTGCGTTACCACACCAGCTTCGCTCCAGACCGTAGCTACCTCGTGGTCGAGGCCCGGCAGGCGGCGCATTTCGACCTCACTCATGCCTTCAAGCTTTTCGGTGTTGATGACCGCGCTGTTCCAGATCAGCGGAATGGCGCCGCCGGTGTAGCCGGTGCCACCGCCGCGCGGGATGATCGTCAGGCCGAGTTCGACGCAGCCCTGGACCAACGCCGCCATTTCCGCCTCTGTGTCAGGCGCCAACACCACGAACGGATACTCGACTCGCCAGTCGGTTGCGTCGGTCACGTGCGAAACGCGCGACAACGCATCGAACTTGACGTTGTCGGCCGCAGTGCAGCGGCGCAGGGTTTTGGTGGCGCGCTTGCGCAGTTGCGCGACCTCGTTGAATTGGTCGGCAAAGCGCTGCACGGCGGCCTTGGCGCAGGTCAACAGTTCGTTGACTTCGGCATGGTGCGCACCATCGGCTGGCTTGGCGCGCGACTCGACTTCGCCCAGACGGTGCTGCAGTGCCTCGATCAGCAGCTTGCGGCGGCTCGGGTTGTCGAGCAAATCGTCTTGCAAATACGGATTGCGCTGCACCACCCAGATGTCGCCGAGCACTTCGTACAACATGCGTGCCGAGCGACCGGTTTGGCGCTCACCACGCAAACGGCCCAGCAACTCCCACGCGCGCGAGCCAAGCAGCCGCAGCACGATTTCGCGATCGGAAAACGAGGTGTAGTTGTATGGAATTTCGCGCAGGCGAGAAGTGCTTGGCTCAACGCGGCTCGCAGACATCAGCTGGGTGAGGGTCGTGGGTGCGTTCATGAAGGGGGCGAGGCTTGCGGCGCGGCTGTCGAGACGCCCCAAAAAGGGCACCACGGCCGAGCGCAAGCGAGTCGCGCGGTAACGGTCCAAGATGGTATCCGTTAGACCAGCGAAACCCACGTCGCACCGTCGGTGGCTGGGGCTTCTGTGAGGACTTAGGACGGGCGCGACCGACGCGTGCGGCCCACCTTCACCGCAGAAGCTATCGTCGATAACGCGCATATGCCGCGGGCCCATGACGCAGCGCAGCGCACCTCGCCCACCGGCCACACGCAAACACCAGCCGCCATCCATGAACCGCGACTCGATCCCT
This sequence comes from Burkholderiales bacterium, assembly GCA_043738425.1. Taxonomy (GTDB): domain Bacteria; phylum Pseudomonadota; class Gammaproteobacteria; order Burkholderiales; family Burkholderiaceae_C; genus PBB1. The sequence goes on from JAYUGJ010000067.1 coordinate 11,915, forward strand.
GAACCTTGGCGCGCTGTGCGCTGGCTGGCGCATCGCGGTGCCGGGCGCTTGGCACCCGAAAACACCTTGGCCGCGTTTCGCGTTGGCGCACAACACGGGCTGCGGGCGTTCGAGTGCGACGTGAACACCAGCACCGACGGCGTCGTGTTCCTGATGCACGACGACACGTTGCGCCGCACCACCGGCCATTCGGGTGGCACGGGCGGGCGCAGCTGGGCTGAACTTGCTGCGCTCGATGCGGGCAGTTGGCACAGCGCCGCCTTTGCCGGTGAACCGATACCGACGTTGGCCACGATCGCACAGTTTTGTATGGCGACCGACTCGCTGTTGAACATCGAAATCAAGCCGACGCCGGGTCGCGAACGCGCGACTGGTCGACAAGTCGCCATCGATGCAACGCGGCTGTGGCGTGCCCACGCCGCGCTGCCGTTGCTCAGTTCGTTTTCAACGGTGGCGCTCGCCGCGGCGCGCAATGCCGCTCCGCAGCTGCCGCGCGCACTGCTACTCGATGCGCTACCTGCCGATTGGTTCGCGCAAGCGCAAGCGCTGCGTTGTGCTGCGGTGGTGCTGCACTACCCGTTGGTGGATGCTGCCCTGGTCGCGAAGCTGCACGCGGCGGGTAGGCTGGCCATGGCGTACACAGTGAACGACGCCGAGGTTGCCGAGCGCTTGTTTGGCTGCGGCGTCGACGCCTTGATCACCGACGCCATCGACCGCCTGCCTGCCTGCGCCGCAACCGCAGAGCGGAACGCGGCGGTGACTCAACTCCGGTAGTCGGCGTTGATCGTGACGTATTCGGTACTGAAGTCGCAGGTCCACACGGTGGCGTCGGCCGCGCCGCGGTTCAAGTTCACCCGCACCGCAATTTCGCTTTGCTTCATGACACGCTGGCCGTCCGCCTCGCGGTAGGCCGGGTGGCGGCCGCCTTGCTGCACCACATGCACATCGTCGAGGTGCAAATCGATCAACGTTTGGTCGAGATCGGCAATGCCCGCGTAGCCGACTGCAGCGAGGATGCGGCCCAGGTTCGGGTCACTGGCAAAAAAAGCGGTTTTCACCAATGGCGAATGCGCAATGGCATAAGCCACCAGCTTGCATTCGGCATCTGTTTTGCCCCCGTCGATTTGCACCGTTATAAATTTCGTCGCGCCTTCGCCGTCGCGCACGATGGCCTGCGCCAACCTGGTCGCCACCGCGATCACTGCACCGCGCAACACCGCGCCGTCGTTGCTGGCCCATGTGGTGATGGGCGCGTGGCCTGCCCGCTGCGTGGCAATCAACACGAAGGAATCGTTGGTCGAGGTGTCGCCATCAATCGTGATGCGGTTGAACGACTGGTCGGCCGCGTCGCGCGCCAAGGTTTCGAGCAACCCAGGTGCCAGCACGGCATCGGTGGCCACAAAGCCGAGCATCGTCGCCATGTTCGGCCGAATCATCCCGGCCCCTTTGCTGATACCGGTCACCGTCACGGTTTTGCCGCCGATGTATACCTGCACCGATGCCGCTTTGGGCAGCGTGTCGGTGGTCATGATGGCCTCGGCTGCGGTGGCCCAGTTCGCCTCATGCAGATCGGCCAGTGCCGCCGGCAAGCCGGCTTCGATGCGCTCCACCGGCAACGTCTCCATGATCACGCCGGTTGAAAACGGCAGTACCTGATCGGGCCGAAGTGCCAGGTGTTTAGCCAACGCCGCACAGGTGGCTTGTGCACGCGCCAAGCCGTCGGCACCGGTGCCTGCGTTGGCGTTGCCGGTATTGATCAACAGTGCGCGTATGCCGTCGGCTGGTGTGCGGTCGATCGCCAGATGCTGCCGACACAACTGGACCGGTGCGGCACAAAAACGGTTGCTGGTGAAGACACCCGCCACCTGCGAGTCTTCGGCCAGTGTCAACACCAGCACGTCGCGTCGGTTCGGCTTGCGCACGCCGGCCATCGCGGTGCCCAGCTTGACGCCTGGCACTGGCATCAAGTCACCGGCAACGGGCGCTTTTAGATTCACGGGCATCGCCGTCTCCTCAAGCCAAGCGGCCGTGGCATAGCTTGAACTTCTTGCCGCTGCCGCACGGGCATGGATCGTTGCGGCCGGCGGGCGGGAATGGCGCAGCCGACTGTGTTGCCGACTCGGTATCTTCCGTCACGCTGCCGTCTTCGTTCGGGTGCGTGTAGGTCACGTTGGCGATGCGCTCGGCGCGTTGCTCAATCGCCTCGGCGGCTTGTGCGACTTCCTCGGCCGACCGGATGTGCACCGTCATCAGCGTGCGCGTCACGTCCATCTTGATGACGTCTAGCAACTGGCTGAACAGCTCGAACGCCTCGCGCTTGTATTCCTGCTTTGGATTTTTCTGCGCATAACCGCGCAAGTGGATGCCTTGGCGCAGGTAGTCGAGCGCGGCCAGGTGCTCGCGCCAGTGCTGATCAATCGACTGCAAAAAAACCATCCGCATGAACGGCGTGAACTGCTCAGTGCCGACTTGCTCGACCTTCGCATCGAACAGTTCGTCGGCTGATTTACTCACGCGGTCGACCAGATCTTCATCGGTGATCGAGCTGCTGGCGTCGACCTCGGCCCGCAACGGCAGGTCGAGCCGCCACTCGTCGCGTAGCACCTGCTCGAGTCCGCTCAGGTTCCACTGCTCTTCCAGGCTGCCTGCGGGTGCATAGGTGCGCACCACATCCGACATCGTGCTGCGCCGCAGGTTGGCGATTTGCTCGGTCAGGCTGTCGGCTTCCAGAATTTCATTGCGCTGTTGATAGATGACCTTGCGCTGGTCGTTGGCGACATCGTCGTACTCCAGCAGCTGCTTGCGCACATCGAAATTACGCGCCTCCACTTTGCGTTGCGCACCCTCGATGCTGCGCGTGACGATGGCAGCTTCAATCGCTTCGCCGTCGGGCATCTTCAGCCGTTCCATGATCGAGCGCACGCGGTCACCGGCAAAGATGCGCATCAACGAGTCGTCGAGCGACAAATAGAAACGCGACGAACCCGGATCGCCCTGCCGGCCCGAACGTCCACGCAACTGGTTGTCGATACGGCGTGACTCGTGGCGCTCCGTGGCGATGATGCGCAAGCCGCCTTCGGTTTTGACGCGGTCGTGCAAGCCTTGCCACTCATCGTGCAGCACCTGCGAACGGCTGTGTTTGTCGGCCTCGACCACCGACTCGTCGGCCTGGATCGACTTGACTTGGTTCTCGACGTTGCCGCCCAACACGATGTCCGTGCCGCGGCCGGCCATGTTGGTGGCAATGGTGATTACGCCTGGGCGACCGGCTTGCGCGACGATGTCGGCCTCCCTGGCGTGCTGCTTGGCGTTGAGCACCTGATGCGGCAATTTTGCGGTTTCCAGCAAGGCCGAAATCAGCTCCGAGTTTTCAATCGAGGTGGTGCCCACCAACACCGGCTGGCCGCGTTCATGGCATTCGCGGATATCGAGAATCACGGCCTCGAATTTCTCTCGGCTGGTTTTATAAATCAGGTCGAGTTCGTCTTTGCGCACCGTCGGTCGGTTCGGCGGAATCACCACGGTTTCGAGACCGTAGATTTCCTGGAACTCGTAGGCCTCGGTGTCGGCCGTGCCAGTCATGCCCGACAACTTGCCGAACATGCGAAAGTAGTTCTGAAACGTGATCGACGCCAGCGTTTGGTTTTCGTTTTGGATCTGCACGCCTTCTTTGGCTTCAACCGCTTGGTGCAACCCGTCCGACCAGCGTCGGCCAGTCATCAAGCGGCCAGTGAACTCATCGACGATGACGACTTCAGGGCCGTTGTCGCCCGACTGCACCACGTAGTGCTGGTCGCGGTTGTAAAGCTGGTTGGCACGCAGCGCGGCGTACACGTGGTGCATCAGCGCGATGTTGCCGGCGTCGTACAGGCTCGCGCCCTCAGGCAACAGACCGGCTTCGCCTAGCAAGCGCTCTGCGTTTTCGTGGCCGTCTTCGGTCAAAAACACCTGGTGCGACTTTTCATCCACAGTGAAGTCACCCGGGTCGATGACGCCTTCGCCGGTACGCAAATCAAGCTCGCCAATTTGCTTTTTCAAACTGGGGACCACCGTGTTGATACGCACATACATCTCGGTGTGGTCTTCGGCTTGGCCGCTGATGATCAGCGGCGTGCGGGCCTCGTCGATGAGGATCGAATCGACCTCGTCGACGATGGCGTACGGGAGCACGCGCTGCACGCGGTCCGCAACTTCTTGCACCATGTTGTCGCGCAGGTAATCAAAGCCGAATTCGTTGTTGGTGCCGTAGGTCACATCGGCCGCATACGCCGCCTGCTTTTCTTCGCGCGACATGTTCGGCAAATTGATGCCGACCGACAAGCCCAAAAAGCGGTACAGCCGCCCCATCCACTCGGCGTCGCGCTTGGCCAGGTAATCGTTCACCGTGACCACGTGCACGCCTTCGCCGGCGATCGCGTTGAGGTAGACCGGCAACGTCGCCATCAACGTTTTGCCCTCGCCGGTGCGCATTTCGGCAATCTTGCCGTCGTGCAACGCCATGCCACCGATCAATTGCACATCGAAGTGCCGCATCTTCAGCGCACGTTTGCTGCCTTCGCGGGCCACTGCAAATGCTTCAGGCAACAAACCGTCCAGGGTTTCGCCGGCGGCGTGGCGTTGACGAAACTCAGCCGTCTTCGCTGCCAGAGCGGCATCGTCGAGCGCCTCGAATTTTTCTTCCAGTGCGTTGACTTGCAGCGCCACACGGCGGTACTGTTTCAGCAGGCGCTCATTGCGGCTGCCGAAAATTTGGGTGAGGATTTTTGGCAACATGCGGCGTGGTCGGGTGGGCCGTTGCAAATGCCTTTCGGGTCAGGCAAAAGCAGCAGGCGATCGGTGAAGAAAGGGGGTTGCTCGAAGGCCGCCGGTCGCCTGTATGGCAAGACTTCGACGTGACTTCCGCGGGCTTTCGAGTTTACTGCCCCGCCATCGCGGCGTGGTGCGGTCTTTGATATGCAATCGCCAGGCGCAAGCGCCGCACGCCGCCTCACTACACTGCCGTCGACCATGAAGAAACCCGACGTTTGCGTGCCCAACGCGCTGCACCTAGCTGAGGCTTTGCGGCAAAGCCAACCGCTGGCCTCGCTGCAGCGCCGAATCGAAGAATCGAAGAAACGCTATGCCGCGATCTACCCGTACATACCGGTGCAGTTGCAGCCACACGTGGCGGCCGGATCCGTCGACGAAGCCGGCTGGACACTGATTGCAGCCAACCCGAACGTCACCGCCAAGTTGCGCCAGTTGCAGCCAGTGTTCGAAGAGCGGTTGCGGCTGAGTGGCTACTTGACGGGGATGTTGCGGATCAAGACCCGTGCCGCGTGAGGCAAGCCGATGTTGGCCCAATGACGCGTTGCGCCTACCAACCGCGTGGTGCAAGGGGTTGACGGGTGCACGATGAGAAACCGCAAAACCGGGGCTACCACTGTCTGTTTTGTGATCGGGCAGGTGTCTCGCACCTCGGGCCGATCCCCGATTTTGTGTGCGCGTCACAACCCCCGTGTGCGTCGCCCTGACAAAGAAAAAGGCCCAAAGTCGCGGAGTGAGTTGGGACCTTGAGTGTTTGTGAGGCAGCCTGAATAGCTGCTTTGGTGCCCCCGGCAGGAATCGAACCCGCGACCTTCGGTTTACAAAACCGCTGCTCTACCAACTGAGCTACAAGGGCAAGCGCTAAATTTTAGCGGTGCTTTATCGAATTGATGCGGGGCATCATTTCACTCGCTTTAAAGAGGGGCGGCTGCCGCCGGGCGGTGGCTCAGTCGGCACTACGCCCGTTGTCGATGCCGATTTGCCGGTCCCTGTCGTCGGCTCATCACCGTCTGTTGCCAGGCGCAACGCAGTGCGCGCACGCTCGCCTGGCTCTGCAGCAGCGGCAGACAAGGTCAACCCTGCAGGGGCTGCGTCGGTCGGCACCGGAAATGCCATACCTTGTCCGTTCTCACGTGCATAAATCGCGATCACGTGGTCGATCGGAACGGAGATATCGCGCGAGCTGCCGCCGAAACGTGCCTTGAATTCGATCCGCTCGTTGCCCAACTCCAAACCAGTGGTGGCTTCGAAGGCAACGTTGAGAACAATTTCGCCGTTCTTTACGTACTCCATCGGCACTTGCACACCACTACCAACGAACACTGCGATGTACGGCGTGAAGCCGTTGTCGGTGCACCATTCGTGAAGTGCACGAACCAGGTACGGGCGCGTCGACGTCCCGTTGTTGCCGATGCCCGGAGGCGCAGGGACTTGCATCATGTTGGGTATTCGAGCAGCTGCTTGGCGAAACAAAAACTCACTTTCGCATGACCTTTTCTGAAGGCGTTAAGGCTTCGATGTAGGCAGGCCGCGAAAAAATCCTCTCAGCGTACTTAAGCAACGGCACAGCGTTCTTCGACATGTCGATGCCGTAGTAATCAAGGCGCCATAACAACGGAGCAATGGCGACATCGAGCATTGAAAAATCGTCGCCCAGCATGAATTTGTTCTTGAGAAAAATGGGTGCCAACTGCGTGAGTCGATCCCGAATTTGCGACCGCGCTTTCTCAAGCTGTTTGTCAGTTGCCTTGACGCTGCGGGCCTCCAACATGTTCACGTGCACGAACAATTCTTTCTCAAAATTGAGCAAAAACAACCGAACCCGAGCGCGCGCAACCGGGTCACCAGGCATGAGCTGCGGGTGCGGAAAACGCTCGTCGATGTATTCATTGATGATGTGTGATTCATAAAGAATCAGGTCGCGCTCGACCAGAATAGGAACTTCGTTGTACGGATTCATCAACGCAATGTCGTCTGGCTTGGCGAACAGATCAACGTCGCGAATCTCGAAGTCCATGCCTTTCTCAAACAACACGAAACGACAGCGGTGTGAATAGGGGCAGGTCGTGCCGGAGTAAAGCACCATCATGCGGACAAGCTCCTCAAGGAATCAGAAAAAAGAAAAGCGCAGTGACTGCTCTCGATCGAGAGCAAACCACTGCGCGGTGGGCCCAGCGCCCACAGCAAAGATGCTACCGCCGGATATTACTTGATGTCTTTCCAGAACGCCGCGTTCAAACGCCAAGCGATCAAGGTGAAGATCAACAAGAAGCCGAGTACCCAAACGCCTAGACGCGTGCGTGTGCTTTGAACTGGCTCACCCATCCAATTTAGATAAGCCACCAGATCACCGATCGACTGGTCATATGCCAGCTGCGACTGGGTACCGGGCGTCAGCTGCTCGAAGCCGACGAATCGATGCTCCTTTTTTGTGGCGTCGTGGGCGTCAGCAACCTCCTCGAATTTGGCACTGCGCTGGCCCTGCCACTCCCACAAGATGTGAGGCATGGCAGCGTTCGGATAGGCCAAATTGTTCCAACCGGTTGCCTTACTTTCGTCGCGGTAAAACGTACGCAAAAACGTATACAAATAATCGGCACCGGTGCCTTTTCCCGCGTCTGCGCGAGAACGGGCGATTAGCGTGAGATCGGGTGGAACGACACCCAGCCACTCCTTCGCATTTTTCGGATCAAAGGACACTTTCATCACGTCACCGACTTTGTCGGTGGCGAACATCAAATTGCCTTTGATCTGCGCTTCAGTCAGTCCAATGTCGCGCAGCCGGTTGTAGCGCATGTACGCCGCGTTGTGGCAGTTCAGGCAATAGTTGGTGAAGGTGCGAGCGCCGTTTTGCAGGGCAGTAATGTCAGTTGTTTTTTCGACCGGGAACTTGTCCCATGCAATACCACTACTGTTAGCCTGTGCAGCCGAAAAAGCGCCAAGCGATATCAGGAAGGAAAGAATCAGTTTTTTCATTTTTATCTGCCTTCGAACCTTCAGTGCGCCGCGAATGTGACGCGATCCGGCACGCGTTTGAATTCGCCCAAGCGGCTCCACCAAGGCATCAATAAGAAGAAGCCGAAGTAAATCAACGTCCCTACCTGCGCCAGCCTGGTGCCAACGTCCGTTACTCCCTGCGTACCTAGATATCCAAGTACGAAGAAGTTAGCAATGAAGACGCCGTACACCCACTTGTGCCAATCTGGCCGGTAGCGAATGGATTTCACTTCGCTGTAATCGAGCCACGGTAAGAAAAACAAAATCACAACCGCGCCGCCCATGCCAACGACTCCCCAGAATTTCGCGTCAATGTTGAACATCATGGCAATTACCGCCGCGGCAGCACCAACCACCACAAGCTTGAACAACATCGGTAGGCGAGATTTGACCAACGCCCATACCGCAGCAGCGCCGACCAGCGCCATCAAAACATAAACCATTTCAGCAGTAATGGCCCTCAGGATCGAATAGTACGGAGTGAAATACCAAACCGGTGCAATGTGCGCGGGTGTTTTCAAAGAGTCGGCTGGAATAAAGTTGTTGTATTCGAGAAAGTACCCCCCCAGCTCGGGCGCGAAGAAAACAATTGCCGTAAATATCATCAAAAACACGCTAACACCTAATATGTCATGCACGGTGTAGTAAGGATGGAAAGGAATACCATCCAACGGTTTGCCATTTGCATCTTTCGTCGCTTTAATTTCGACGCCGTCCGGATTGTTTGAGCCGACCTCATGCAGCGCAATGATGTGTGCAGCAACCAATCCCAACAGGACCAACGGAACAGCGATGACGTGGAAACTGAAAAACCGGTTCAACGTGGCGTCGCCTACGACATAGTCACCGCGAATGAGTAACGCCAAATCAGGGCCGATGAACGGGATCGCGGTAAATAAATTCACGATGACCTGCGCTCCCCAGTAACTCATTTGGCCCCAGGGTAGCAAATAGCCCATGAATGCTTCGGCCATAAGGCAAAGGAATATGGCGCAGCCGAATATCCAGATCAGCTCACGCGGTTTACGGTAGCTGCCGTAAATCATCCCGCGGAACATATGCAAATAAATCACGACGAAAAAGGCGCTGGCACCGGTGGAATGCATGTAACGGACGAGCCAACCCCAAGGTACGTCGCGCATGATGTATTCGACCGAAGCAAATGCAAGGGCTGCATCCGGTTTGTAGTGCATCACCAAGAAAATTCCGGTGACTATTTGGATCACTAGCACCAACATCGCTAGTGCACCAAAGAAATACCAGAAGTTGAAATTCTTGGGTGCGTAGTACTCGCCTAAATGCTCGTTGTACAGCTTGCTAGCCGGGAACCGGTTGTCTACCCAGTTCAAAAGCTTTTCCGCCGAATTGGCGTTTGCGGGTGCGTCTTGGTAAGTAGCCATCATTAATCTCCTGTTGTGCCGTTACTGCTGAGCCATCAGGCTTTCTTGTCCTCGCCGATGAGCAGGCGAGTTTCAGAAAGGTACATGTGCGGTGGAACTTCGAGGTTGTCGGGAGCTGGCTTGTTTTTGTAAACCCGCCCAGCCATGTCAAAAATAGATCCGTGACATGGGCAGAGGAAACCACCGGCCCAGTTATCCGGCACACCGGCCTGTGCGCCTGGCGCGAATTTGTCGCCTGGTGAGCACCCGAGGTGGCTGCAAATACCAACCGCCACCATGAATTCAGGTTTTATAGACCGGGCTTCGTTTCGCGCATATGACGGCGTCAGCTCGTCGGGCTTGCGCAGGGACTTCGGATCGGCGAGCAATCCGTCAATCGCAGGCAACGCCGCAAGCTGCTCAGGCGTACGGCGGATGATCCATACCGGTTTGCCACGCCATTCCACGGTCAGCTTTTCACCTGGCTTGATGGCACTGATATCTACTTCAACCGATGCACCAGCAGCACGCGCTCGCTCTGACGGCTGGAACGTCGCGATGAACGGAACCGCTGCGGCCGCACCACCCAGTGCGCCCGCACAACCGGTGGCGATGAGCCAGGTGCGCTTCGCGTTATTGACTTGCTGTTCACTCATAAAAACCTCGTGTGTGGCAATCTTTTTTAAACAACTACAAATTCTAACGGAGCATCGTTCGGCGAATTGCACTGATTAACACTGCGCTCGGCGCAGGATGGGCGGCGGGCTGGCGCTACCGACACCGCGACTGAGTCAGGCGCTGTTGCGCAACATCGAGAGGGCGTTGTCGATGCGCGCGGTGCCATTCGGCGATACTCGCGCCGCTCGACCGCCGACCCATTGGCACTATGCAGCGGCGGGTAATTCTGAAATTAAATAAGGAGATAGAAATATGGGATTCGCCACAGAGTTCAAAGAGTTTGCGATGAAAGGCAGCGTCGTTGATCTGGCCGTCGGCGTGATCATTGGCGGTGCGTTCGGGAAAATCATCGACTCGATGGTGTCCGACTTGTTGATGCCTATCGTCAGCAAGATTTTCGGCGGCCTCGATTTTTCGAACTACTTCATCCCCCTGGCGGGCCAAGTCGGAACCTCGTTGGTCGAGGCAAAAAAAGGCGGCGCGGTTTTCGCCTACGGAAACTTCATCACTGTCGCGATCAACTTCGCCATCTTGGCATTCATCATTTTCATGATCATCAAAGCGATGAACAACATGAAAAAAGCGGAGCCCGCAGCCGCGCCCGCAGCACCGGCGGAAGACGTTGTGTTGTTGCGCGAAATTCGTGACGCATTAAGGAAGTAAGCGGTTTAGACGCCTCGGCGGCGTCTGCGATACACCCCCAGACAGTCGCCGTGCGGCTGTCTGGTCTCATACTTTGCGACATCTTTTTGTTCCGAACTTCCGGCACATATCGCACACCCCGCAAATGAATCCCTCCGACTCCCAATTGCCCGCCGAGCTGACAGCAGCAGCTGAGCTCGTTTGCGCGACGGCACAGACGGTGGCGGAACGGGTTTGTCAGGTCCTGACGGCGCAATCGCAAGCCGCGTCCAAAGCGGTTGACCGCAACACCATGTTTGCCGCTCAGTTGGCGCTGACCCGACAGATGCGCTCGTTCCAGCTGCAGTTTCGTAACCGCTTGGAAGCCCGCATGCTTGAAGCGACCGCGCCCCGATTGGCAACGAAACGCAGCACCGCTTTTGCCGATTGGCAGTCGCTCACGTTGGTTGACGACAAAGAGGTCGAAGAGCGCATGTACTCGGGCCGGTTAGGCCAACAAATTGCCCACACCAGCGAAGCCGAACTGCGTGAGCTTTCTGGCTACATGGGCAGCGTGACCGGCAACGGCACCGCAGATGAAGAACGCAATCCACTGCGCCCAGCGGCGATCGGGCAATCGATTTACGCTGCGCTCGGGGTGGTGACTTCCGCAGCCGATGAACGCAGCGTTCTAACCCGCGAGTTCGGCATCGTGATGGCACAGGCCATGCCAGCGTGTTACGCCGCCATCGTGGTGGAAATGCAGTCGTGCGGCGTGGTGCCGGTCACCTTGCAAGTACGAGCAGTCGAAGGACCAGGCAACCATTTGCCTGGGCTCAACTCAGGTTACGCCAGCCTGCGCAATGAAGGCCAGTCACGCCACGGCACACCCAGTGAATTTGCGCCCTCGGCTCGGGCTGGCTTTCCAACCCACCGTGGGCCGGGCAGCAGGTCGAGTTCGGGGGCGGGCTCCACCGGCTCGGGTTACAGCGCCAGCGAGTGGTCGCAGACACGCGGTTCGGGCAGTGGTAGCAGTAGCAATAGCGGCGGTGGCCGCGACACGGGGCCGGTAACCGGCCACGCCAATGCACCGGGCAGCGGACATAACGGCGACGGCGCAGCACAAGACGCGCAACTTATGCAGCTGCTGCGTCGACTGACCCATCTGACCAGCGAGCACGCAGATTTCGGCGCGCGTGGTGGCCAGGCCGCTTCAATCGGCTACCCCGAATCTGCCAGCCGCTACGGCGCTGATGCGGCGGCTGGCACCACGTCGTACGAAAACAACCGTCCCGACTCGAAGCTGAACCAACTCTACACCCACTTGGGCAGTGATTCCGGCGACGGTGCTGGTGCAGGCTCGGCAAATAGCCAGGCAGCCGCGGCCGCGCAGTACGGGGCACAGGCTAACGGCTCGTCCGCCGGCATGATGGCGGTGAACCTGATCCGCGCGCACCGCGATGAGCTGATGCAGGCGTCACCCGGCAAGCTGGATCACATGGTGATTGATGTGGTCGGCAGCTTGTTCGACCAAATCCTTTCCGACACGCGGGTCGCGCCGCAAATGGCGCGCCAAATAGCGCGCTTGCAGCTGCCGGTGTTGCGGGTTGCGCTGGTCGACCCCAACTTCTTTTCGTCGCGTCGCCATCCGGTGCGCCGCTTCGTTAACCGCATTGCATCGCTGGCATGCGCATTCGACAACTTTGACGATGGCCCCGGCAAGCAGTTCGTTGAACACATCCGCGTCCTGGTGCAGGAAATCGTCGACGGCGATTTCGACCAGGTTGAGCTGTATTCCGCCAAGTTGGTCGAGCTCGAATCGTTCATCACGCAACAGGCCGAATCGGATGGCAAGGCCACTGGTGCGATCGCGGTGCTCGAGGCCAAAGAGACCGATCTGCGCACGCAGCAGCGCTACTTGCTCCAGCTACAAGGCGCGCTGACACCGGTGCCGATGCCGGAGTTTTTGCGCAACTTTCTGTCGCAGGTGTGGAGCCAGGCGTTGGTGCAGGCGACGCGTACCCATGGGGTCGACAGCGAGCCGACAAAACGCTATCGCCATGTCGGCCGCGATTTGGTAATGAGCGTGCAGCCCAAAGGCTCGCCCTCGATGCGCAAGCGCTTTCTGATTCAGCTGCCCACGCTGATGCGCGACTTGAATGAAGGGCTGAAGCTGATTGGTTGGCCCGAGCCCGCGCAAACTGAATTTTTTGCCCAGTTGCTGCCCGCGCACGCCGATTCGCTGAAAGCGCCGGCGATGACCGAGCTCGACTACAACTTGCTCGCAAAACAACTCGAATCCGTCTTCAACCACGGTGCGCCAGCAGCCAGCGAGATGACACGCGCCGATATGGAACGCCCGGTCAGCTTGACTTCAGTCGAGATCGAACAGCGCTTCACGCCTGCCGAGGCAGCACAAGTTGGCTTGATCGAAGAACAAGCGGTGGACTGGGCTGGTGAGGTCGACATCGACCTCACCGAAGAAGCCGCGGCGGCTGAATCAGCAAGCGCGCAAGCGCCCTTGAATTTGGGTGTCGACATCAACCTCGACCTGGTGGCCTCAGACCCAGCCGAGCCGTCACACGGTGCCAAACTCATCGAGCACTTGCGCATCGGTTTCGCCTACCAAATGCTGCTCAAAGACGAATGGCAAAAGGTGCGGCTGACGTACATGAGCCCCGGCCGCAGCTTCTTCGTTTTCACCCACGGCCGCAATCTGCAGGAAACCATTTCACTGACCTCGCGCATGCTGACCCGCATGTGTGAATCGGAGCGCATGCGCGCGGTGGAAAGCAACTACCTGATGGAGCGCGCCACTTCGCGCACGCGCAAGCAACTCGCCGCGCTGAGCGCTAACTCAAGGCAATAAGCCCGCGCTGTCAGCCGGCTCCACTTCCACCGACGTCGACACCGACACCGGCACCGGCACCGGCAAGCGGCGAGCCATGGCGACTGCCGCGCCAAGCGACGCCGCATCCGCCGTGCCACGGCCCGCGATGTCGAAGGCGGTACCGTGATCGGGACTGGTGCGCACCAGCGGCAGGCCCAACGTGAGGTTGACGCCGTGCTCCACACCGAGGTACTTGACCGGAATCAAACCATGGTCATGCGTCATCGCGATCACGATGTCAAATTCGCCCGGATGCGCGGGCGTGTTGCGTGCGCGCATGAACACCGTGTCGGGTGCATACGGGCCGGTAGCGTTGATGCCTTCGGCGCGCGCTGCGGCTATCGCCGGTGCGATGACCGTCAGCTCTTCATTGCCGAACAAACCGCCCTCACCGGCATGCGGGTTCAACGCCGCTACCGCAATGCGCGGCGCGCGTTGACCCCAATCGACAGCCGTGCGATGGGCGATGCGCAGCGTGTCCAGCACCGCATCGAAGGTGACCGCTTCGATGGCGTTACGCAACGACAAGTGCACCGTGACCAGCACCGTGCGCAATTCGTCGTTAGCCAACATCATGCGCACCGGACGCGGTGCCTGGCCCGATGGCGTGGTAAGCGCTTGCAGCATTTCGGTGTGTCCGGGAAAGCCAATACCTGCGGCCGCCAGCGCTGCTTTGTGCACCGGGGCGGTGACAATGGAGGCACATGCCCCGCCCAACGTCAGCGCCACTGCTTGCTCAATGCAACGCGCCGCTGCGGCACCTGCGCGCGCATCCATGCGCCCCACCGGTGCTTCAATCAAATCGGCTGGCAGCCCACTGGCCTGGATCACCGCAATGCAATTCGGCGGCACGTCACGCGCTGCGTCTGGCGTGTCTATTTGCGCCACCGCGAGCAGTCCACCGGTGCACGCAGCCGCGCGGCGCATCACCGCCATATCGCCGATCACCACGCAGTCAGCTGCCGCGGCGGTGCGAAACAGCTTGGCGATGATTTCAGGGCCAATGCCGCAGGCGTCACCCATCGTGATGGCGATAGGCCGGGTCAGTGAATGCAGGCGATTTTTTTCCACTTGGATTGATTACGCTGGGTTGTCGATGTCGACGAAGCGGTGTTCGATTCCGAAACGTGCAGCCAGGTGCGCGCCCAGCGCCTGTACGCCGTAGCGCTCACTCGCATGGTGGCCACAGGCGACGAACGCAACGCCGGTTTCGCGCGCCACGTGTGCCTGAGGTTCGGAGATCTCACCCGTCAGAAACACATCGGCACCGGCCGCAATCGCTGCCTCAAAGTACGACTGTGCGCCGCCGGTGCACCACGCGATGCGACTCAATGGCCGGCCATCGCCCTCGACACCGATCGGCCCGCGGCCAGAAACGCGGTGCCATTGCGCCATCAACGCCGCCAGGGCAACCGGTTCGGCCAGCGTGCCGACGAAGCCCAATCCCTGCTCGCCGAAACGCGCGTCGGCCACCACACCCAGGCGTGCGCCGAACTGCGCGTTGTTGCCGAATTCGGCATGCGCATCGAGCGGCAAGTGATACGCAAACAAGCTGATGTCATGGGCCAGCAGTCGTGATAACCGCTGCTTCAACCAGCCCGTCACCCGTCCATCCTGGCCGCGCCAAAACAAGCCGTGGTGCACCAAGACCGCATCGGCCTGGGCCTCGATGGCAGCGTCGATCAACGCACCGCTGGCAGTGACCCCGGTGATGAGTCGGCGCACCTCGGTGCGACCCTCGACCTGCAAACCGTTCGGCCCATAATCTTTGTAGTTGGCGATTTGCAATAGCGCAGACAGGTACAAATCGATCTCGGAATAGCGGGCCACAGACTCCACCTCATGCGAAAAATCTGGCTCATTTTCTCTCAGACAGTCACCGTGGCGGTGGCCGTTTTGTTTGTGCTCGCGACCCTCAAGCCAGACTGGTCGCCGCGCCGCAGTGGATGGGGTTTGCCGACCACCGCGTCGATCGTAGAAGCACCGAAAACCACCAATAGCAACAGCGGCAGTGGCGGCTTCGCCAACAGCTACAGCGCAGCCGCCAAACGCGCATCGCCTGCGGTAGTCAGCATCACCGCCAGCAAGGCGTCGGCGCGCAACCCACACGCGGGCGATCCGTGGTTCAAGTTTTTCTATGGCGAACGCGACGGCCAACCTGAGACGCAGGTCGGTTTGGGCTCGGGAGTCATCGTGTCGCCTGAAGGTTTTTTGATTACCAACAACCATGTGATCGAAGGCGCAAGCGACATCGACGTGCAACTCACCGATGGCCGCAGCGCCCCGGCCAAGGTCGTCGGCACCGATCCCGACAGCGATGTGGCGGTGTTGAAAATCGAGCTTGACAAACTACCGGTCATGACCTTCGGCAACACCGACAGCTTGCAGGTCGGTGATGTGGTGCTGGCGATCGGCAATCCATTCGGCGTTGGGCAAACCGTCACCTCGGGCATCGTCAGTGCACTCGGCCGCGATCAGCTCGGCATCAACACGTTCGAGAATTTCATTCAAACCGATGCAGCGATCAACCCCGGGAACTCCGGCGGTGCACTGGTCGACTCGAACGGCAATTTGTTGGGCATCAACACCGCCATTTATTCGCGCTCGGGTGGCAACATGGGCATCGGGTTTGCGATTCCCGCGAACACTGCGCGGCAAGTGATGGACGGGCTGATCAAAGACGGACAGGTAACGCGCGGCTGGATCGGCGTCGAGCCGCGCGACCTGACACCCGAAATCGCCGAAACACTGAACTTGCCCGTCAAACAAGGTGTGCTCATAACCGGTGTGTTGCAAAGCGGCCCCGCGAGCGCGGGTGGCATGCTGCCGGGCGACGTGGTGCTCAAAGTCGGCGACAGTCGCGTCGTCAACACATCGCAGCTGCTGAACGCGGTGGCGATGTTGAAACCCCAAGCCGTTGCGTCGATCGGCGTGCAACGCGGCGGCCAGGCAATCAGCTTGCAAGTTACCGTGGTGCAGCGACCCAAGAGCCTGTCAACCGCGCCGCGCGAACCGCAATAGATACCGTTGACAGCATTGCGGCGGTACCGGTAAAGCTGGTTCAAGAACGTCAGTTCAACTGCTTAACCCGCTCGGGCTGAACTTGGCAACTCATTACGGTCGTGCAGCCAGATCCTGCGTCAGGGTTTGGGGAACGGGTAACAAAACCGTACTGCAGCTGAGCCGACATCAACTGGGAGTTGTTAGCAGCCCGAGGGCGAATCAACCGGGCTGTGACGGCTCGGTTTTCGCCGCATCCACTGCTGCACGCGCTGCGGCCTCGTCTGGTGCCTGCGTGTGCTTGATGAAAATGCGCGCAGCCCATATCCCGACCTCGTACAAGATGCACATCGGGATCGCCAGCGCCAGCTGCGACACGATGTCGGGTGGCGTAATGACCGCTGCAATGATGAACGCGAGCACAACGAAGTAGCTGCGAAACGCCTTCAGCTTTTCAATGGTGACCAGGTTCATGCGTGCCAGAACCACCACCACCACCGGCACTTCGAACGCCGCACCGAAGGCGATAAACATCGTCAGCACGAAGCTCAAATAGGCCTCGATGTCAGGCGCAGCGGTAATGCTTTTCGGCGCAAAGCTCTGGATAAATTTAAAGACCTGGCCGAAAACGAAGTAGTAGCAAAAAGCCACGCCGCCCAAAAACAGCACCGTGCTGGAGATCACCAACGGCAGCACCAGCTTCTTTTCGTGGGCGTAAAGACCTGGCGCCACGAATGCCCAGACTTGGTAAAGCACCACCGGCAATGCAACTAAAAACGCCGCCATCAGCGTAATTTTGAGCGGCACTACGAATGGCGAAATCACGTTGGTGGCAATCAACGTCGCGCCTTTGGGCAAATTGGCCACCAGGGGTGCGGCGAGCAAGTCGTATAGACCCCCCGGGCCGGGCCACAGGCACAACGCGCCGAAGACGACCGCGACTGCGATGGTGGCGCGCATCAAGCGATCGCGCAGTTCGATCAGGTGCGTGATGAACGGCTGTTCGCTGCCGCTGAGGTCTTCAGGGCCGGACGGATTTGCAGCCATCGTTCAGGCCGAATTGCCAGACGAGGCGGAGGGACGGAACCGCGCCACGCGCGCCGCGCCTGACTGCGTGCTAATACGCATGCCTTCGCGCCGCTTGTACCACCGCGGCACGGCGGAGCGCATCAATCGCCAATGTTTGTTGGGGTTCCGATAGTCGGGGATCGGTGCCATCAACGTGTCGTACTGATCGTAGTCAGCGCCGTGGTGATGGCTGCCGTGTCCAACAGCGTGCGGGTCATCACCGGCCCCCGCATCGCTTGAATTTCCGGTGTTGCTTTCCCACGCGTTGCGCAACCCTGAACTGGTTTGATGCATTTCTTTCGACACCGACTGTTCCACATTGCGGGCAGCGTCTTGCAACTGGCCTTTGAGGTTTTTTAGTTCTTCGAGCTCGATGGTTTTGCTGACTTCGGCTTTGACGTCCGCTACGTAGCGCTGCATCTTGCCGAACAAGTGGCCGACGGTTCGCGCAACCTTGGGCATGCGCTCGGGACCGATTACCAGCAGTGCCACTCCGGCGATCAAGGCGATCTTGTCAAAGCCAAAGTCAATCACGGCGTGACAGCCCGCACATGGTGATCACTGCGAGTGGACCCCAAGCGCGATCGCCAATGCAATCGCAATCGCCAACGCGAGTACCCATTGTTAAAGCGATCACAACTTGGTTTTCGCTTCCACGTCGACGGTGTTGGCGTCGGCTGTTTTTTGCGACGTCACCTGGGCCGCCGGGTTGTTTGGGTCGGCCGATGCGCCGCCATCGCGCACACCGTCCTTGAATCCTTTGACCGCACCGCCCAGGTCAGAGCCGAGGTTTTTTAGCTTCTTGGTGCCGAACACCAACACGACGATCGCCAAAACGATCAACCAATGCCAAATACTGAATGAGCCCATCGCATTTCTCCTTCGAAACGATCTTCAATTCTAGGTGAGCGGTACATATGTCGAGCCCGTCTCGCTGGCGCCTACTCGGTATTGCAAGGCGTCAGTGCGGGGCGCGGTTGCGGTCAACCCTGCTTCCACGGTCGGGGCCCACCAATGACGTGCAAATGCAAGTGATACACCTCTTGTCCGCCGTCGCGACCGGTGTTGATGATGCTGCGAAATCCGTTGGCAGCGCCGTGTTCTAGCGCCAGCTTCGGTGCCAACAGCAGCATCTTCCCCAAGAGTCGTTCGTGTTCGGCAGCAACATCCGCATGGGTTGCAATGTGCTGCTTCGGAATGATCAACAGGTGCACTGGTGCCCACGGGTTGATATCGTGGAAGGCGAGGAGTTCCTCATCCTCAAAAGCTTTGCGTGATGGAATTTGGCCGGCAACGATCCGGCAAAAAATGCAGTTCGGGTCAGCGTGGTGCGTACTCATGGCGAAGCCCGTTCAACACATCACGACGGCATCGGTTGGTTGCGATTCAACTTCACCCAGCCGCGCACCACCCGGTACAAAAACCAAATCGACACCAACAGCCAGGCAGCCCAACCGGGGGCCAGTAAAAGTATCCACAGCGGCGATGTCAACACGTACAGCGCGGTGGCCCACAACACGCTGCGTATGCGGTAGCGGAAGTGCGACTCTTGCCACGTGCCGGCCGCATCGTCCTTCTTTACCAGGTCGATGATCAGCGCCACGACCAGCAGCGCCGTGCTGACCTGTCCGCCGGGTATCACCGCGCCGACTGCGACGACGGTGTGCAAAAAATAACTCAGGTGCCCAATGGTTTTCAGCGATTCGCTGGGTTCACGTGCATTGATCGTGTCGCTCATGTTGCGCTCGCCTTCTTATCGCGCAGCGTGCGTGCTGCAAATTCTTCCAACCCTGAGAGCCCTTCACGGCGCTGCAGTTCCGCCAGCACATCGGCCGGCTTCAGTCCAAACGCACTGAGCGCCAACATCGAGTGGAACCACAAATCGGCGACCTCGCCAACCAGCTTGTGCGGGTCGCGGTCTTTGGCCGCCATGACGACCTCGGTGGCCTCTTCGCCTATCTTTTTCAGAATCGCGTCGGTGCCCTTGTGGAACAACCGTGCCACATAGCTTTCGTCAGGGTTCGCCGCTTTACGCTGCTCGATGACCTCGGCCAACCGCGCCAACACATCCTGGGACAGAGGATTTGCCAACACAGCAGACGGCGGTTTGACGGCATTCATTGGCGGCTCATTTGTAAATGTGTTCCGGGTCTTTAATGACCGGTTCGACCGTATGCCAAGCGCCTTGCGCGTAGCGCTGGAAAAAGCAACTGTGGCGTCCGGTGTGGCAAGCAATTCCAGGCTCATGGCCCAACTGCTCCACTTTCATCAGCACCACGTCGCCGTCACAGTCCAACCGCAACTCGTGCACTTTTTGGATGTGACCGGATTCTTCGCCTTTGTGCCACAGGCGGCCGCGGGACCGGCTCCAGTAGACCGCTTCGCCCACGTCGGCGGTGCGCTGCAGCGCCTCGCGATTCATGAAAGCAAACATCAACACATCGTTGCTGCCAACTTCTTGCGCGATCACCGGCACCAAGCCGTCCGCGCCCCACTTCACTGCATCGATCCAATTCATCAAACCAGTTTAGGGCAACGACACTGCACCGCCGCCGTCAGCCGCAGTGCGTCGCGCCGACGTGATGGCGCTCTTCGGCGAACCATCGCAGCACCGGAATCGTGCCCGGCAGTACGGGCGTGACCCGTACCGGCAAGGTTTGCCAGACCATCGCCTGTGCCTCGCGCATATCGAATGTGCCGAGCCAGTCGCGCACCTTGCAAAAGTGCAGCCGCACGCGGGCATGCGGGTAGTCCATCAACTCGACTTTCCATGCTTCGACCGCGCCGATGGTGATGCCGATTTCTTCGTGCAGCTCGCGGCGCAGTGCCGTCTCCACGCTTTCGCCTGCCTCCAACTTGCCACCCGGAAACTCCCAGTACCCGGCGTAGACCTTGCCAATGGGGCGCGACGTCATCAGAAAGCTGCCGTCGTCGCGTATCAATACGCCGACGGCTACGTCAACCGGCGTGCGCTCGACCTCACTCACCCGATGCGCCGCCCGCTGTAGTCCTTGGCAAACTGAAACGCGACACGTCCTGAGCGCGACCCGCGCTCCAACGCCCACACCAAGCTCTCGGGCCGCGCGGCCTCGATCGCCGCTTCAGTCACCCCAAAACCGCGCAGCCACTGCGCCACGATGGCGAGGTATTCATCCTGCGTGAACGGATAAAAGCTGACCCACAAACCGAAGCGTTCGCTGAGCGAAATTTTTTCTTCGACCACTTCGCCCGGGTGCACTTCGCCGTTGTCCTGGTGCTGGTACGTCAGGTTTTCGGCCATGTATTCGGGCAGCAAATGGCGGCGGTTGCTGGTGGCATAAATCAACACGTTGTCAGATGCCTGCGACACCGATCCGTCGAGGATCGACTTCAGCGCCTTGTAGCCCGGCTCGCCTTCGTCGAAGCTGAGGTCGTCGCAAAACACGACGTAGTGCTCGGGCCGCTCGGCAACCAAATCGACGATGTCCGGCAGGTCTACCAGGTCGGCTTTGTCGACCTCGATGAGCCGCAGCCCACGCGGGGCGAATTCATTCAAGCAGGCTTTGATGAGCGAGCTCTTGCCAGTGCCGCGCGCGCCAGTCAACAACACGTTGTTGGCCCCGCGGCCTTGCATGAACTGCTCGGTGTTGCGCTGCAGACGTTCTTTTTGCGCATCGACTTCGACCAGTGAATCAAAGCGAATCGGCGCCACGTGGCGCACCGGTTCCAGCGCGCTGCCACCGCCCTGGCGACGGCGGTAGCGGTAGGCAATCGACGCGTTCCAGTCAGGCGCGGCGAGCGCGTGCGGCAGCACCGCTTCGAGCCGCGAAATCAACGCTTCGGCGCGACCGATCAGACGGATCAGGGAATCAGGTGTGGTCGACATGAGTGGGTGCGCCTGCGCGTTAAAAAGGGATCAAACCAGCGGGGACGGCAGTGTAGCCAGCGGTCAAGGCGACACCTGCGCCACCCCGGTGGGTGTGACCGCGTAGACGCGGTCTTGCGGCTTCGGCTCGATCGGATGCATGCCGGTGAACGCACCGAACGCTGGCAACACGCCGACCCGGTCGCCGAACAGAAAACACGGCAGCCGCAACCGGTCGCGCGCGCGCCCGCGCAGCACCACGCACGGGTGCAGGTGACCGGCCAGCACATAGCCTTCGGCCACCGGTTGGGGGTGATGGCACAGCGCCCACGGGCCCAGATGCAGCGGCTCATCCACCACTTCGATGCCGAGCGCAGCAGGTGGGTCACCGGCGCGGTCGTCGTGGTTGCCACGCACCAGCGTGAGATGCACATCGCGATGCGCATCACGCCAGCGGGCCACGGCCGCCTGGGTGTCGGCCGCCTGCGCATGCGCCGAGTGCAAAAAGTCGCCGAGAAAAACGATGCGCTGCGCCCCGAGTTGCGCCACCAACGTGGTCAGCCGCGCCAAACTTTCGCTGGTGGTGCCCTGCGGCACCGGTACGCCCAAGCGTCGAAACGACACCGCTTTGCCGATGTGCGCGTCAGCTATCAGCAAGGTGCGCCGCGCCGGCAGATAAGCCGCTTTGTCGATCAGCAACATCAGCGATTCACCGGCCAGCGTGATGGTCAGCATGGCGGCGCACCGCCACTGGCACCGGCACCAGCACCAGCACCAGCACCGCCCCCGGCAGGTACCGCGGTCAAACGACGATCAAGTTCAGCGCCGCATCGAGGTGCTCGGTCGGCTGCCGCTTGAACCCCGACCGCGCATAGCGTTGGAGCCGGCCGATGATGAAAGCAGTCAACACCGAGGCCAGCACATTCGCATCGGTGGTTGCGGTGAGCGAGCCGCTCGCGTCGCCCGAGGCACGCAGGCTTTGCCTCAGCTGCGATTCGATGCGGTCGAAAAATTGGTTCATGCGCGCGACCAAGCGGTCGTGCTCAAAGACCAGCGCATCGCCCACCATGACGCGCGTCATGCCGGGGTTTTTTTCACCGAACTGCAACACCATCGCGGTAATTTTGCGTGCTTGCACAGCACCGGAACTTTCGCGTTCGGTGACCTGGTTGGCCAGCGTAAACACATTGGTTTCGATGAACTCGATCAGTCCTTCGAACATTTGCGCCTTGCTGGCGAAGTGGCGGTACAGCGCGGCTTCGCTCACGCTCAGGCGGGCCGCCAACGCAGCGGTGGTGACGCGCTCGGCGCCGGGTTGTTCCAACATGCCGGCGAGCGTTTGCAGAATCTGCACCCGGCGCTCGCCTGGTTTGGGGCGCTTGCGGATGGCCTCGTCGGCATGGGCCGCGGGCGCGTTGACGGCGGCGGCGGCGTTGGCGTTGGCGTTGGCGTTGGCATTGGTGCTGTCGACACTTTCGTCGCTGTTCAGAGGGTCTGGATCGGGGCGGTTCGTCATCGCGAGAACACCTCTGGATTGAACTTACATCGCGAGCAATCGCCTCAGCGATTTCATTTTGGCACACACGTACAGGGGCTTCGGGCAAGGGTGAACACTGACTTCGAGTGTCGGCAAACGCACCGTCGGCGGTGCGCAGCGCGCCGCTTCAAGCGCAGCCGGACTCGACGGATCGGCCAGCAATGCAGCGCGATCAGCCGCGCTCACTTTGCGCGCTGCGGCCGCAGCCGATGCGGCGTAGCGCTGCATCCACACCGTGCGCATGCCCACGCTGCAGGCGGCGCGCTGGTGCGCCAAGGTGTCTTCGACCAACGTGCAGCGGTTGGCCGGCACTTTCAACCGCGCCGCTATGCAGCGAAACATGCGCGCATCCGGCTTCGGTCGGTGGTGACCAAACATCGTCATGTCTTCGATGCTGATGACGCCGTCAAAGCATCGCGCCAAGTTCAGCGTGTTCAGCACGCGCAATGCGTACGCACGCGGCGCATTGGTCAGGATGTACTTCCGGCCGGGCAAACGCCGCAGCACCGCCCGGTCGTGCGCGCTGGTGCGCAGCCGCGATTCCAAACCCGGCAGTCGGTGCGTCACTTCCAAAAAGTGCGACGCCTTCACGCCGTGGTGGCGCACCAAACCCAGCATCGTCGCGCCGTATTGAATCCAGTAACGCGAGCGCAGCGCGCAGGCCGCAGCGTGCGGCACTCCCAAGTGGTCAACGATGTACTGCGTCATCGCCTCATTGGTGGGCCCGAACGCGGCGTGTGATGCGTCGTGCAGTGTGTTGTCGAGGTCGAACAACCAGACCCGGCTTGCGCTCGATTTCAATGCGAGCGGATCATCGTGCCAAAGGCCTGGTCGGTGAGGATCTCCAGCAAGGTGGCGTGCGGCACCCGGCCATCGATGATGTGTACGGCATTCACGCCGCTCTTCGCGGCGTCCAGCGCACCCGCAATCTTTGGCAGCATGCCGCCGCTGATGGTGCCGTCGGCAAACAAGCCGTCGATCTCACGCGCCGAGAGGTCGGTCAGCAAGGTGC
>JAYUGJ010000068.1:0-31867 GCA_043738425.1 Burkholderiales bacterium
TTTTTGTGCGCCTGTATTGCCTGCCTGCGCAGCCCAACCAACTGCCGGCTGATATTCGCGTGGCACCCGCTTGGTAAGACAGGCGGCCGACGGGCGAGCAGCCCAGGTTTGTTTGTCTGCTGTTTTCCATGTCGCAATACGTTTGGCCTTTTGCGTACACCTTGTTCGTTTGGTGGTTCAGCACTGGCGTGATTTTGTTTCTCAACGGCCTGCCCCGGTGGACGTTCAAGTGGACGCTGCTCGGCGCGACAGTCGTGTTGGTGTTGGCACTGGTCGGCTTGGTGGCGGTTCGTGACGACACGCGTGCCACCGGTGCCTACCTCGCCTTCACTTTCGGGTTGTTGGTTTGGGCGTGGCAAGAAATCGCGTTCCTGCTCGGCTTCGTGACCGGCCCGCGTCGAACCGAATGCCCAGCCCACGCGGTGGGTTGGCGACGCGCGGGGTACGCCTTCATGGCGGTGATGCACCACGAGTTGGGTTTGTGTGTGCTTTTTGCGGCCGTACTCGCGGCAACCTGGGACGGCGTAAATCAAACCGGCATGTGGACCTACCTGATCCTCTGGGTCATGCGGCAAAGCGCAAAGCTCAATGTATTTTTGGGTGTGCGCAACCTCAACGAAGGCTTTTTGCCGCCGCACTTGAAGTACCTGCAAACCTACTTCACCAAGCGCGCGATGAATGGTTTGTTTCCGGTCTCCGTGATCGTCTCGACCATTGGTGCGGTGTTGATCTGGCAGGCGGCGGCGGTGCCAGGTATCAGCGTATTCCACCTGACGGCCCTCACGTTTGCGGCCACGTTACTGAGCCTCGCCGTGCTCGAGCATTGGTTTCTCGTGCTTCCACTGCCCGCGGAACTGTTGTGGAGTTGGGGCTTGAAATCGCGGCCTGTTGCGCGCGCTGATCGGGTCGAAGGCTAGATAGTTCGCAAAGTGCGCCCCGGTGGGCCGCGCCACGCAACCGCCACGGCCCGCACTTGCCACACCACCACCCCGCGGCCGCAACTGCAGTCCATCTGCGCTTCAAGTTGCGGCGGCCGGAAGCCTGGGCCGCAGGCGCACCGAGCCTCAGTCAGTATTCGTTGCCCGCGCTGCCCGGCGCAAGGTTGTCGAACTTGGTGAGTGGTTTCAGGAACGTCAACTTGACGGTGCCGGTGGGGCCGTTTCGCTGCTTGCCAATGATGATCTCTGCGATGCCGGGCTCCTTGCACGCTTCCTTGGTGTAGTACTCGTCGCGGTAGATAAACATGATGACGTCGGCGTCTTGTTCGATCGCACCCGACTCGCGCAAGTCACTCATCATCGGACGTTTGTCGGTGCGCGACTCCACGCTGCGATTGAGCTGCGATAGCGCGATCACTGGGCATTGCAGCTCTTTGGCCAGCGACTTCAGCCCACGTGAAATCTCGCCAATGACCGTGGCCCGGTTCTCTTCGTTCGATCCCGTGCTGCCGCTCATCAGCTGCAGGTAATCGACCACGATGAGACCCAGCTTGCCGCACTGTCGGGCTTGCCTGCGCGCCCTTGCACGCAGCTCACTCGGCGTCAACGCAGGGCTTTCGTCAATGAACATGCTGACGCTGCCGAGCTTTTCCACTGCCTCGGTCAGGCGGCCCCATTCATCGTCTTTCAGCGCGCCAGTGCGCAGGTGCTGCTGGTCTATGCGGCCCAGCGATCCAACCAAGCGCAGCGCCAGCTGCGACGCGCCCATTTCCATTGAAAACACCACCACCGGCAAGCCCTCGTGGACCGCCACATGCTCGGCAATGTTGAGAGCCAGCGCGGTCTTGCCCATCGACGGACGAGCGGCCAGCACAATCAAGTCGCCGGGCTGGAAGCCTGCTGTCATGCGGTCCAGATCGAAGTAACCGGTACGCACGCCGGTCACCTCTTCCGCGCCGTTTTCATGCAGCTCGGTCACGCGGTCAAGCAACTGCACCACAAGTGCATCCATGGTTTGGAAGCCCTGCCGCGAACGTGAGCCCTCTTCACCAATCTTGAAAATTTTCGCCTCTGCATCGTCGAGGATTTCCGACACTGCACGGCCTTGCGTATTGAACGCACTGGTGGCGATGTCATCACTGGTCGACACCAGTTTGCGCAGCACCGCGCGCTCGCGCACTATTTCGGCGTAGCGACGCAAATTGGCCGCGCTTGGCACGCTCTGCGCGAGCGAGTTCAGATAAACCAGCCCCCCGCATTCGTCGGCCTTGCCCAGACTTTGCAGTTGCTCGAACACCGTGATCACATCGGCCGGCTTGGTGGCATTGACCAGGCTGGCGATTGCAGCGTAGATGTTGCGGTGCTCGAACCGGTAGAAGTCCGACTCGGTGAGCAAATCTGCCGCGCGGTCCCAGGCAGAGTTATCGAGCAGCAAGCCGCCCAACACGCTTTGCTCGGCCTCGATGGAGTGCGGTGGAATGCGCAGCCGCGCGACCTCGTCGTCGGCCCGCGGAGGCAGCGACGCTAGCTGGGATGAAAACAATGCAGACATCGAAAGATCATAGGAGCGAAGCGTGCGCTGCCCTGTGGGTAAACCTGTGTAAATGATGGGTACGACTGGGAGAATGCAGCGAGGCCGGTTGATCCAACGCTGGTGGATGTGCCGACCACCGCGACCGTGATGTTGGCTTGGCACCGGTGGGCCGCGACCGGACGAAAAAAAGGCCAGCAGAGCTGGCCTTTCGGTGCAGTGCGCCGAAGCAACGTCAGGCTACTTCGCCCACCACCACGACCTTCACTTCGACCACCACGTCGGTGTGCGGTGACACCGATACCAGGTGTTCACCGACGATCTTCAGCGGCCCGTTCGGCAGGCGAACTTGCGACTTGACGACCTTGAAGTCGATGCGGGTGAGCGCTTCGGCGATGTCGTTGTTGGTGACGGAACCAAACAAGCGCCCATCCACGCCGGCCTTTTGCGTGATGTGCACCGTGCGGCCACTCATTTTTTCGCCCAGTGCCTGCGCCGCGGCCAGCTTTTCGGCCGCGGCTTTTTCGAGCTCAGCACGCTTGACTTCAAAGTCTTTGATCGCCAGCGCCGTAGCACGGCGTGCTGCGCGGGTGGGGATCAAGAAATTGCGTGCGTAGCCGTCTTTGACTTTGACCACGTCGCCCAGGTTACCCAGGTTGGCCACTTTTTCCAGCAAGATAATTTGCATGACGGGGTGCTCCTTAGACGCGGTGCTGGTCGCTGTACGGCAACATCGCCAAGAACCTTGCCCGCTTGATGCAGGTGGTCAATTGGCGTTGAAAGAAAGCACGCGTGCCGGTTAAACGGGCTGGCGTGATCTTGCCGTTCTCGCCGATGAAGTCGCGCAGTGTGTCGACGTCTTTGTAGTCGATCTCGGTCACACCGGTGACGGTGAACCGGCAAAACCGCTTGCGCCGAAACAGCAGCGATTGCTGGTTGCGCTTTGGCTTGCGATCTTTAGAAAACTTACCCTTACCGCGTGGTGGTGGCATACAAAACCTCAATCAAATTCAATGATGGTGGCAACCGGTGAAGCATTTCAGTCCAACTCGGTCACATGAAAAACGATGCCCTTGCCGTTGCGCTGCGAACCCAGGAAACCAGCAAACCCGTGCGTACTTCCCAGCTCCAACGCATGCAGCATGGCGGTGATGTCACCCACTGCGCGCGCCTTGATCTCGACTGAGATGCGGCGGGTGCTGCCGTTTTGAATTGCCTGCGATTCATGCTGAAGACACAAATCAATGGCGGGCAAACCGGCCGGGGTGTAGCGCAATGCGCTCTTCTCGATCACGCAACCGCGTAAAACCAGACGGTTCATCGCGTCGCGAATCAATAAACATCAACCAAGCTGAATCAGCCCATCGACTCCTGCGGCTGGCGGCGTGAGTCGTCGCGGTCTGAGGTTTTCATCATGACCGACGGACCCGTCTCAGCCTTGCTTTTCAGCACCGTCAGGTGGCGCAACACCGCATCGTTGAAACGAAAACCGGTTTCCAACTCGGCCAGCACTTCTTTGCTGCATTCGATGTTGATGCACAGGTAGTGGGTCTTGGCGAGCTTTTGAATCATGTAGGCCATCTGGCGGCGGCCCCAATCTTCAACGCGGTGAATTTTTCCGCCACCGGTAGTGATTACCGCTTTGTAGCGCTCCAGCATGGCTGGAACTTGTTCGCTTTGATCGGGGTGGATCAAAAGCACGATTTCGTAATGACGCATTGAATCTCCTTGTGAATTCCGACAGTGGAAGCCACCCCGAAGCGTCAACCTGGGTGTGGCAAGGCAAGCCCGCGAGTATACGAGCCGGCATTCGGCTTGGGGATGTGACGAAAGCCGGGGCAGGCCACGCCGTATCGGCAAACGGTTTACGCAGGTGGCGCGCCTTCGCGTGCATTGGGAAACCGCAGCTGGCGAGTGAACGCAAGCGCGGCGGCCGCAGGACGTGGCGTCAGCAAACTGACGACCACGATGACTACCAGACCCAGCGCCATACCGAAGACGCCGGCCGCGATTGGCGACACACCCAGCCATAACGACGGTGGGCGAGTCACGCCGAACAAATTACGCAGCCACGCTTCGTTTTGCACCATGTAGTAGCCAGTGAATGCCAAGCCCGACACCATGCCGGCCAGTGCGCCCGGCTGGTTGGCCCGGCTCCAGAACACACCGAGCACCAGTGCCGGAAAGAATGCCGCCGCAGCCAATGAAAACGCGGCCGACACCAGGAACACGATGTCAGCGGGTCGCTGCGCCGCGACCGCAGCCGCTGCCAACGCAACCGCCAACAAGGTTACTTTCGACAGCGCCACCCGCTGCGTCGCCGACGCTTTCGGATTGAGCATCTTGAAATAGCAGTCGTGCGACAACGCATTGGCAATCGTCAGCAGCAGTCCATCGGCAGTGGAAAGTGCTGCAGCCAGGCCGCCCGCAGCGACCATGCCCGAAATGACGTAAGGCAGGCCGGCAATCTCCGGCGTTGCCAGCACAACAATGTCACTGCCGATCTGCATTTCGCCCAGCTGCAGCACGCCATCGCGGTTGATGTCGACCACCGAGAGCAACGACGGGTCGACCCGTGACCAGGTCGATATCCATGCCGGAAGCTGGTCGAACCGGGTGCCCACCAGCACGTTGAACACCTCGTACTTGACCATCACCGCCAGCGCGGGGACGGTCGCATAAAGCAGAAAAATAAAAAACAAAGCCCAGGTCACTGAGCGTCGCGCCTCGCGAACGGACGGCGTCGTGTAGCAGCGCACCAAGATGTGTGGCAAGCCGGCGGTGCCGACCATCAAACACAGCACCAACGCCAAAAAGTTCATGCGCGACGCCTCGAAAATACGCTGCGCTTGCGCGCTGCCGTTCGGGTCGCCGGCAAACGGTTGAGCGTGTAGCGGCATGCCCGCCAGCGGCCGCGCGCGCGCTTCGTTCGATGCTGCCGCTCGGGTCCACGCATCGCGCGCCGCGGCGTCGGTTTTGGGAATGCGCGACACGGCTTTTTCGGCCGCTTGAACCTGCGCCAGTGGCGCGGCCTGCGCCTTCAGTGCGGCCACCTGCTGGCGGCCAGCGTCGCGTTCCTGCGTGAGGGATGCCGACACGTCGAGCAACCGGGCACGGTATTGCTGCGCCAACGCGCTGAAGGCAGCGATCACCTCCAGCTCTTTCGGGTCGTGCAGCAACTGCTGTTCGCGCGCGGTGACTTTGGCCAGCTGAGCGCCGTACACCAGCTGCGGAATCGGAACACCGGTTTGCTTCACCGACAGCCACATCACCGGCACCAAAAACGCAATGATCAGCGTGATGTATTGCGCCACCTGCGTCCAGGTGACTGCCCGCATGCCGCCCAAAAAAGAACAGACCAGTACGCCGCCCAAACCCAGAAAAATACCGATCACAAAATCGACACCGGTGAGGCGCGCGGTGATCAAACCTACGCCGTAAATTTGCGCGACCAAATAGACGAACGAACACAGCACCGCGGCCACCACGCCGACCGCGCGCGGCAGCAAGCCGCCGTAGCGTGCGCCTAGAAAATCAGGAATGGTGAACTCGCCGAACTTGCGCAGATACGGCGCAATCAACAGCGCTACCAGGCAGTAGCCGCCAGTCCAGCCCAGCACGAACGCCAAGCCGCCGAAACCCTGTAGGTACAGCGTGCCAGCCAAGCCGAGGAACGACGCTGCCGACATCCAATCGGCCGCGGTGGCCATGCCGTTGTACAGCGCCGGAACGCGCCGGCCGGCAACGTAGTACTCGGTCGGATCGGTGGTGCGGCTGACTAAACCGATACCCGCGTACAGCAGCACGGTGGCGAGCAAAAAAATGACGCCGATCCAAATCTTCGGCAGGCCCATTTGTTCGAGCGCCGCCAGCGCCAGCACGAAGGCAATGAAACCGGCCGTGTAGCCGATGTAGATCCGGTCAAGGCGGCGTCGAAACAGCGCGCTGCTCGCTGACGGCACCATGTTCAAAGCGCAGCAGAGTGCGCGCCGCGGTTGGCCAACGCATCGGCACGCTCGTTACCTGGATCGCCCGAGTGGCCCTTGACCCAACGCCAGTCGACCCGGTGCAGCGATTGATGTGCATCGAGCCGTTGCCACAAGTCAGCGTTCTTGACGGGTTTCTTGTCGGCAGTTTTCCAGCCGCGCAGTTTCCAGTTGTGGATCCACTCGGTGATGCCTTTGCGCACGTACTCGCTGTCGGTGTAGACCACGACCTCACAGGTGCGCTTCAGCGATGCCAGCGACTCGATCACCGCGGTCAGTTCCATCCGGTTGTTGGTGGTCAGCAATGCGCCGCCGAACAACTCTTTTTCATGTCCATCAGCTTGCAGCCACGCGCCCCAGCCGCCGCGCCCCGGGTTGCCCTTGCAGGCACCGTCGGTATAAATCGTGACACGCGGACGTTCGATCAGCGGCAGCTCACTCATGGTCTGCCAACTCGCGGTGCAGGTGGCGCAATGCATCGGCCGAACGCCGCAGGTTCAGTGGCAGCCGATGCTGTTGGTTGGAAACCACCGCCGGTGCCGCAGCGGCTGTCACGCGTTGCTCGCGTACCAAACCGACCAGCCGCATGCCGCGCACCCGCTTGACTGCCGTCAACGCATACACCGCACCGAACACCGGCCACCAGCGGTCGCCCGCGTTTTCCATCCAGCCGAAGCGGGCCAGCCATGCGGCCGACTTGACTGGCGGGCGGTAACAACCAAAGCGGCCCGTCTCGACTTCAAAGCTGAGCAGCCGCAGCCAATCCCGCAGGCGGCGATAGGCAATCAGCTCACTGCCGACAGGCAACAGCATCGACGCGTTCATGCCCAGCCGCAGCCGGGCGTGTGCGGTTTGCTGGCGCATGCCCCACAGGCTGGTTGAATTGAATCCGATGATGACGACCCTGCCCTCCGGCATCAGCACCCGTTCAACCTCGCGCAGCGTCAAATGCGGGTCGCGCGCAAATTCCAGTGCGTGCGGCAGCACCACCAGATCCAGGCTTTGGCTGTCGAATGGCAAGGCGTCGAAGTCGCACGCCAAAGCTGCTACGCGACCGCCGCGCGAGACGGCTGCGTTTTCCACCGACGCTGCGGTTGATGGGGCGGCTGCCGAGTCGACCGCAAGCCACTGATGGGGCATGCGGTTGCAACGCAGCGCATCGAGTTCGGGCAGTCCCAACTGCAGTGCGTGAAAGCCGAATACATCGGCCACCGCAGCATCGAGGTAACGCTGTTCCCAAGCCAGAAAGTACGCGCCCGCGGGGGTAGTGAGCCAATCGGTCAAACCTATACTCAGCCCGGTTTCCGCCATGTTTTTATCTGCACTTCCCGCGTTCACTGACAACTACATCTGGCTGCTACACGATGGGGTCGATGCTGTCGTGGTCGACCCGGGAGACAGCGCACCGGTGCTTGCGGCGCTCGACAAATTCGCGCTGCGATTGCGCGCGATTCTAGTAACGCATCACCACCAAGACCACGTCGGCGGCATCGACGCATTGCGCCCTCGCCTCGACGGCTTGGTGTTTGCTCCCGCGCTGGAAACCATTCCTGAGCCTTGCACGCGTGTTCAAGGCGGCGACACCGTGACGGTGCTTGGCCGACGCTTCAGCGTGATCGATGTGCCCGGGCACACATCCGGTCACATCGCGTATTTCCATCAGCCTGAGAATGCAGTGGGCGGCCCCATGACCGACCCCATCGACGCGCCATTGCTGTTTTGTGGCGACACACTTTTCTCTGGCGGCTGCGGGCGCCTGTTCGAAGGTACGCCAGCGCAAATGCACCACTCGCTTGCCACACTCGCCGCGCTGCCTGGTGCCACCCGCGTGTGTTGCACCCACGAGTACACGCTGGCCAATTTGAAATTCGCGGCCGCGGTTGAACCCGACAACGCCGCGCTGAAGCGCTACACGCAGACGTGCGAACAGCAACGTGCTGCGGGCCTGCCGACGCTGCCCGCACGCATCGCACAAGAACGCGACATCAATCCTTTTCTGCGTTGCGGCGAACCGGTTGTGATTGCAGCTGCTCGCCGCCACGGCGCTCCCAATGCAGAACCGGTCGCAGTGTTTACCGCGCTGCGACTATGGAAGAACGAATTCCGATGACCACTTTTTCGATTCGCCCGTGGCGCAGCAGGGCACTGGGCAGCGTGTGGGTGCTTGCCGCGTGTTGGCTTGCCAGCGGTTGCGCAACGCCGTACCGGCCGGTGCACTCCACACCGACATCCGCACCGACCAGCAGTTCTGCCAGCAATACGGCCAGCACCACGGCCAGCAACGCAGCCGTGCCTACCGCGGCAACAAGCGCCGCAACACCGGCCGCGACCGCCGGATCGACCTCGACCGTGGTGGTCAACGAGCCGCCGATGGCTGCGCTGTTTGATTTGCCGAGCGACGCCGAACCAACGGCGGTGGCAGCACCCGTCGACCCGATGCGCCCCGATGTCAACGTCGACCTCAACGACGTGACTGCGCGCACCGACCTGTGGGCTCGCATACGGCGCGGTTTCCAAATTCCACGGCTCGATAACGATTTGGTGCGCGACCGCGAAGCTTGGTACACCAGCCGGCCCGAATATGTGGAGCGCATGACCGCGCGCGGCGGGCGCTATTTGTTCCACATCGTGGAAGAACTCGAGGCGCGCAACATGCCGACCGAGCTGGCGCTGCTGCCGTTCATCGAAAGCGCGTTCAACCCGCAGGCCATGTCATCGGCCAAAGCATCGGGCATCTGGCAGTTCATGCCCGCCACCGGTCGCGGCTTCAAACTCAAGCAAAACGTCTTTCGCGATGATCGGCGCGACGTGCTGGCATCGACCCGCGCCGCGCTCGATTACCTGCAGCGCCTGCACAACCAGTTCGACGATTGGCACCTCGCACTTGCGGCCTACAACTGGGGTGAAGGCAACGTGCAACGCGCGATCACGCGCAACAAAAACGCCGGTCTTCCCACCGACTACCTGAGTTTGAACATGCCCAATGAAACGCGGTATTACGTGCCAAAGTTTCAGGCGGTGAAAAACATCATCGCCAAGCCCGATGCGTACGCAGTCACGCTGCCCGCGCTGGCCAATCACCCGTATTTCTTGAGCGTGCCGATCCAGCGCGATATCGATGTCGATCTGGCTGCGCGAATTGCCGGCATGTCGCTCGACGAATTCAAAACCCTGAATCCGCAAATGAACAAGCCGGTGATCTTGGCGGCCGGCACGCCGCAGGTGCTGCTGCCTTACGACAACGCCAGCGCGTTCGTGCGCAGCCTGGCCGAACACCGCGGACCACTGGCCAGCTGGACCGCGTGGGTTGCGCCGAAAACGATGCGTTCGGCCGATGCGGCACGCCACGTTGGTATGGGCGAAGCCGCGCTGTGCGAAGTCAACCGCATACCGCCACGCATGTTGGTCAAAGCCGGATCGACGTTGCTGGTGCCGCGCAGTGAAAAACGCACCACCGATGTGGCGGTGCACGTGGCGGACAACGCGACGATGACCCTGGCGCGTGACGAGCCACCACTGCGCAAAGTAATGCTCAAAGCAGGCAAGCGCGATTCGGTGGCCAGCGTGGCCAAGCGCTACCGGCTCAGTCCCGCGCAGGTAGCCGGCTGGAATTCAACGGCCGCTTCCGCGCGCTTTAAACCTGGCACCACCATCACCGTGTTCTTGCCACACCGCAAGGCAGGCACCACCCGCGTGGCCTCGGCCAAGTCAAAACGACATCACACCGCACACGCCTCAGCGTCCAGCCGGTCAGCGTCCAGCCGATCAACGCCTAGCCGGTCGGCGCGCAGCGCCGGGTCGAAGCGCGCTGTGGCCGTGGCAGTCGCGCCCAAAAAACGCAAGTCAATGCGCATGGCTGCGCGCTGAGCCGACTGCCCCGCCGCCACCTGCCAGGCTCACCGCGCACCGGCTGCCGAAGCAGCTTGGCGACGGGCAATTTCAAATACCAAATATCGGCATCAGCATCCGCATCAAAAAGCGGCAAACAACACCGCAATGTTGACCGCCAACGCGGCGACCCACACCACCGAACGCGGCTTCGGCAGGTCCGCCAGGTACAGCCCGACGAACACCACGCGCAGCAGCATATAGCTGATCGCCAGCACATCCACCCGACCTTGCGGTGCGCCCATTTGCTGCGCCAGCAGCACCGCGCCGATGAAAAACGGCAGCGCTTCGAAGCAGTTGCCCTGCGCTGCATTGGCGCGCTTGCGGTAGCCGGTTTGGTTTGCCAGCCAATCGCGCGGCTGGTGGTTGTCGTAGCCGCCTTCAGATGCCGGCTGGGTGAACGTGCCGGCTTTGGCAATGCCGGCGCAAACCAGTGGCATCAAGGCCGCAGCCAAGATGCACCAGGTAGAAATCGTCGATGCGGTAGCAGTCATTTCAGGTCCTCAACGGCGGTCGACCAGCGCGTGCGCGATGGTGCCGAGATCGACATATTCCAGCTCACTGCCCACCGGCACACCACGCGCCAGCCGGGTCACGCGCAAGCCTCGCGACTTCAATGCCTCACCGACCGCGTGCGCCGTGGCTTCGCCTTCGGCCGTGAAGTTGGTGGCGACGATGACTTCTTCGACCCCGACCTCGCAGGCCCGCCCGAGCAGCTCGTGCAGCCCGATGTCGTGCACGCCGATGCCGTCTAACGGGCGCAAGCGGCCCATTAACACAAAAAAGTAGCCGGCATAGCTGCCCGTGCGTTCCATCGCCGATTGATCGGCCGGCGTCTCCACCACGCACAGCAAGCGCACGTCGCGCTCGGGATCTGCGCAAATGCTGCACAACTCGGATTCGGTGAAGGTGTGGCAGCGCGTGCAATGGCGCACGTTGGCCACGGCCGCCTGCAGCGACATCGCCAGGCGCTGCGCGCCCGACCGGTCGTGCTGCAACAAGTGCAACGCCATGCGCCGCGCCGATTTTTCGCCGACACCCGGAAGCTGCCGCAGCGCGTCGACCAAGGCATCGAGCGCGGGTTCAGCCACGCCGCTTGCTCCACGTGATGGCGGCGTTTGCGCCCGCGGGTTCAATGACGTTCACGGCCGCCGTTTCAGCCGCGCTTGCCGCCGGTTTTTCGTCGGCGGTCAAAACGGAAACTTCATGCCCGCCGGCAACGACAGGCCCGCGCCGAGCTTGCCCATTTTTTGCTGCGACACCTCTTCGGCCCTGCGCACCGCGTCGTTGAAGGCGGCGGCCACCAGGTCTTCGAGCATGTCTTTGTCATCGGCCAACAAACTCGGGTCGATGGCAACGCGTTTGACCTCGCGGCTGCAGGTCATCGTCACCTTGACCAAGCCTGCGCCCGACTGGCCCTCGACCTCGATGGTCGCCAGCTCGTCTTGCGCCTTCTTCATACCGTCTTGCATGGCCTGGGCTTGTTTCATCAAGCCGGCGATTTGGCCCTTCATCATGGTGCGCACTCCTGGTTGGTCATCAAACGTTTGAGGTGGATTTTTCATCGGCGTGTTCAACTTCGACGCGCCTGGCTTTACTGGTATCTGACCGACCCGGGCACGATGCGTGCGCTGCTGAACTGCGCCATCAGCTCACGCACCACCGGGTCGTTTTCGATCAGCACTTCGGCCTCGCGCTGTCGGCGCTCACGCTCGGCGGCGCTGCGTAAGGCGGGCGTGTCGGCGGCCGCGCCGGCTTGAAGTTGCAGCACCACGCCATGGCCTACATGCAATGCCAGCGCGGCTTGCAGCTTGTCACGGTGTACGTCGGCACGCAGCGTTTCGCGCTCTACCTGCAGCAGCCAACGTGGCGGCACGGCGACGTCGTCGATTGCCACGCACTGCGCTTGCTGCGCCAGCTCACGCACCATCGCACCGATGCTGCCGACTTGCGCCATCGCCAGCACCGCCTGGTTCCAGCGGTCGGCCGATGCGGTGGTGGCGGCGGTGGTGGTGGCGGCGGCGGCGGCGGCGGTGGACGCAACCGAGGCGTGGGCGCTGGGCAGCTCGATCCGTGCCGCAGGTGGTGCATCGCGAGCGTCGAGCGCCGCGGTTTGCGGTGGCACCTCCGGCATGGCGTCGCTGCGGTCGTCGCCCCACTCAGCGTCGAACCACGGCGGCGGCTGGTCCCCGCGTACTGGCAGCTCTTTTTGCGACATCCGGGTGGCCGGTGCAACCGCCGGCGCGCTGTGGCGGGACGCATCGGCCGCTACCGGCACATCGACAGCCGCCGCAACGGCTGTCGATGCGGTCGCCGATGCAGCTGCGGTTGCAGCTGCGGTTGCGGTTGCTGCCGCGGTTGCGGCAACGGTTACGGCCGCGGTCGCAACCTCACCAGCCGCCGTAGCAACGCGCGCCGGCTGACCCGCACGCGACCTGTCGGGTTCGGGCACGGGCACGGGTTCGGGTTCGGGTTTGGGCTCAGGTTCGCGGTCCGACTCGACCGTGGACCCATCCGCCGGCACACGCGCACCGCTGGGCGGGCAAAACGCCAACATGCGCAGCAACACCATCACCAAGCCGCTGTGCTCGTCGGGCGTCAACGCCAACTCTGCGCGGCCGTGCAGCGCCATGCTGTACAGCAGCTGGGTGGCATCAGCGGCCAAACGCGGTGCCAGGCGCAGCACGGCTGCAGTGTCGGTGTCGGCTGCGTCCAACGCACCGGGTACGGCTTGCGCCACCGCGATTTGTTGCAGCAAGTCGGCCAGTTGCTCCAGCGTGCCGGTGGCCGACAACCCCAAGCTGCGCAACCCATCGGCTTCGGCCATCAGCGCCACGCCATCGGCATCGGCAAGCGCGTCGATCAAGCGGATGGCGTGACTGCGGTCGACCGCGCCCAGCATGTCGCGCACACCAGCTTCGAGCAGCGCGCCACCGCCGAACGCGATGGCCTGGTCGGTGACCGACAGCGCGTCACGCATGGAGCCGCGCGCCGCACGCGCCAGCAGCCGCAGCGCGCCTGGCTCGGCTTCGATTTGCTCATCGGCCAGCACACGCGCCAGATGGTCTTGCACCGTGCGCAAACCCATCGGTCGCAGATTGAATTGCAGGCAGCGCGACAACACGGTGGCTGGCACTTTTTGCGGGTCAGTGGTGGCCAACACGAATTTCAAATACTCGGGTGGTTCTTCCAGCGTTTTCAACATCGCGTTGAACGCGGTGGTGGAAAGCATGTGCACCTCGTCGATCATGTAGACCTTGAAGCGGCCGACCACCGGCTTGTAAACCGCCTGGTCCAGCAGCGGTGTGATCTCTTCGACGCTGCGGTTCGATGCGGCGTCGAGTTCCATGTAGTCGACAAAGCGGCCGGCATCGATGTCAAGGCAGGCGTGGCACACACCACAGGGCGTGGCGGTGATGCCGCCCTGCCCATCCGCACCGACGCAATTCAGCGCCTTCGCCAACAAACGCGACACCGTTGTTTTGCCGACGCCGCGCGTGCCGGTAAACAAATACGCGTGGTGCAAACGGCCCTGCGTCAGCGCATTCGATAACGCGCGCACCACATGTTCTTGCCCCACCAAAGCCGCAAAACTTCGGGGTCGGTATTTACGTGCCAGCACCAAATAACTCATCCTCGGATTCTAGAAGCGTGGGCCGTGCGCGCCGCGCCGCAGCAACCGCTGCAAGCGCTGGCCGATAATGAAAAAGCACTTTTTACGGTGGCACTGCGCCGCACCATCCGATGACCACCACCCGAATAACCGACGCTGCCGCAAGCCACGCGCACGACACGCTGAGCTACCAACAAGCGGGCGTCGATTACGACCTCATCGACCCGCTGAAAGTCGCCGCACAGCGCGCTGCAGCGGCCACCGGCGGCCACCTGGCCGCGCACGGTTTCAGCGAAGTCAGCGCATCGCGTGGCGAGTCGGCGTATGTGATCGATGTCGGGCCGTTCTACCTGGCCAGCATCGTCGAATGCCTGGGCTCGAAAGCACTGGTCGCCGATGAGATGCACCGCCTGACCGGCCACAGCTATTACGACGCCATTGCGCAAGACACGATCGCGATGGCCATCAACGACCTGATCACCGTCGGTGCCACACCGCTGGTGGTGCAAGCGTATTGGGCCGCCGGTGGCTCGGCGTGGTTTGCCGACGCACCACGCGCCCAGGCCCTGGTGGCCGGTTGGAAAAGTGCCTGCGACCGCTGCGGTGTGGCCTGGGGCGGCGGCGAAACACCAGCGCTGGCGGGCATCGTGGTCGACGACCGCATCGACCTGGCCGCATCGTGCACCGGCATCATCCAACCGAAGCAGCGTTTATCGGTCGGCGACCGCCTGGCACCCGGCGACGTGATTGTTTTATTGGCATCGAGCGGCATCCATGCCAACGGCTTGAGCCTGGCACGCAAGCTGGTCGAGCGGCTGCCGCTGGGCTACCTGACGCCGGTGGATCCGGCTGCGTCGAACATGACTTACGGCGAGGCGCTGCTTGCCCCGACGGTGCTGTATTCACCGGTCACCGAAGCGCTGTTCCAGGCCGGCGTCATACCGCGCTACTGCGCCAACATCACCGGCCACGGCTGGCGCAAACTGCTGCGCCATCCAGCCTTGCACACCTACCGTATCCACACGGTGCCACCGGTGCCACCGGTGCTGCAATTCATACAGCGCCACGCCCATCAAGACAACCGCGAGGCCTACAGCACCCTCAACATGGGTGCCGGTTTTGCCCTGTTCGTCGCCGCCGATCAGGCCGAGCGCACGGTTGAAGTCGCCAAGGCACAAGGCGTCGATGCATGGGTTGCGGGCCGCGTCGAAGCGGGCCCCAAACGATTGCTGATCGAGCCACTCGGGTTGGAATTCGGCGACGACGCATTGCAGCTGCGCTGATTTGATTGAACCCGGTGCGGTGCAACCAGCGCGCCGGGTGGTTGCGGGCATGAGCCGCATCGAAGCTGCCCGATGGCTACCACCCGTGGTGGCCATCGGGTTGGCCACTGCGCACGAATCAGGCGGCGGTAGCGAACTCGGCAATCACCGCTTCACCGTCATCGCGTTGATCGAGATCGGCGGCCATCTTTGTGGCGACGCGGTGGTTCAGGAAACCGAGGTGCATGCTGATGCGCTTGGGCAGCAGCCAGCGCTTCCTCAACACGTCACGCAACGATGCAGCAGTCGCGACTGGTAGCGAATAGGTGTAGAGCCGATTCGAATCCAGACCGGCGCCGACCCCTGCGAGCTTCAGACTTTGGGGTGAAAACTGGTGCAGGTGGTAAGGCAAATCAGCGCTGTGCCACGCACCGCCCAGCTGGCGACTGAAGTAGCTGGCCGCGTTCGGCACGCTGATCCACATCGTGCCGCCCGGTGCCAACAAGCCCGCCATGGCGCGCAAGGTTTCCACCGGGTCGGCGGCATGTTCGATCACGTGGTTGGCAGTGATCACATCGAACTTTCGCTCGGTGCCGTGCTGTTTGACGTAGTCGTCGACCATGCCGTTGAACACGTCCAGCCCTGCGGCGCGACTGCACTTGGTGCCGAACGTGCTGGGCTCGATGCCAAATGTTTGCGCGCCGAGTTGCTTGCAAATGCGTAAAAACCAGCCTGCGCCGCAGCCCACATCGAGCACCCGCTTTCCATCCGGCAGCGGCAGATGCCTGAATGTTCCGCTGGCCCGGGCATCTGCGACGGCGCGGGCGTCTTGCGCTGCCTCGGCACCGTGATTCTCGATATACGGTTCGTACTCTTCGCAGTAGTACGAACTCAATTCGTCCCAACTGGGCTGGGGATTCATGAATCCATGGGCGCACTGGTTGCAACTGCAAACTGTCCAGCGCGCGGTGTCGTCGGTGCGTCTGTGGGTACCCGATTCGTACGCGACTTTGATATCGGTGGACCTACAGATGGGGCAATGCGACAGCTGCTTCATGGACGAGTTCCTTGATGTGGCGTGGGGTTGCGCTGGGTTGGGTTGCAATACGTTGCTTTGGGTAAACCGTTTCTTGTGCTGAGACCAGGCTGGAAGGAAATACCGGGCCAGTGAGTTCACTGACGCCGGCGTAGCCACGGTGCCAGACATCGGTTCGGAAATCAAGCCGATGTCGATTCCGATCGCGAAGCGCCACGCACCGAAAGTTTGCCCTGGTGAGTCGACGCGAATGGCATTGCCGTAGTCGGTACGGAGCGCCTTTCGGCCTGCGGCGTCACGGGGCCGGTCAGCCGCTTCGCCGGCTGCTGCGAAACAAGCGGTGACATATCGGTTCGCATCGGATCGAACACCTGCCTCGGCTGATGTCGGGCCGGCCGGGCTGGAGCGCGGCGGTTCGGCCGCGCCATCGATCAACCCCGGCTGGCGGCTGGTTGGGCGGTGTGCGGTCGCGCGATGCGGCCATCCGCTTCCAGTTCGGCGACGTCCAGTCCGCAAAACAAATCCCAGCTGGATTCAAACCAACCGGGACCGCCGCCCACCGGTGGCGATGGGCGGGTGTGGGGTTGCGCTTGCAACGGATTCGGCGTGGTGAGACATGCCGATAACGGCGGCAGCGGATGGGGCATGGCGGGCTCCTGGCGGGCTTCGAATGGGGAAATCAGCCACGCCAGTTTTGCCGCGTAGCGCACACCCAGCCATCCCGCTTCCGGGTTGCTCACGCGCCCAGCGCGCACCCCTTGAAGCAGCGCCCACAACGGGGGTGGCGACATGCGCGGTCGATCGACCATTCGCCACGGCAAGCACGCCGCGATGGCCGACTGTGCTCGGTTTGTGGCCTCACGGTGCGAACTCGACCACCACCTCGCGCTTGTCGGATGCGCCTTGTGCGTCCACCGCACTCACGGTGTAGCGGCCGGCGGCCGGGGGCTGCCATGCCAGGTCTTTACCGGGCAGCGCACTGCCGATGTAGGCAGCGTCGGCAAACCAATACAGCAAGCCGGCGCGGCCTGCGTTGGCGCGCAGGATCAGCGGCGAGTACTGCTTCAGGCGCAGCACATAGCTGGTGCCGGTCAAGGGCGACACGATTTGTGGGCCATCGCCTGCCGCCGCGCTGACCGCTTCGCCTATAGACCCGGCACCCGCCGCCGAACCAGCAGTCGAACCAGCGGCTGAACCATCACCGGTTGCCGCCTGCGACACGCCGCAGTGCGCTGACGCAGGGGGCAAGCGGCGCGGCATGCCGGCCTGGGCAAACACCTGCAGCATGTCGCTGCCCCAGTACTCGAACACTTCGCGGTGCCGATGGGGCCCGGGGCCGCACACCGCGCGGCCGCTGCTGTCGTCGACCCACACCGCGCGGTGCAAGGTGCTGACCTTGATCGGCGAGACACCCGGAATGAACCAGGTGGTTGCCAACTCGCCGCAGGCATCGTTCGGCAAGTCGCCGCTGGCGGCGCACACCTGCACTTTGGTCAGATTCGGCGGCACGCTGCGCTGCGGTTCGCCACCGTCCAGGCCTAGGCTGCGCAGCCGGTCGACGATTTGAAAAAACAGCGGTGCGGCGGCCTGCACACCGACGAACGCAGGGTTCGCGCTGCCATCGAAATTGCCGACCCACACCACCAGCACATAGCGGCCGAACACGCCTGCGGTCCACGCATCACGGAAACCCCATGAGGTGCCGGTTTTCCAGGCCACGCTGGGAAAGGCGCGGCGGCCGGTGTCGGGCCGTGGGTTGGCTTGCAGCATGTCGAGCGTGACGAAGGCAGCTTCGGGGCTGAGCAGGCGACGGGCCGGTGGTGCCAGGTCTATAGGCGCAGCAGCTACCAGTGGCGCAGCGGCTGATGGTGCTGATGGTGCTGACGGTGTCGGTGGTGCCGCCTGTGCCGCCTGTGCCGCCAGCGCCGCCAGTGTTGCTTCGTACCGCAGCGGCTGCAGCTGCCCGCGGTTGGCCAGCATCGCGTACAGCGCGGCCAATTCCTCCATCGTCAGTTCGCCGCCGCCCAGCGTGAGTGCCAGGCCGTAGTGCGCTTCACTGGCCATTTGGGCGACGCCCGCCGATTTCAAAAAACCGTACAGCGTGGGTTGCGCAAGGCGCGCCGATACCGCCACCGCCGGCACATTGCGGCTGCGCACCAGTGCGTCTTGGGCGGTGACCGGGCCCTCGAAGCGGCCGTCGAAGTTTTCCGGGTGGTAGCTGCCGAATGCGGTGGGCGCATCTTTCAACACACTGCGCGGGTGCAACACGCCTTGGTCGAGCGCCAGCGCGTAAATGAACGGCTTCAGGGCCGAGCCTGGCGAACGTTTGGCGGTGGTGCCGTTGACTTGGCCGTCGATGCTGGCGTCGCCCCAATCGGCCGACCCGACCCAGCCACGCACTTGCATCGATTGCGTATCGACCAACAATGCCGCGGCGTTGTGGACACCCTGACCACTGCGTGCGTTGATGAATTGCGCAATGGCGCGTTCCAGCACGGTTTGCGTCGGCAGATGAATCGCCAACGTGGTTTCGGCGCTGCGGTCGCGGTCGCGGTTGCGGTTGCTGTTGCTGTTGACGTTGCTGTTGCTGTCGCGCTCACCTGCAGACTCCGGCCCGACTGCAACGCCCTGCTGGGCGGGGTTTACAACCGACGGCGCGGCTGCGCTGGCCGTCGCAGTCGGCGTTTGGTTGATCACGGTTTGCACTGCATGCGGCGCAGCAAACGGCAGCTGGCGCACGCCGCGCAATGGCAGCGGCAATGCGATGGCCGCCAGGTTCGCTGCGGTGGCATCGGGCGGGTGCGCGGCAAACCAGCGGCTCGCCAGCCGCGCGCGGGCTGCGTGCAGGGTCGGGTTGGTCATCGGCGCTGCGCCTGTGGCCGGCGCTGCGTCAACGCCGGTCGCACGACCGCCCGCGCCGCGCCGATTCGGGTTTTGCGGAATCACCGCCAGCGCCAGCGCTTCGGGCAACTGCAAGTGCGCGGCGCGCTTGCCGAAGTAAACCAGGCTGGCCGCACCGACACCTTCGATGTTGCTGCCGTACGGTGCCAGGTTCAGATACGCCTCGAGCAGGTCGCGTTTGCTGTAGCGCGCCTCCAACCACAACGCCGCCTTGATTTGCTGCAGCTTGCCGCGCACGCTGCGGCTGTCGATGTGGTCGAGACGCCGCGCCAATTGCATGGTCAGCGTCGATGCGCCCAACCCCATGCGACCTTGCGCAGCGGCCCATGCGCCGCGCGCCAGGCCGACCGGGTTGAGGCCCGGGTGCCAATAAAACCAACGGTCTTCATACAGCTGCACGGCAGCGATCAG
This sequence comes from Burkholderiales bacterium, assembly GCA_043738425.1. Classification (GTDB taxonomy): domain Bacteria; phylum Pseudomonadota; class Gammaproteobacteria; order Burkholderiales; family Burkholderiaceae_C; genus PBB1. Next base: position 19,567 of record JAYUGJ010000068.1, read on the forward strand.
GCGCGGGTCGATTTGATCGAGGGGCGTCCACACCCGGTATTGATCGTCGGTGGCAAGCGTCAGCCGCAACAACGCACCGTCGCTGCTGTAAAAAGCGCGCGAGCCGGCAGCGGCCTCGCGCAGCGGCGGCGACGGCCACATACGCAATGACAGAAACAACAACAGCAGCAGCAACAACGCCAGCAGCCATGCCGACTTCGCAGCGACCACCACCGCCCGCCGCACGCCCGACGCCACCGGCGCTGTCTGCATGTGCAGACTCAAAGCGCCGAGCGCGTCATTTCGCCACCACCACCACCCTGCCCGCGCGCGACCTGGCTTGGCGCTCGCGCTCGTACATGCCTTGCGCCCACGCGGGTGGCACGGTGAACTCGCCCAGGTTGGTCGCGCGCAGGCGGTAGCTGTAGGTTTGCACTGCGTCGTTGGCGCTGGCGTAGACGACGACGCGGTCTTCGCGCACGTCGGCGAATTCCAGGCCTGCCGGGCCCACGCTGCCCGCTGCGCTGACGGTGCTGACCACGCCGTTCGCGTCGCGCTGCTGCACCACTTCAAAGCCGCCCGGTAGCAAGTCGGTCAACGCCACGCTGCCAACGTATGCATCGCCGCTAGCCGGGTTCAGGTTGCCGCCTGCGCCACCACTGATGCCACCACCTGCGCCCACCGCCGCCATGCCACGCAGGCTCAAGCGCACCGTGACCTCGTCGCCGATCTTGACGGTGCCGATCGGCTTGCCATCCGCGCCCACGTACTCGCGCACCACCTCCAGGCCGGACTTCAATTCGGTCGTCGGCGGCGTGCGGTCGAAGCCGCTTTGCGTGACCGCGTACCAGGTGTTCAATGGGCTGTCGTTAGCCAACTTCAGCTGCACCGTACCGGCGTCGAAGGCAGCACGCGGCAGCAGGTTGGCGGGCAACTTCAACGCGCTGGCCGCACCTTTCGCATCGACTTGCATGACCGACAGCTTGCCCAGGCCTTCACTGCCCACGCTGGTGGCCATGGCGTCAATCGCCAAAACCGCCCATGCCGACGACAGCGTGTTGTAGCGACCGTTGGCCAGCGGTGCCACGAAGCGCGAGAAGGTTTGCGGATTCAGCGCTTTCATGCGCGCCGGAAAATGCCGCGCCAGCAAATACAGCAGCTGCGCATCGCGAATGGTCGCGTCGTAGTACGCCGCGTAGCGCATCGCCGGGCCGCCCGCTTCGAGTTGCTTGACCATCGGCACCACCAATTCCGCTGCCGCTTTTTCCTGGCGCAACAACTGGTAGCTGGCCGCCATGAACGATGCGGTGGCATCGAGCTTCCAGACGGTGGCGTACTTCGCATCCAGCGTGTCGCGCAAGCCCGCCAGCAGCGGCGTGGTGACTGCGCCGTTGCGCGTGAGCAGGTAAATGGCGTACGCGCGGTTGCGCGCTGCATACAAATCGGCCGGATTGCTGGCGGCCAGTTGCTGCAGGTACTCGATGCCTTTTTGCAGCAAATCTGTCGGCACGCTGAATGGCTGCGTGCCGGGGTTTGCCGCCGTGCCGTCACGCGCTTCCAGCAACAGGTGCACCGCGTAGATCGACGCAAATTCATCGGCTTTTGCCGACGCCGTCCACAGGCCGAAACCGCCCTCGGCGTTTTGCCGTGTGCGCAAAATCCGCAGCGTCGTGTCGAAGGTTTTGGCGGCATCTTTCGAGCCGCTGGCCGACGCCCCGTCGCCGGCAAACCCGACCGCAAATTCGGGCCGCCGCGACAACGCCAGTGCCGGCAGCGTGCGGCTGATCAGCTGCTCGGTGCAGGCATGCTCGAAGTTGTCGAGGTAGCGCATCAAGCCGGGTGCCAGTGCCAGCGGCAGCACCGAAATCGCGACCTCTTGTTTGCGAAATTCCGCCACCAAATCGCGCGGCGTCGCCACCTCCTTCGACCCGGTGAAGCTGCCCAGCGACAAGGTGGTGGCCAGCGGTGTGGCCGGCCGCAGGCTCACATCGAGTTTGCGGCTGGCCACTTTGCTGCCCAGGCTCGACACGAACTCGAGCGTGGCCGAACCGAGCGCCGCGCTGGCCGCGTCTTTCGCCTTGATTTGGAAGCTGGCCACCGCCTCCCGCATCGGGCTGATCTTCAGCGTTTGCGTGGCCGCACCGACCACCTCGAAATTCGGGTTGGCCTTCAGCATCAACTGCACCGGCGCATCGATGGCGCTGCCGATGATGTTGTTGGCCACGCCCACCGACACGGTGAACACATCGCCCGGTGCCACCATCAACGGCAGGTTGGGCGAAATCACGAAGTCGCCGCGCACCAGCGCCGGTGCTTGCGCTACGCCGACTGCCGCGTCGCTCACCGCCACCGCCATCACCCGCAGCGTGCCGTTGAAATGGTCGGGCACCGCGTAGCTGAGGTCGGTTTTCCCGTTCACATCAACGATGCCCGACCAATACACCGCTGGCGCTTCGCCTTTGCGCTTGAACGGATTGAGCAAGCGCGCGTTGGCGCCGGCTTCGTCGCCCCCCGGTGCCGACTGCGCCATCAGCCGCTTGAATTCCGGCAAGATCAAATCGAGTATTTGCGAGCTGCGCACTTCCAACGCACGCTTCTGGAAAAAGTGGCCCAGCGGGTCGGCCGCGGTGTAGCGCGCCACCTGCAGGATGCCTTCGTCGATTGCAAACACCACCGCGCGGGTCGGCCGATCGGCGGCGAGCTGGATCTTCATCACCTGGCCCGGCTTGGTGAGCTCTGGCACCTTCAGCGTGATCGGGTTGGTGCGTTGCGCCAGGCTGGTGGCAAACGGCACCACGCCGAAGCTGAGCGGGCTCATGAAGATTTCCTCCGACGCCGCGTCGCGTATGAACTGCACGTTCACATAGCCGTTGCCTTCAAAGTCTTTCGGCAGCTTGATTTTTTGTACCGATGCGGTGGTGGTGGTTTTGAACCAGGTCTGCGCGATCACCCGTTCGCGCTCGATCGTGATCAAGCCCGCGCCCACATACGGCGCACGGATGCTGACCTCGATCTCATCGCCCGGCACGTAGTCTTTTTTGTTCAGCGTGAGCTGCAACTCCGCGTTGCGTTCAAGTGACCGCGTCACATTGCCCGCGCCTGCCACGCTGTAGTCGATGCGGTTCAGTTCGATACCTGCCGCGTCGCGCACCAGGTAGCTGAAGTTGCCTGCGGCCTGGGTTTCCAGCGGCAAGCCGACGCCGGCCGCTGCGATGGCCAATGGCCGCTCGCTCAGCAGCGATTCTTTTTTTCGCGACTCATAGCGGTAGGTGTCGTTCGCCTGGCGCATCAACACCGACACCATCTTGCGTTCGACCAGCTGCAGCGTCAGGCCACTGATCGCCACCGGTTTGGCTTGCGGGTCGATGCCGATCAGCGTGCTGATGCGCTTCGACCCGCGCGACACGAAGCCGAGGTCACCGTCGTTTTTCACGCCGATCAAAAACGGCAGCTCGGACACCAACACGCTGGCCTCGGCCGCCACGCTGCGCCCGCCTTCGGGCTCGAACACTTTGCCCAGCAAGCTCAGCCGGTAGGTTGCGCGCGCGTAACGCGACAAATTCAGGTCGATTTCTGCATCGCCTTTGAGGTCGGTTTTTGCCTCGGGCAGCGTGTCTGAAAAACTTTGCCTGGTGCGCTGCGGGTCGTAAAAGCTGTAATCGGCAAAGGCCCGAAACGCCGGGTAGCCGGGGCTCAGCGACATCGACAACTCGACCTTGCGGTTCTCGGCCGGCGTGCCGAACAGGTTTTGCGCGTTGATGCGCGCTTTGAGTTCTTTCGGGCTCACCCAGCCCTCGCTGAGTGCCGCGGCGGCCGCGCCACCCGCGCCCAGCAGTTGCGCGCTGACTTTCATGCGGTCGGGCAAAAACTCTTGCACTTTCACCGTGGTGCTGCCGAGCTGGCGCAGCACATTGCCGTCTTTCAACAGGTTCAGGTTGATGCTGTAGTTGCCGGTCGGCGAGGTGGCCTGCGTCGTGTGGCGGACTTCGACAAAACCACCGGCGGCCAGGCGGACCAATTCTTTTTTCACCACCAGGCCACGCGCATCCAGCACTTCGGCTTCGAGTGGCACGCCGAGCAACGACTTGGCCCAGTCGGCGGCTTTCACGATGATGCCGATGTGCATCGTCTCGCCCGGCCGGTACATGCCGCGGTCAGAAAACACATACGCACTCAGCTGATCGACCGAACGCGGGTTTTGCATGCCGCCGACATCGAAGCGCGAGTAGTCGAGCTGGCGGTCGCTGCGGTTGAGCGGCATGAAGCTCATGTCGCCGGCTTTCTTCGCCACCACCAGCAACGGCGCGCGTTCACGCACCATGCCGTCGAGTTTGTCGAAGTGCGCACGGCCCGCCGCATCGGTGGTTTGGCTGAACAACGCGTTGCCGTTTTTAGCGATCACCTCGACCGCGACACCCGACACCGGCTCACCGTTGGCGATCGACTGCACGTACACATCACGCGAGCCATCGGCCGATTGTTTGACCAACAAACCGAGGTCGGTGACCAATATCAAACGGCGCTCGACATGCCGCTTCGGGTCGCTGCCGTCGCCGCCCTCGCCATCCTCAGGGCCACTGACCTCGCCCGCATCGCCGCCCTCTTCGGTCGGGTTGGGCTCGCTGCCATCGGCCGACGCACCCGAGCCCACCCCGGGCTCATTCGCATCGGGCACCGCTGGTGTGGCGTTGTCAGGATCGGTGGCCGGGTCGTAGCCCTGCACTTTGAGTAAAAACAAGCCGCGCTTCGGTTCGCTGTCTTTGGCGTGGGGGCTGCCCGACAGGCTGCTTTGCGCGCTGTCTTTTTGCAGGTACTCGGCCAAATCGATCGCCTCGTAGTGCGGCTTGCCGTGCGGCAGATTCGGCAGCGCCAGCTTGCGCTCGAAGCGGTCGGACAGGTTGTCGGGACCGAAGCGGTTGATGAACGCCGGGTTGCTGAAATTGCCCTGCGATTGCGACACCAGGTGCTGCAATTGCGACGGCTGCACCCGTGCCAACTCGATGCGCAAGCCCGGCAAATCACGCACCAGCACCGCCACTTTCTTGTCGCCAGCCATCGGCAACAGCGCGCCCTGGCTCAAGATGCGCAGCTCACTCGGATACGGCGGCACGGCGGTCAACAGCTGGCCGCGCTCACGCATCAGGTAGCCGGCAAAGCTTTTGGTTTTGGCATCGACCTGCAGATACACCGCGCGGCCCACATCGGCGCGAAATTTGAACGAGTGCACCTGCGTGTGTTCAAGCTCGGCGGCGATCGGTGCCAGCTCGAGCTGGGTCGCCGCTTTGAGCACCGCCACACTGACTTCGCTGGTGTCCGACCAGGCGTAGAGCGCGTCGGTCTGGTTTTCTTTTTTCACATCGGGGTTTTGCAACGGCAGCACCCAGGCTTTGATGTTGGCCGACAGCACCCGCTCATGCACCAGCTGCGAGGTGTTGACGATGAGCACCTGCTCGGGCTCGAAGCGTTCATTGGTGACCACCGTGACCGCCACGCTGTCGAGACCCAGGCTGTATAGACCTGGCACCTCGACCGACTGCGCCAGCGCGTCGGCGCTGGGCACACCACCGGCTGCCGCCCGCACCCCTTTGTCGACCGCGATGGCCAGCGTGGTCGACTCCTTCGGTATCGGCAGCACGGCCGAATGCACATAGGCATGCAGCTTCAGCTTGTCGTAGCCAACGGTGTACGGCGTGGTTTCGCGGCCCACGCCCAACACCCCTTCGGCCTGACCGGCCAGACGCAGCTCGATACGTTTTTCCAACTCGGCCGGGTTGACCGGGTGGCTGAATGCCAGCTCGGTGACGACTTTTTTGATCGCCGGGTCGATCGGGTCTTGATAGAACTCGGCCTTGACCACCGATGCGGTGAACTTGGCGCTGGCGAACTTGAATTCATAGGCGCTCAACACCCGTTGCGGTGCCAGTGCACGCGCATCGAGCTGCACGGTGAATTCAGCGCCGACCGGCCACTCCGATTGCGGCGTGAAGACGAGTTGCTTGTCGGTAGCCCAGCGCCACACACCAGCCACCGCTGGCGTCACGGTGATACCGCTGGTGACGTCTTTGCCAACCAACGCCAACGGTGCCACCGATGCTGAAAACTCCACCGACGCTGCATTCGGCGTAGCCGCGACAGGCGCAGTGGTACCCGCGGTGGCCGCGCTGGCGAAATCGGTCAGCGCCGGGTCGGTGACTTTGAAGCTGACCTCGATCGGCTTGGGCCGTGCTTTCCACCAGGCCTGGCCGTAGTAGCCGCCGACACCGAGCAAGGCCAGCGCCAGCACCGCCACCGCGGTGGCCCGCGGGCGTGCACGCATCGCTGCGGCACCGCGGGCCAGCCACCGGCCCAGCCAGCGCAGCCACGGCGGCGCATTCCACACACCGAACAGCGCCGCCCACACGCGCGTCACCAGTCCCAGCAGCGCCAGACCGGCCGCCCATCGGCCGCCCGCAGGTGCAACCGGTGGCAAAGGCAAAGCGGCTGCGTCAGATCCGGGGTTCTCGTTCATGGTGGCGTTCTGACCGCGGTGGGCCGGTTCTTCAAAGTGAAACAGTTACAGCACACGAACTGGCGCTGCGCGGTGCGGTGCGGTAACTGGCGCTGCAGCAGGGGATGGTGAAACGGTTTTGTCGGGCGCAACGTCTTTGGCTCGCGTCGGCCGACAGCCTACCTTTGAAAGGCGACGTGGATGGGGCGCGCGAAATCGATGGGGCGTCAGCCGTGCGGAATCACACTGACCGTCACGTCCATCTGCTGCATAGCACCGCCGCCCAAAATGACACCGCGCAACGGCACCACATCGGCAAAGTCGGCACCCCACGCCAAGGTGATGTGGCGGCGGTCGGCGAGTTGGCAGTTGGTCGGGTCGTATTCGACCCAACCGTGACCCGGCAGGAATACGGCAACCCACGCATGCGACGCGTCGACACCCAACAACCGCGGCATGCCGGGCGCTGGTTCAGTGAGCAAGTAGCCCGACACATAGCGCGCCGCCAGCCCATGACCACGCAGGCACGCCAGCATCAGGTGGGCGAAGTCTTGGCACACGCCGCGGCGGTGCTGCAGCACCTCGTCGACCGATGTGCTGACGGTGGTGGCATGGGCATCGAATTCGAAATCGGCATGAATGCGCCGCATCAGGTCGTCGACCGCCTCGCACCAGGGTCGGTCAGGCTGCAACGACGCCTCGGCGTATTCAAAGGCCGCTGCAGACCACGGCAGCAGCGCGGTCGGCTCGGTCATTTGCGCCGGGGTCAGGTCTATTGGAAAGCCGGCACCTCGGCGGATGGATTCGCGCACCGCATCGACGCTGGGAAGCCCGCCCATGCCCATGCCCATGCCCATGCCCGCAACCGAAGCCGAAGCCGAAGCCGAACCCAACGCCGGGCGATCGCCCACCTCGACCTGGCACTGCATGCGCACGCGCAACTGGCGGTGCGCGCCGTGCAAACCGAAGTGCGTCACCGCATTGCCGAAACTGTCGGTGGTGTCCATTCGCTCATCGGGCGGCGGATCGATTTGCACGCCGTGCGACAGCACGCGCTGCCACGGCAGGTTGCGCGGCGTCAGACGCGCCAGCTGCCACGACTGCGACACCGGCGCGGTGTACGCGTAGCGGGTTTCATGCTCGACGCTGTAGCGGTCCACCGCACACGGCAGCAGTGCCGACCGCGATGGCTCGGCTGGCCGCGCTGGTGCGTGACCTGGTGTGTGACCTGGCGTCTGCCCTGCGGACATCTGTGGCGACATGTCTTGCGACATCTTTGGCGACATCTCTTGCGACACCACTGGCGACGCCTCGGGCGGCAGCGGTTGCTGCTGTGGTTGTTGCTGCTGTTGCTGCGACATCCGATCAGGCCACCAGCGACAACACACTGCGTGACGCAGCATGCGAAAAAAACTTCAGCGTCAATTCGTCGGAGATCGCGTTGGCCGCGCGCTGCAGGCCGGCCAGCACCTCGGCCAGCGCCGCGCTTTCAGGGTGCAAATCAACCGGCGACAAATTGCGCAATGCCGCATGCGCCGGTGCCAACACATCGCTGCCAAAGCGGCCGTGGCTCGCCTCGAGCTTGGCCACGTAGTCGGCCAGGCCTTGCACCTGAAATGCGACAGACCGCGGGTTGACCACGTCGCACAACAGCAAATCGAGCACCGGCAGCCACTCGGCACCGACAAGATAACGCGAGCGGTAGGTGACGGTCAAGTCGGCGTAATCGAGCAGCCACTCGAGCCCACCGCTTTGCCGATCACTGCGGCCTGCGGCAGTGGCGACTTGCAGCACGGTGCACAACGTGGCGAGCCGTTCGACCCGCCGGCCGATCGATAAAAACCGCCAGCCGACGCCACGCGTCATGCCGTCCAGCACAAAGCCGGACAACGTCATCATCGACGTGACCGCGCGGTCCAGCCACGCGGCGGCGAGTGGCAAACCAACTTCGGGCGAGGCCATCGGGCGCTGGAACACCGGGTCGGCGATCAGCTGATTCAAGCTGCGCCAGTGGTCGGTGGACATGCGCTCGCGCAGGGTAAAGGCCACGGTCAGCAGCTGCTTGAGGCGCAGGTTCAGGCCGCTGTCGATACCGACGGCAGCGCGCAGCAGCTCGGCGCTGGTGTGCTCGGTGGTTTGCTCGGTGGTGTCGATCAGCCCGAAGCGCCGCGCCAACTCCACTGCAGGCTGCCGCGCGCCGGCTGCTGCGGCTGCCGTTGCTGCTGCTGCCGTTGCCGTTGCCGTTGCCGCTAGTGCCGGTGCCGGTGCTGGCACCAAATCGATTGCGGCGTTTTTTGCTGCACGGGCCGCGGGGTGGACCGCCGGGTTGACGTTCGTCAGCACATCGGTGATCGCCACCCGCAACAGGCGCGCCGAGGCTTCACAGCGTTCACCGTAGCGGCCGAACCAGTACAAATTTTCAGCCGCGCGCGACGGCAGGCTGGCATGCGAGGCCACCAGATCGTCCGCGGTGACGGTGCGGCTGAGCAACGAGAACGCGGCGTTGACCGGCGTGTTCGATAGCACCCAGGTGTCCTTCGAGCGGCCACCGCGTTGCATGCCGATGCCGTCGGTGCGACGGCCCGCTGCGGCGACCCGCGTCAAACCGCCCGGCATCACGTGGTAGCCGTTCGGCGTGGCCACCGCAAACACACGCAAACCGACGGTGCGCGCGCCCAGCGGCGAGGCCGCACCGACAGACGACGCGTTCAGCACTGGTGCCTGCGACACATGCACCCACTCCTGCGCCACATAACGATGCGGCCGGGCAGCCACCCGCGCGCGCAACGCGTCGCGTTGCGCGGCCGACAAATCGGCACCGAACACCGCCGGTTCGTGCACCGAGCGTTCGAGCGGTTTGATGATCAACTTGTCGAGCCGACGCCAGGCGTCGTCGAGTGCAGCAGGCTCACCCAACCACCAGGTGGCTACCGACGGCATGCGCAGCCGCTCGCCGAGCAGTTGCTCACTGAGCTGCGGCAGGTATGCCAGCAGCGCACTCGACTCCAACACGCCCGAGCCGAGCGCATTGGCCAGCAGCACGGTGCCACGGCGCGCGCAATCGGTCAGCCCCGGCACACCCAATGCCGAATCGGAGCGCAGCTCGAGCGGGTCGCAGTAGTCGTCGTCCTGGCGGCGCAGCACCGCGTGCACACGCTTCAATCCGTCGATGGTTTTCATCCAGACGCAGCCATCGCGCACCGTCAAATCGCTGCCCTCGACCAGCGGAAAGCCTAGGTAACGCGCCAGCAGCGCATGTTCGAAGTAGGTTTCGTTGAACGGGCCCGGCGTGAGCAGCACGATCAGCGGATGGCCGCGTTCGTTGCCCCCCGCCAAGGTGCCGCGCGGTGACCAACGCCACAGCGACTCGCGCAGCGCATCGAAAAACGACGCCAGATGCTGCACCTGCAGTTCGCGAAACATTTGCGGAAACACGCGCGACACCACGAGCCGGTTTTCCAACGCGTAGCCCGCGCCCGACGGTGCTTGCGTGCGGTCGTTGACCACCCACCAATGTCCATCGGCCGACCGCGCCAGGTCGGCTGCATAACTGAACAGGTGCACGCCGCCGGGCGGGCGGATGCCTTGCACCTGGTGCAAATAACCGCTGTGGCCGAAGACGATGGCACTCGGAATTGCGCCGGACCGCAGCAGCGTTTGCGCGCCGTACACATCAGCCAGCACGCGGTTCAACAGGTCGGCGCGCTGCGCCACGCCGGCCGCAATGTCGTCCCACTCGGCAGCCGACAACAACAGCGGCAGCGGGTCGACTTCCCAGGGCCGGTCGGCACCCAGTGGGTCGGCATAGACGTTGTAGGTGATGCCGTTTTCGCGGATCTCGCGCTCCATCAGCGACAGCGTTTCGCTGATCTCCGCACCCTCGCGCGCGGCCAGCGACTGCACGAACGCACGCCAGTGCGCGCGCGGCACGCCCGGCTCGGCCAGCAGCTCGTCGTAGCGCCCGTCGACCGGCGCATAACCCGCAAGCAAACGGTTCGTCACGGGCGGCAGTGGCAATTTTTCATGCAGCTGATTGTCGGCTGCGGTCACGACAAACGGGTGCCACGCGGCCGCACCAATTCAGGCGCGGCCCGGTCGCACGCGGTGAGGTAACGCCGAACCAGTTCGCGCCGTCAATCGACCGCCACCGCGCGCCGCAAATCGAGCGTGAACGGGAAGCTCGGATTGCGCGCTTCAGCGGGCACCTTCATCGCCCCCGGCGTGTGGCCGTGGCACACGAAACGGTTCAACCGCCGCGCCTCGGCTTCGAACGCATTGACGGGAAACGTGTCGGGGCTGAGGCCGCCCGGATGTGCCACGTGGTACTGGCAGCCGCCCATCGAACGCTGCATCCAGGTGTCGACCAAGTCGAACGTCAACGGTGCTTGCACGCCGATCGTCGGGTGCAGCGCCGACGGTGGATTCCAGGCTTTGTAGCGCACCGCAGCGACCAGCTCACCGACGTTGCCGGTCGGCTGCAACGGCACTGCGCGGCCGTTGCAGGTCAACACATGGCGACCGCCGACCAGGCCACAGGCTTTGACCTGCACCCGCTCGACCGACGAATCGACATAGCGCGCGGTGCCGCCTGCCGCACCTTCTTCGCCCATCACGTGCCATGGCTCCAGTGCCATGCGCAGCTCGACTTGCGCACCCATCGACGAAAAATCGCCGAGCCGCGGGAACCTGAAATTCAAGTGCGACGCAAACCACTCGGCCTTCACCGGGTAACCGCAGGCGTTGAGCTCGTCCACCACGTCACACAGGTCTTGCCAAATGAAATGCGGCAGCATGAAACGGTCGTGCAACTCGCAACCCCAGTTTTGCAGCCGCGCCGGGCGGTACGGTTGCTTCCAGAAACGCGACACCAGGGCGCGCATCAACAGCTGCTGGGTCAGGCTCATGCGGGCGTGCGGCGGCATCTCGAAGGCGCGCATTTCCAGCAGGCCGAGGCGGCCGGTCGGGCCATCGGGCGAGTACAACTTGTCGATACAAAACTCGGCGCGGTGGGTGTTGCCCGACACGTCGATCAGCAGGTTGCGCAGCAGCCGGTCGATCAACCACGGCGGACAGTGGCCGGCCTCTTGCGCGGTGACGCGTTGCAGTTCGGCGAAGGCGATTTCGATCTCGTACACCGAGTCGTTGCGCGCCTCGTCCACACGCGGTGCCTGGCTGGTGGGGCCGACGAACAGGCCCGAGAACAAATAGCTCAGCGCCGGGTGGTTGTGCCAGTAGGCGACCATGCTGGCCAGCAGGTCGGGCCGGCGCAAGAAAGGCGAGTCGGTCACCGTGGCACCGCCGAGCACGAAGTGGTTGCCGCCGCCGGTGCCGGTGTGGCGCCCGTCGAGCATGAATTTTTCGGTCGACAGCCGGGTCTCGAACGCGCTTTGGTACAGGTAGGTGGTCTGCTCGACCAGGTCTTTCCAACTGTGCGCCGGGTGGATGTTGACTTCGATCACGCCGGGATCGGGCGTGACGCGCAACAGCGCCAGGCGCGGGTCTTTGGGCGGCTCGTAGCCTTCCAGGACGACGGGCAGATTCATCTCGGCGGCGGTGTCTTCAACGGCTGCAACGATTTCCAGGTAGTCCTCCAGCGCGGACGCGGGCGGCATGAAGATGTACAGCCTGCCGCCGCGCGGCTCGGCGCTGATGGCGGTGCGCGCGACCCAGTCGGCAGATTCGAGATGGGCCGGAACGCGAGCCTCGGACGGCGCGGCGCTGGGCACACTGGCTGCCACACTGGCTGCCATCGGGGTCATCGTATAGCGCAGGCCGGCGTAGGCGGGCAGCGGCGCAAAAGTCTGCGTCGGGTCGGGCGGATGCACCCACGGCAGG
>JAYUGJ010000069.1:0-5633 GCA_043738425.1 Burkholderiales bacterium
GCGCCATTCGGCCCGAGCAGGATGCTGTCGGTCTGCTGCGCATCGACGACGCGGACCACCCCACAATCGCATGCAAGCGCCAACTCGGGTGGCGCCGCATGGACACGCGCTCCCAGTACGTGGGCCTGCTGGACACGCCGCGCGTCGATGTCGTGCAGCGCCACCGCCCAGCCCAGGCCCAGCAGCCGCGCGGCCATGCCCGACCCCATGTTGCCGATGCCGATGAAGCCGATGTTCACGGACTGCTTCAACTCTGCATCAACCGGCGGCTCCTGGAAATGGACATCAAAATGCCCAGGCCCAAGCCAAGCGACACCATCGCAGTGCCGCCATAGCTGACAAATGGCAGCGGCACGCCGACCACCGGGAGGATGCCGCTGACCATGCCCATGTTGACGAACGCATAGGTAAAAAAGCTCAGCGTGATGGCCCCGGCCAGCAGCCGCGTAAATACGTTCGGCGCATCGGCGGCAATGACCAGGCCGCGGCCGATCAGGAACACAAAACCGAGCACCAGCGTGACACAGCCGAGCAGGCCGAACTCTTCCGAATAGGCCGCGAAGATGAAGTCAGTGGTGCGCTCGGGAATGAATTCGAGGTGCGTTTGTGTGCCCTTCATGAAGCCTTTGCCGTCGATGCCGCCAGAGCCGATGGCGATCATTCCCTGGATGATGTGGAAGCCTTTGCCGAGCGGGTCGGTGGTCGGGTCGAGCAGCGTGCAGACGCGGTTTTTTTGGTAGTCGCGCAGCATCGGCCACTTCACCGCGGGCTCGCAAATCGCGTCGCCCGACCAGACCAGCGCGCTGATCGCCATCGCGCCGAGCAACATCACCGGCACGATCAATTTCCACGACAAGCCAGCGAAAAAGATGACGAACAAGCCGGACGCCAACACCAAGATGGCGGTGCCCAAATCGGGTTGCTTGACGATCAACGCCACCGGCAGCACCAGCAGCGCCAACCCGACCACGAAGTCGCTTGCGCGGGGCTCGCCTTCGCGCCGCTGAAACCACCACGCCAGCATCAGCGGCATCGCGATCTTCATGATTTCGCTCGGCTGGATCACCACGCCCACATTGAGCCAGCGGGTCGCACCTTTTTTGGTGACGCCGAACACCATGGTCGCTATCAGCAGCGCCACGCCGATCGAATACAGCGGCACGGCGCACGCCATCAGCCGTTGCGGCGGCACCTGCGCCACCACGAACAAAATGCCGGCGGCCAGCACCATGTTGCGTGCGTGGTCGACAAAGCGGCTGCCGTGGTCGAAGCCAGCCGAGTACATCGTCACCAAGCCGATCGCTGCCAACAGCAACACCGCCAGCAACAGCAGCGTGTCGAAGCCACGGAACAGCGGCGCGACCCAGTCGCGCAACGACGGTGGGTCGAAATTCGGTGTCATGGTGGGCGGCCGCGCGGGTCCGGTCGGTCGGCTGCCGCAGCGTTCGGAATAAAGCCGGGCGCGGTGGGGACCGCCGTGGGCGCCGCAGGCAATGCGGGTGCGCTGGCCGCAGCCGCGGCGGTGGATAAAACCGTTGCGCCCAGCGCGGTGGTCACGCCCGGCGATGCGGATGACGGCTGCGCTGCGCTCGGTAACGGCATGCTGCTGGCCAGCCGCGGCGCGCCGGTCGGTGCGCTGCTTTTGCCTTCCTGCGTCAACGCCACGTCTTCGGTGCTGGGGTAGCGGTTGGCGAGCCAGAAGTCGAACACGCGGCGGGCGATCGGTGCGGCGGCGGTCGAGCCGAAGCCGGCGTTTTCGACCACCACCGCCAACGCGATGGTCGGCACATCGAGCGGTGCAAACGCGATGTACAACGAGTGGTCGCGCTGGTGTTCTTCGAGTTTCGACGCGTCGTACTTGGTGTTCTTTTTGATGCCCACCGCCTGCGCCGTGCCGGTTTTGCCGCCGCTTGCGTACGGTGCGCCGACGAACACCCGCGTCGAGGTGCCTTCCTGTGTCACGCCGTACATGGCGCTGCGGATCAGCGCGGTGTGCTCGGCCTGCAGCGACAGTGGCGTCAGCGCTTCGTGGCCAATGATGCGGGTCTCGCGCGTCACCACGTCTTCGACTTCGCGCACCAGCCGCGGCTGAAACCGCAGGCCGCCCGATGCCAGGGTGGCGGTGGCGGTGGCCAGTTGCAGCATCGTGAAATTGTTGTAGCCCTGGCCGATGCCGAGCGAGATGGTTTCGCCGGCGTACCACTTCTTCAATTCGGGCTGCTTGTAGGCGCGCTGCTTCCAGGCGGTCGACGGCAGCAGGCCGGTGACTTCACCCAGGATGTCGATGCCGGTTTTGCGGCCGAAGCCGAACGGGTCGAGTTGGTCGTGGATCACGTCCACGCCCAACTCATTGGCCAGCGAGTAGTAGTACACGTTGCTTGATTTGACGATGCTGCGCACCATGTCGACCGCGCCCAGGCCGCCGTCGCCGTGGCTGCGAAAGGTGTGGTTGCCGAAGCGGTAGGTGCCACCGTCGTAGATCACGGTGCTCGGCGCGCGGGTATTGGTGGTCAGCGCGGCCATCGCCATGAAGGGCTTGTAGGTCGAGCCCGGCGGGTAGGTGCCGCGCAGCGCGCGGTTCAGCAGCGGCTTGTCGAGCGACTCGTTCAATTCGCGCCACGATTCGCTGTCGATGCCGTCGACAAACAGGTTCGGATCGAAGGTGGGTTTGCTGACGAACGCCAGCACCTCGCCATTGCGCGGGTCGATGGCCACCAACGCGCCGCGGCGGTCGCCGAACAGTTGCTCGACCATCGCTTGCAGCCGAATGTCGATGCTCAACACCAGCTTGTTGCCCGGCGTGGCGCTGTGATTGCGCAGCCGGCGCACCGCGCGGCCGTTGGCACCGGTTTCAACCTCCTCGAAACCGGTGATGCCGTGCAGGTCGGCTTCGTAGCGTTGCTCCACGCCGAGCTTGCCGATGTATTCGGTGCCGCGGTAATTCGGCGCGTCCTCCGAGTCGTCGATGACTTCTTTTTCGGTGGTGTTGATGCGCCCGATGTAGCCGATCAAATGGCTGCCCACCTCGCCCTGCGGGTAGTTGCGAAACAACCGCGCCTTCACATCGACACCGGGAAACCGGTAGCGCTGCACGGTGAAGCGCGCCACTTCTTCGTCGCTCAGTTTGGTGCGTATCGGCAGCGATTCGGAGTTTTTGCTTTCCTCCCACAACCGCTGAAACCGCTTGCGGTCGCGGTTCGAAATGTCGACCACTTTCGACAAGCGGTCGATCGTGCCACTCAGATCGGTCGTGCGCGCAGGCATGATTTCCAGCGTGTAAGCCGAGTAGTTATCGGCCAGTACCACCCCGTTGCGGTCGACGATGAGGCCGCGATTCGGCACGATCGGCAGCACCGAAATACGGTTGTTCTCCGCCTGCACACTCAGCTCGGCATGCCGATTGATCTGCAAATGCACCAGCCGCATACCGAGCAGACCAAAACACAAAAGCACAAACGCCGCCGCCGCCAACAGCCGCGTGCGAAAGCCGCTCAACTCCTGCTCAACGTTTTTGAATTCGGTCATGGCACTGCGCGGCGTCTCGCATCACTTGAACCTCACGTGAACCTTGCTGAGGTGTCGGTGGGGTATCGCTGAAATCCATCAAAGCGGCCGATTCTGGTCGCGGTCCGGCGCACGGCGCTGGGGTGCCAACAACAACCACGTCGCCAGCGGCCACAGCAGTGACTCGAACACCGGTGCCAACAGCGCCTGCCAGCCCGGCAACATGCCACCGGCCAACATGCGCACCACGAACGACACGACGTGCGCCGCCAAAAAAAGCGGCAAGATTTGCAGCGCCTGCGACGGCAAGGTGAACCACAACAGCCGCCGGTGAATGCTGGTCGCCACAAAGCCCAGCAGCGTGTAGGCCAGCGCGTGCTGGCCGAGCATCGCGCCGTGGTGTACATCCATCATCAAACCGAACATGAACGCGACGCCGACGCCGATGCGCCGGGTTTGGTGCACGTTCCAAAACACCAGCGCCAGCGCCAGCAAGTCGGGCGCGGCCGGGTGGCGACCCAGCGGCAGCAGGTTCAACGCAAATGCCGACAGCAGCGTGAACCACACAAAAAGCGGGTTCACCGGCAGCAGCAGCTGGTTCGACGTGCGGCGCGTGCTCATGGTGCAGCGAACGACGGCCCGACCGACGGCCCGAGCGGTGTGTCACGCGATGCCCCGAGCGGCTCGGTGGCGGCGGCCGATGCAGCCGCGGCCACCGCACCGGCCGCGCCGGACACCGCACTGGCGGCGGCCGAGGGCGCGGATGCGGCAGCCGCCGAGGCTGCAGCGATCGCCGCAGACGCGGCGGCAGCCGCAGTGGCACGTGCGCCTTCCGAGGTCAAATCGGGCCCGGACACCGCGGCGCGCGGCGGCATTTGCAAGCCGATGGGTTCCAGCACCAGCACGTGGCGCACACCGGTCGGCGAGGCCGCAGGCGAGAGCAAAATTTTGGCGAAACCCGAGTCTGCTTTGCGGTCGACCAGCAGCACCCGGGCCACCGGCAAGCCCGGCGGATACACGCCGTCTACGCCGGAGGTTTGCAGCATGTCGCCGACCTGCACGTCGGCGTTGCCGACCACGAAGCGCAGCTCGAGGCCGTCACCTGCGGCCGCGCCAAACGCAATGCTGCGCGCGCGGGTGCGCAGGTTGAGCACCGGTACGGCGGCGTCTTTGTCGATCAACAAGGTGACCTCCGACGACAGCGGGTAGGCGCGTGTCACCTGGCCCAGCACACCGGCTTCACTGACCACCGGCGAGCCGGCCACGATGCCGTGCGCGGTGCCGCGATCGATCACCACCTTGCGCGAAAACGGATCGGTCGCCTCGTACAACAATTCGGCGGCTTGTGAGCGCACCACCAGGCCAGCGCGCAGGTCGAGCAGTGAGCGCAGCCGCTGGTTTTCTGCCAGCAACTGATCGGCGCGCGCGGTTTGCACCGATTGGCCTGCCAACTGCCGCCGCGCCGCCGATTCGGCACTGATGGCGGTTCGCAGTCCGGCGGCATAGGCATGGCCCTGCAGCCACCAGTCGATCGGCGCGAGCAGCGTGCGTTGCACCGGATGCAGCGCAGTCGCCACCACGGCGCGCATCGGCATCGTCAAATTAAAGCGGGTGTCGGCCACCATCAAGAAAACGGCGAGCGCCGAACACAAGGTCAGCTTGGTGGTGGCCGACAAGCCCTGGCGAAAAAACGGCGGCGGCGTCCGGTCAATGGTGCCGAGTTCCATCAGCGCAAGCCAAAAGTAAAAAAACGCGCGGATGGCTCCATGCCAGCGTGCAAACGACTCAAGTGGTCGACTGCCTTTGCAGGGTCAGGCAACGGAAGGTTGTCAGGGCCCAAGGGGCCGACCGCTGGGCCGCCCCAAGGTCGGCCGCGCCCCAGGGGCCACGAAGGGGCTCGTGCCGAGCCCAGGGGGCAGGAGCGCAGCGACGTGGGGGCCAACGGGCCGACCGCTGGGCCGCCCCAAGGTCGGCCGCGCCGCCGTGGGGGGCAGGAGCGCAGCGACGTGGGGGCCAACAATCACTCTGACGTGAAGATCGAGCCCAGGCGCTCCATGCGCTCCAGCGCCATGCCGCAACCGCGCACCACGCAGGTCAGCGGGTCTTCGGCCACCAGCACCGGCAGGCCG
>JAYUGJ010000070.1:0-26939 GCA_043738425.1 Burkholderiales bacterium
CCGCGCGGGGTGCGTTTTGTAAATATCGAATGCATGGGTGTCTTTCGTTGACTGAAGTGGAGCGTGATCGAACGGTGCGGTGGTGCGCTCACCTCGTCAGCGCAGCGCTGTGTCGGTGGGCGGTGCTGCCGTGCCGACGGCCGCCAGCAAGCGGCTGGTCGGGCCTTGCGTTCGCCCGGATTGATGTATCGAATCGGTGCCGTCGGCGGGCACAGCGCAAGCCAGCGCAAGCCAGCGCATGCGCTGCCAATGCGAGAAACAAATCCCCGCCATTCGGCAGCTGCTGATCAGCGGGAACAATCGATGTGGGCAATACGACATGCGGTGCAAGGCGGTTGCCTGCGCGGTGGATTGATGCCGTCGACGCTAGCAGCGGCGTGTGACAGTTGCATGCAGCCGCCACACCACTGTCATCAAGCGTGGCTACCGTCGGTTGCCATGAACAAAGACCACCCCAATGCGCACGCGCAACAAGTCACAGTGCAAACGCCTTCGCTGTGTGAAGTCGTTGGCCACATAGCAATCGACGCGTTGCGTGGCAGCCGCCCGAAGCGCGCGCTGATCACCGGTGTCACCGGCCAGGACGGCGCTTACTTGTGCGAGTTGCTGATCGGCAAGGGCTATGAAGTGCATGGCCTGAAGCGCCGTTCATCGATGTTCAACACCGGTCGCATCGACCACCTGTACCAAGACCCACACGAGGCCGGCAGGCAGTTCACGTTGCACTACGGCGACCTCACCGACAGCACCAACCTGACCCGCATCATTCAAAAGGTGCAACCCGACGAGATCTACAACCTCGCCGCGATGAGCCACGTCGGCGTCTCGTTTGAAATGCCGGAGTACACCGCGGATGCCGACGGCATCGGCACGCTGCGCATTCTGGAAGCGCTGCGCTTGTTGGGCTTAGACAAAACCACCCGCTTCTATCAAGCCAGCACCAGTGAGTTGTACGGGCTGGTGCAAGAAACGCCGCAAAAAGAAACCACGCCGTTTTATCCGCGCAGCCCGTACGCGGTGGCCAAGCTGTATGCGTACTGGATCACCGTGAACTACCGCGAGGCGTATGGCATGTACGCATGCAACGGTGTGCTTTTCAATCACGAAAGCCCATTGCGAGGCGAAACATTCGTTACCCGCAAGATCACCCGTGCGGTAGCGCGCATCGCGCTCGGCCTGCAAGACTGTTTGCACCTGGGCAACATGGACGCACTGCGCGACTGGGGCCACGCGAAAGACTTTGTCGAAATGCAGTGGCGCATGCTGCAGCAAGACGTGGCCGAAGACTTCGTTATCGCGACCGGCGTGCAGCACAGCGTGCGCCAGTTCGTTGAATACGCGGCGGCCGAACTCGGCATCACGTTGGCATTTACCGGCAGCGCCAATGAAGAAATCGGCACGGTGGCCCGGGTGCGCGAATCACCCGCCGGCTTTACCGCCAGCTGCAAAGTCGGCGACGTGGTCGTACGCGTCGACCCGCGCTATTACCGGCCGACCGAAGTCGCCACCTTGCTGGGTGACCCGTCGAAGGCCAAACGCAAACTCGGATGGGTGCCGACCACCGACTTGCGCACGCTGGTGCGCGAGATGGTGCTCAGCGACTACGACTCGGCGCGTCGCGATTGCCTGCTGAAGACCGCCGGTTTTCCGACGTTCGACTTTCACGAGTGAGCCTGCCTGCCGTGCCACGCCGCGCCGGTCGCGGTGCGCTGTCACCCCCTCTCGACCGGTACGTTCGGACTAGTTGAGACGACGTTGCCGCGTCACACGGCCACCGCACCATTGCGCGTTGTCGAGAGAGCCCAGCGCCCATGAAAATCGTTTTGGTGAGCATGAATTTCGCGCCGGAATTGACCGGCATCGGCAAATATTCTGGCGAGATGGCGGACGGCTTGATTGCCCGCGGTCACGAGGTGGCGGTGGTTTGCGCGCCGCCGTACTACCCGATGTGGGCGGTGCAAAGCGGCCACACCGGCAGCGCTTATCGGGTCGAGCAACCGAAGCCGGGCCTGACGGTGTATCGCTGCCCGATCTGGATCCCGAAACGGCTCGACGGCCTGTCGCGCCTGCTGCACCTCGCCAGCTTTGCGTTCAGCAGCCTGCCGGTGTTGATGAAGCTGGTGGGCTGGCAGCCGCGGGTGGTTTTCATGGTGGCACCGGCTTTTTTCTGCGCTCCGGCGGCATGGCTTGCTGCCCGTTTGGCGGGTGCCAAGGCGTGGCTGCATGTACAAGATTTCGAGATCGACGCTGCGTTTGAATTGGGGCTGTTGCAGCAACCGCTGCTGCGCCGTTGCGCGAAGCGCATTGAGCGTTTGATATTGAGCCGCTTCGACGTGGTCTCGACCATTTCGAGCCGCATGCTGCGATTGCTGGCTGCCAAGGGCATGCCGCTGCAGCACACCGAATTGCTGCCGAACTGGGTCGACTTGCGAACCACCGAACCTGCGAACCCGAGTGCCGGTGCGTGTGAGCGCGCCGCCGAACGTGCAACGGCTGACGCATCGGCCGCACTGCGCGCGTCGATCGGTGTCGGCGCGTCGCAAACCGTGTGCTTGTTCTCCGGCACCATCAACCGCAAGCAGGGGCTCGATGTGTTGATCGACGCGGCGCGTTTGCTGCGCCACGACCCGCGCGTGGTGGTGGTGATTTGCGGTAACGGCGAATTGCGTGCGGCGCTGGAAGCCACAGCCGCCGGCCTCGGCAACATTCGCTTCATGGACTTGCAGCCCGCGGCCAAGTTGCGCGCGCTGCTCAACATGGCCGACATCCACCTGCTGCCGCAACTCAAAGGTGCGGCCGATTTGGTGATGCCGTCGAAGCTGTGCGGCATGTTGGCCAGCGGGCGGCCGGTCATCGCCGCTGCCATACCGGGCACCGAGATCGCGTCGATCGTGGTCGGCTGCGGCATCGTCACCGAACCCGAGGTGGCGGAAGGTTTTGCACACGCGATCGCCTCACTCGCGGCCGACCCGGGTCAACGCCAGCGGTTGGGTGCGGCAGGGCGCGCGTACGCAGAACGCATGCTTAATTCAGAGCGAATTTTCGACCGCCTGGATGCACGCCTGCGCGCGCTCGGCCAGTCGCCGCATGGGGTGGGGCCGCGGGTTAGGGCGACGCTGAATAAGTCCCCGCGAGGCGGCGCGCCTTGGGTTTGGGATGCGCTGCAAGGCGCAAACCACACGTCTCATGCTCAAAGACACAGCCCCACGATGGCGAGGAATTGCAACGCTGCAGATCACCCTAAAACAAAGCGCGCCGTCCTCAAGGGACTAGTTCAGCGTTGCCTTGGCCGAGCCGGCGGCAGCGCATCGACTGCGGGCCAGACAGGCGTGTTTGCCGACTTGGTGCAGTCGGGCGACACGGCGGAACACATCGCGTCGCAGCCCACACAGGTGGCGGCAGAAATGGTGCGCTAGCGCTAGCGCGTCACGGTTGGGGTTGGGGTTGCGATTGCGGTTGCGGTCACAGTGCCGAAAGGCAAGCGCGTTGCATCGCCAAGTCGGCCTCACCGCTGCGTTGCATTCGCTGACCCCACTGCACGTAGTTGCATTTTTACGGGCCAATTCGCCACGAAACCTGTCCGACAGTCTGGTGGGTTCATCACTTGCGGGCGTGTCACTTGCGGGTGTGTCACTTGTGGGTCGATCATTCGCGAGTCGATCAACAGTGGGCCCGTCACTCGCGGCCTTCTTGCTCGCGGCTTCATCACCCGCGGACTCCCCACTCGCAGATTTACAAAACGTGGTGAATCACATGCCGAGGCGAACCCATTGGCGCGCAGCCATCGACAAACTGTCACCGTTGCTGCGTAACCTGCGATCACTTTGCAAGCGGCGATGCCAGCCGTTGGGCTATCTCGCCCGTTGTGCATGCGTGAACTCGAGGATGCGCGTACGTGAGTAACCCCCACCGGCTCGATGACACCGACCGCGGCCGCTATGCCGATGCGGTCGAAGCATCATTTTTGGTATCGAGCCGCCAGCAATTTTTTGTCTGGAGCCAAAGCTCGGTTCAGGCGCTGATACCGCACGAAATTCTGATTTGCGGCATCGAAGATGGTTCTCGACTCGGCATGTCGATGCACCGGTTCAGCGCCAGCCGCTACTTCCGGCAGGAACATTTCGACATCGTGGCCCACCCGATGAACGGGTTGATGCCGCGGCTGATGGCGGTGGCTGAAGGCAATCGGTCGGGCGTTATTTTTTGTCCGTTCGACAGCAGCAAAGCAGTCGATGACGAACTGTTGTGCCTGGTCACCGACAACGAATTGAAGAATCTGGCAGCACAGCTGGTGATGGGCACGCGCGGCAAGTTCGAAGCGTTCTACGGTTTTTCGCGGTTGTCGGTGCCGCTCGATGTGCGGCTGGGCTACGTGATCGAATTGCTGGTGCCGCATTTGCACAACGCGTTCTTGCGCGTGCTGGCCACCGAGCGCGAAGCCGCCGGCAGCCACACCCAGCGCTCGGGCCGATTGGTCACCCCGCGGCAAGAAGAAATATTGAACCTCATCAAGCGCGGAAAAACCAACACCGAAATTGCCGACTTGTTGAGCTGCAGCCCGTGGACCATCAAAAACCACATCCAGGCCATCTTGCGCAAGCTCGACTCGAACACCCGCACCCACGCTATCGCTCGCGCCATGAGCCTGGGCATATTGCATCCGGATTGACACGTGTTCCACGCGTCAATCCGAGTTGATCAGACCCGGCTGAACGCCAAGCCCTCACGCGCTAAACCAGCACCCATGGTGGGCCCCCTTACGGGCTGACGACAAGCCCCTTCGACTGGCCTGTGCCGGGCCTGACGAGGCACTCAGGGCGAACGGTTCGGGGCACGCCACCAGGCCAAAACGGAACGCACACCGCACCACCGGTCGGGTTGCGCCCAACCCGTTCGGGCTGAGCCCAACCCGGTCGGGCTGAGCCCAACCCGGTCGGGCTGAGCTCGTCGAAGCCTTGTCGCCCGGCGACCAGACCCAACAACGGGCCGCGTGCGAACGCTGATTTGCGAGCCCCTTCGACGCGCCTGTCCTGTGCCGTTTGACGCGCCTGTCCCAGTCCTTACGAAGCCTGACGAAGGGCTCGGGGCGAACGGCGAAACCAACCGCATCAAATCCAGTCCCGGACTAGCTACTTCGTCTGCTGTAGCGCCGAGCTACCTTCTTGATACCGTCATGGCAGCGTTTTATCGTTTCTTTGTCACTGTGTAGGCCCACCCGAAACAGCACGGTGGTTCCATTCATCAAAGTCGCCAAGGAGCAGTAAACGTGGATGTCGATTTGTTCATCAAGAAGATGCCGCAGGTAGTGAAAGAGCTGATCAGCCGCGAGGCATTCGACAACCGCCGGTCGGTCAACCAGGAAACCATCGCGTTGCTCGAAGAAGCGTTGGTGCACCGCGTGGGTTCAGTCAACGGCAAGCGCAAGCAAATCGAAGCGCTGCTGTCGGATTACGCCGAGTCACGCAACGCAGCCGAAGCGCGCAAACCCGGCGCGTCGGCGAACCATTTCTCGGGCGGGCCGCAAAGCTCGGCCGCGTAGTGCGGTTGCAGCCATCACATGCAACGCAACGCCCACGCACACGCAAGCACGCAGCGGCCACACGCCAGTGCACCCTGGTCACGCGCCCGAACACAACGGCGCGGCCCACCCACACCCCACCCGATCTATCCAAACCGAGGAAGCTCACCATGTCGAAACGAATGAAACGCCGCGTTGCTGCAGCCACCGCGGTGGCCTTGCTGTCGATATCGGCGGTGGCTGCCGCCGCACCCGGCAACTCCAGCGGCACCGACCAGTTGAATGCCGTGCCGAATCGCCCGGCAGATGCGGGCACTGCGCCGGCGGTCGGCTCCGGTCCCACCAACGACGGCCCGTTTTGCGTCAGCCCCTCACCTTGCGGTGCCGGGTCGGCAACGCCGCCGGGCAGCGCGCTGGAAGGGGTCACGCCCGCGCCGGCAGCCAACAACGGTGCCAACAGTTCTTCCGGGCCGAATGCGTTTGAAGTCGGCAGCGGCGACTTCGTGCAGTCCGATGCGGCGCGGCGCAACCCGCTGTCGGCCTACCTGCGCGGCCCGTCTGACCTGTCGATGTGGAACCTGGTGGCGCATGTGAGCGCACAAAAATCAGGTTCAGCCTACGTGTCGATCCAAACCGGTTTGGCGTCGCTGTCGGTGCCATTGGCCGCCAGCGTGCCGGCCGCGGTGCCGCTGCCTGCGGCCGCCTGGTTGTTCGTTGCCGGCGCGTTGGGGCTGGCGCGCAAACGCAAAAGCAAAAGCAAAAACAAATCGGTCGACGCAGTGCACACCGCATGCGCGCGCTGACCACGTCGATCGCGGTTGCAGTTTGAAACTCACCATTGCGCTGCCCACGGGTCGGCGATGAGAGGAACCCTATGAACCCGAAATCGATTTTTTTGGCTGCCGGCCTGGCGCTCGGCGGCATCACCACCAGCCACACCGCGAACGCTGCGCTGGTTGAATACAGCGCCACCGTGGCGGCGCAGTCGACGCCGTTTTCCAGCAGCTTCTCAGTGCCGTTGTTCGACGGCAGTTTGGGCGCGCTCGGCGGCGTCACGTTGACGTTGGTGTCGAACATCGTTGGCCAAATCGATGTGTTCAACAACCTGCGTACCGCGCAAAACTTCAGCAACGCGTTTGCGCAAATTCCTGTCACGGTGACAGCGACCACGCCCGACGCGACGGTGGTCACCAGCACGGCCACCGCATCGCTGGCCAGTGGAAGCGCAGCAGCTGGGCCAGGCATCAGCTCGTTCAGCGGCATCGCCAGCAGCGCTTCCAGCGCAACCAGCGTGGCTGCAGGCAGCATCGCCAACTACATCGGCAGCAGCGGTGCCACCGCGCTGTTCACTGCAGCCAGCAACGGCGGCAACTTCGGCGGCAGCTCGGTGCCGGGATTGTTTTTCGGCGGCTCGGCCACGGCGAGTGGCACCTTCACGATTTCGTATTTGTACGAGCCGGTAGCCGCCGTGCCGCTGCCGGCGGCCGCCTTGCTGTGGGGGTCGGGACTGTTGTCGTTGGGTGCGGCAGCGCGACGCCGGCGGCATCAGTAAAGACCTGGCACTGCGTTGACTCGGTCGGCTGTGCAGCGCCGGCTTGCGCGCACGGGTTCAAAGCGAACCAGCGCGGTTCGGCGCGCGGCAGCAGCCGCCAAACCACTCGCTTCGGCGATGCCGCAGGGCGAGCTTGCGCAGGCTCGTCACTGACGCGCAACCAGGCGTGCCTGGCCGGTGACACCGCATGGCCACCGCTGGTGTTGCGCAGCGACCAAGTGACGTGTCGGGGTGGAGGGCGGCGTGTCGGCGGCGCGTCACGGCGCAGTCGATTCGCCGCAACGCCCAACGAACTGTCATCTGGGGGCGAAACAATCTTCGTTTAGTCGGCACCGGCGGGCTTCGGCGTTGTGCGGTGGTGCCTCAAAAAAGTGACGCGTCAAACGTTTTCTGCTTTTATTTTTCGACACCTATGTTTTTTGCCCACACGCCCGCGCGCAGCCTGAGAAAAGTTTTTGTTTCGATGGCGTTGGTGTGTCTGAATGCGGCGGCGTGGTCACAAGCTGAAAAGCCTGCTGCAGCGGCAGCCGCACCGGCAAATATGGCCGCACCCACAAGCGCACCCACAAGCGCACCCACAAGCACACCCGCAAGCGCGCCCACACCCGCAGCGTCGGCGGCAAGCACGGTGGCGGCCGCCGACGCTGCCGAACCACGCCAGCCGACGTTCGACGTGTTCGAGTACCGCATCGAAGGCAATTCGGTGTTGTCGGTCGATCGCATCGAGCGCGCGGTGTACCCGTTCATGGGCGAAAAGCGCACGGTCGACGATGTCGAATCGGCGCGCACTGCACTTGAAGCGGCGTACCGTGAGCTGGGCTACGGCACGGTGCTGGTCGACACGCCCGAGCAACGCATCACCGAAGGCATCGTCACATTGCAGGTCACTCAGGCACCGGTGTCGCGGCTGCGCGTGGTCGGCTCGCGCTACTACTCGCAGGGCCGCATTTTGGACAAGGTGCCGGCGTTGGCCGAAGGCGCGGTGCCCAACTTCAAAGCCGTGACCGCGCAGCTCGCCACCGTCAACCAATCGGCCGACCGCCGCGTGACGCCGCTGCTGCGTCCCGGCAAAACGCCCGGCACGACCGAAGTCGATTTGACGGTCGAAGACCAGTTCCCACTGCACGGCAGCATCGAGCTGAACAACAAGCACAGCGCCAACACCACGCAGTCGCGGCTGCAGGCATCGCTGCGCTATGAAAACCTGTGGCAGCGCGATCACACCGCCAGCGTGTTGGTGCAGGTATCGCCTGAAAAAACCGACGAAGTGCAGCTGTTCGCAGGCACCTACACCGTGCCGGTGGGCAATGGTTTGCTGGCGATGTCGATCACCCGCAACAACAGCAACACGGTGGTCGGCTCCGGCAGCAGCGCGATCGCCGGCACCGGCACCATTTACGGTCTGCGCAACATCATCTTGCTGGAAGGCACCGACACACTCAGCCACAGCATCACGCTGGGCGTCGACTTCAAAGATTTGAAGGAAGACGTGCTGAACGATGGCAAGGACGGCCTGAAAACACCGATCCACTATCTGCCGTTCAGCGCCAGTTATTCGGCCACCAACGCCGACAAGAAAGGCGTGTGGGAGTCGGGCGGCGGCGTGGTGTTCGCCTTGCGCGGGTTGGGTGGCAGCCAGCAGCAATTCGCCGACAAACGGTTCACCGCCAACGGCAACTTTGCGGTGGCCAAGCTGAACCTGGCGCGCACGCAAAACCTGCCGCGCGGCTTTACGCTGCGCGGCTCGATCGAAGGCCACTTCAGCGGCCAGGCGCTGGTCAGCAATGAACAGTACGTGGCCGGCGGCGTAGACAGCGTACGCGGTTACCTCGACGCCACCGCCGTGGGCGACAAAGCCGTGCGCGCATCCATCGAGTTGCGCACTGCCAACCTCGCCCCCGAACGCTGGACGTGGCTGGGCGGACTGACGGCGCACACTTTTTTCGAAGGTGCCACGCTGCGGTTGAACTCGCCGCTGGCCGAGCAAAGCGACCACGCCACCTTGCTCAGCACCGGCTTCGGCCTGCGCGTACAGGCACGCAAATACGCCAGCTTGTCGGTCGATGTCGGCTGGCCGCTGCGTGACGCGGGCAACACCCGCAGTGGTGCCGCGCGTGCGCATGTCAGCGGCGTGTTCGAGTTTTAAGCGCCCAGCTTTTCAGCCGCTCTCAGCACCGCGGTAACTCGGTTCAGCCATGCCCACATCTGCGAAAAATGCGCGTCCGATGCGACCGACGCGGTCGGTATTGCAGCGGCAAGGTCAGTCGCCACGTCATGCGCCGTCGCAACCCCCGGCGCGGTTGATCGATGCACCGCGCTTGATCGAAAGCGGCCAGCACGCGGCGGCCGAAGCGCTGCTGCTGGCCGCGCTCGACCACCCCGACACACGCGCCGAAGCCAACTACCTGCTGTGCATTTCAGCGTTGACACGCGGCGCGCCCGAGGTGGGTTTGCTGCATGCCCGCGCCGCGGTTGCGCAGCAAGCGCCTGGAGCGCCAGACCCACGCTATCAATTCGCACTGGGCCGCGCCTTGAAAGCCAACGCCGATGTGGTTGGTGCCATCGCCGCCTACCGCTGCGCGCTGCAGCTCGCGCCCGCGTATGCCGAAGCCCATGTCAGCCTCGGGCTGGCGCTCAAGGTCCACGGCGATATCGACGCCGCCATCGCCTGCTACCAACAAGCCATCGCCATCGACGGCACGCTGGCCGCCGCACATGCCAACCTCGGCAACGCCATCGCAGCGCGCACCGAGCGCGCGATGGAAGGCGGGCTCGACACCGCACTCGACCACGCCCCCAGTGCCGCTGCGCTGACAGCACTGGCGCGTGCCGTCGCGCTCGACCCTAAAGACCCGACCCTGCAACGCAACCACGGCATCTTGCTGGTGCGCGCACGGCGGCGCATGGAAGCCGCACAGGCGTTCATCAACGCGTTGACGCTCGACGTAACCGATGTCGAATCGTGCCTGCGACTAGGCCATTGCCTGCGCGCGGCAGGCCATTCAAAAACCGCGCAAGCCGGGTATGAAAAGTGGCTGGCGGCGAACCTGCAAGCCGGCTGCGCGGCAACCTTGTCGCATGCGCCGGTGATGCGCGCGCTGGCCGGCCTGCTCACGCGCGACGGCCAGGTCGATGCCGCACTGGCGTGGGCCCAGCAGGCCGCCGCGATCGACCCCGATCCACAGGCGCTGATGCAAATCGGCAGCACCTTGATGCAGTCACGCCGACTCGAAGAAGGCCTGGCCGCCTGCCGCCGTGCGGTGGAGTTGTCAGGCCGACGCCCCGATGTATTTCCGCCGCTGCTGCTCGGCCTCACCTACCTGCACGACGACCCGTACATCGTGTTCGATGGCCACGCCGAGTTCGGCGAGCGGTTGGCGCAATCGTTAGGTGATTCGTTAGGCGATTCGTTAGGCGATTCGCTTACCAATTCATTGACCGACTCGTCGACCCAATCGTTGGCCGATTCCTCAGCCGATTCGTCGCCTGATCGGCTGCCAGCCGTGCCAACAGTGGCAACCGTTGATGCGCCAGCCGCTGCGGCCACTCACGCGATCACCGCCGCCGGCCAATCGGCCGCTGGTGTGGTGCGCGCGTGGCATCGGCTTGCGCCGGGCCAGCAATTGAAAGTCGGCTACGTCTCGGGCGATTTCGTGCGCCACTCGGTGTCGTACTTCATCGGCCCGCTGCTCGAACACCACGACAAATCGACGTTCGACGTCACCTGCTATCACAACCTGGGCTGGGCCGACGCGGTGACCGAGCGGCTGAAGTCGTACGGCCACCGCTGGGTCGAATGCGAAGGCCTGTCGCACGCGCACTTGCGCAGGCGCATTGCCGCCGACGGCATCGACATCCTGATCGACCTGTCGGGCCACACCGCACACACCCGCGTGCCGATGTTTGCGATGCGCGGCGCACCGGTGCAAATCGCCTACCTCGGCTACCCGACCGTAAGCGGCGTGCAGGCCACCGACTTTCGCATCACCGATGCGGCCATCGATGCTGGCGACATGCCGCCGCTCGCGTCCGAGCAGCCGCTGTGCCTGCCGCGCACCATGTTTTGCTACCGGCCCGATGCCGAGGCACCACCGGTTGCCCCGCTCCCCGCGTTGCACCGCGGCCACGTCACTTTCGGTTCGTTCAACAACATCGCGAAGGTCACCGACCACACGCTGGCGCTGTGGGCCGCGGTGATGAATGCGGTGCCCGCGTCGCGATTGCTGTTGAAGTCGTCGGCCATGGCGCAGGCCTCGAACCGCGACAACATCACCCGCTTCATGGCGCAACACGGCGTGGCCGCCGAGCGTATCGACCTGCTCGCCCGCATCGACAACAAAGGCGACCACCTGGGCCTGTACCACCAGGTCGACATCGCCCTCGACACCTTTCCGTACAACGGTGCCACCACCACCTGCGAGGCGCTGTGGATGGGCGTGCCGGTGGTCACGCGGCGCGGCCGCACGCACACCGCGCGCATGGGCGCGTCGATCCTCGGCGGCATCGGTCAGGCTGATTGGGTCGCCCACAGCGATGCCGAATTCATCGCCACCGCCGCGCGGTTGGCAGCCGACCTGCCGGGCCTTGCGCAGTGGCGCGCACAAGCCCGCACTGCACTGGCGCAATCGGTGTTGTTCGATGAGGCCGGCTTCGCGCGCCACTTCGAAGCGGTGCTGCAACAAGCGTGGCAGCGCCGAGGCGAGGCGTTGGGCGTGGGGTGACTGCCCGTCGTGTGCCGCGCAACCTGAGCCGTTTTACAAAGCGTTTCCTGCGCGCTGGTGGCCGCGCGCCGCCATGTCACCGGGCGTGCCCGGCTGAGAGCGCGAGAGTCGTTGCAAAAAACGCAACGGCCTAGTCCGAACGCATCAGTTTTGCACCGCACGGCCCCAACCGTGCGTCACATCAACTCGCTAAATTTCTGCAGGCTCTTGTGATCGTGATCAAAAGCACGCCGGGCTAGGCCGAAGGGGCTAGCAAACGGCGGGCAGGGAACACGGCAGCGACACAGGGGATTTCTACAGTGGCATTCATCGGAAGGTTCCCGCCACAGGGAGGCACGTCGATGCGGTCAGGTTCATTCCACCCAACACGCTTTTTACATCGAACCCAGGAGAGAACACCCATGAAATCCAATATGAAAATGATCGCTGTTGCCGCGGCAATGGCATCGATGGTCGGCGCGGCGCAGGCTGACATCGTTACCAACCCCACCAACAATGGCACGCTGGTCATCGGCGCTGTAAACACAGTCACAAAGGACTGGTACCTTCGCGATACCGGCCTGACGCTCAACCAGTTTTTGCCGTCGAACGTCACCACCTTGTCAGGCGACGGCTCGATTACCGGCAGCAAAACGCCTGGCACTGGTTTGGTGTTGGACAAAACCACCAACGCCGGTTTTGCGGATGCCGCGTTTTCCACCTGGTTTGGTGCACAAGCGCCTGCGGACGTGCGTTGGTTCGTTTCGGCAAATGACAACATCGGTTCAGCTACCGCTACAAACGTCAAACGGTTTATCGCCTCGTCTGCCAATCCTTCGCAGGCTGCAACGAACGCAACTGTCGATAACTACACGGCCAGCGGAAACGGCGGTGGATTGGGATCGTTTTTCAATCCACAAGCACCAGGCACGCTGTCTGTCACCGGAACCTTGGCTAACCCGAATTTTGGGACCAACTTCGTCTTCGGCGGGGCTGGCTTGACCACGGTAGGTACCGATTCCGCGCTGTTCTACGTCGCGCGAACGGTTGGCACCGGCAGCACTTCAGCGCCGATCACGTTGAACGGTTACAGCAACGGCGCGGGTCGGGCAGTCATCAGTTTGAACACCGCTGGCGACTTCGCGTACACCCTCGCGCCTGAGGGTGTGTCGGCCGTGCCGGTGCCCGCAGCCGCCTGGTTACTGGTCAGTGGCTTGACCGCGATGGGTGGTGCAGCCCGCCGCCGCAAAGGTGCCGCGAAAGCCTGAGCTTTCCCGCGCTGACTTTCCTTTGATTTCACCACCCGCTGCGGTTTGTACCGCGGCGGGCTTGGGCGAAGCCTTGTTCAAAATTTTTCTACTTCGATTGGATTGACCATGAAATTGACCAAAGTTTCTATCGGCGTTGTAGCGGCCTGCGGCATGTTGTCGGTGCCTGCATTCGCACTGCCTGCCTCCAGCTACGGCACAGGTGCCACCACATTCGACGTGCGCATCTCAGGTGCCACCGCGCAAGACCCAGGCTTGCTGGCGTCTACCGTTCGCAATTGCGTGGCTGGCACGATGACCCGCTATTCGCTGACCAACAATTTCGTTTATTTCTGCACGCTCGACTTGTCGAAAATCACGCCGCCCGCTGGCAAAACGCAGATGGCGGTTTACAAATATTCGGTAGGCGGTTCTGGTGCGGGTGTGGCCAACGTCAACAACGCCACCGCCTTCCCATTTCTGAGCCTGCCATTGGCGGTTGCAGCTTGCACGGGTGCTTCGTCTGCGGTTGATGCAGATGGCGCGGGCCCACTCGGCACGTTCCAGGACATCGCATGCACCGGCACCCCAACCGCGTCGGCGATTCCATTCATTGGCATCTCGGACGTCGAGCCATCGTTCTTCGGCCCAGCGTCTACCTACAACAAGCTGAAAGCCGAGCCGCTTACCACCGTGATCTTCGGCGTGCCGGTGACCAAGGCAGCGTACGAATATTTGCAAGGCCAGCAAGGCAAACCGGTCGGCGGCTTGTCCGAGGCCGACATGCCATCGTTGTCGCAGGCGCAAGTGACCTCGCTGTACACCCAGGAAGGTCAAACCTGGTCCGGCATCACCGGCAAGCCGGCTTTGACACCAGACGATCAGGTGTACGTCGCACGACGGGTAGACAGCTCAGGGTCGCAAAAAACGTTTGAGGCAGTGATCGCACGCACTATCAACGGCACCAGCGCGGGTAAGAGTTGCAGTGCAGCTATTGACCCGTTTGTTAGCAGCGGCGCAATTGCTTTGGACAACACCGCCGCCAACACCTTGTGCGACGGCACCAACAACGTCGTACTCGGCAGTGGCGGCGGTCAGGTGGTGGCGTGTTTGAACAAACACCAAACCGCTGGTCGCGGCGCAGTGGGTGTGTTGAGTACGGAAACCATCGTGACCGCGGCGGGCAACTTCCGCTTCGTGAAGATCAACGACAACGCGCCTAACTTTGCGGGCGTGGCCTCAGGCAAGTACACCCAGTATTCCGACGCGTCGTTGAACACCCGCATCGGCACCACCTTGCCAACCGCTGCTGAGCCGGGCTACGCCAGCTACATCGCGCGTTTGAAGTCCGACTTTGCCAGCCCAGGCACCAACCCCGACTTCATTCAACCGTTCGGCAACGCCGGTTTGATGTCGCTCGACGTGCTGCAGCCAACCGTACCTGCGGCGGATTACACCGGTGGCACCGGCCGCAACCCATGGTCGCGTCTGTCTAACAACGATCTGCAGAACTGCCAGCCAGGCAAGGCCGCAGCGTTCTAAGACTGCGTGACGATCACCGCCGCAACGCGGTGATTGAACCGAACGCCGCCACCTCACAAAGGTGGCGGTTTTTTTTCAGACGTTTTTTTCTCATTTGTTCAGCGCGGTCACCAGGCCACCGCGCACCGCTACCCGCGGCAGGCAAACGCGGCAGGTGGCAAGCCGGCCCGCGCGCGCTCGACCATTTGGGTGAACACGCTTTCCAGGTTGCGCGTGGTGCGTGCGGTGTCGTACAGCGGCGCGGTTTTAAGCGCAGTGGCCAAGCGCATGCGCAGACCCGCCAACACGCCGGGTTCAGTGGCCAGCCGGTAGGCCAGCGCTTCGTAATCGGCAAAGTTGTCGGTCACCAATTCAGGCAAACCGACCGCTTGCAACAAGCTGGCACCGACCCGGCTGGCAAATGTGGCACCGGTGCAGGTCAGCAGTGGCAGGCCGGCCCACAGCGCGTCGCTGCCGGTGGTGTGGGCGTTGTAGGGCCAGGTGTCCAGGAACACATCGGCCAGCCGCAGCCGGGCCAAATGTTGCGCCTGCGGCAGCGCGCCACCGAACACCACCTGGCTCGCGTCGACACCCCGCGCTGCGGCTTCGCGCCGCAGGTTGTCTTGCGTTTCGGGCACCTCGCTGTACAGCCACAGCACCGCCTGGGGCAGGCGTTGCAGCAGCCGCATCCACACCTCGAAAACCGCGGGCGTGATTTTGTAGACGTTGTTCATGCAGCAAAAAACAAACGCGTCTGCGGGCAGGCCGACCTGGTCGCGGCGTGACGGTTCGGCAGCCACCGTGCGGGTCGCGTCGTTGGGCTGGTACGAGTCGGGCAGGGTGACCACCTGCTCGGTGTAGTAAGCGTGGTCGGCCGGCGGGATCACGGTCGCATCGGCGATCAGGTAGTCGATGTACGGCGCGCCGATGGTGCCGGGAAAGCCGAGGTAGTTGACCTGTATCGGCGCGGGCCGCAGCGAAAACAGCGGCGAGCGGGCCTGGCCGAAATAGCCGTTCAGGTTCACCAAAATATCGATGTGTTGCACCCGCACGGCCGCAGCGGCAGCCAGGTTGTCGAGGTGGCGTATCGGCACGATCGGCGTGCAGGCGGCGATGCGGCGGCGCAGTTCACTGCCGTCGTCCCAGCCGTTGTCGAATGCGTAAATCTCGAACCGCTCGCGGTCGTGCAACTCCAGCACGTGCGTCAGCAGCACCGCAGTGGCCTGGTTGCGAAATTCACCGGCGACATAGCCAATGCGAATTTTCGGGCCGCTGCCTACCGCCACCTTTGGCAAGCTCGCCGAGCGGTCGGGGTGGTATGCCGCCGAATACACCTGCGCGCAGCGCAACAAGGTTTCGGGGTCGGCGCAGTAGCCCTGCAGACCGAACGGTTCGGTCGCCAATTGGCCCAGACCCACCGCCACTTCGACCCGCTGTTGCAGCTGTGCCAGCGCGGTCCAGTCGGCACCCAGCATCTTGGCGTGCATCAGGCGGCCAGCGGCCAACAGATAGGTCGGCGACAGCGCCAGCAGCCGCTCGAACACCAGCGCGGCGTCTTCATAACGGCGGCGGTCTTGCAACAGCAGGCCGAATTTTTCGAGCACATCGAGCCGGCTCGAATCGCGTTGCAACGCGCGTTGAAAGCTGGTTTCGGCGGCGGCGAAATCGGCGGCGTGCTGCTGCGCCATCGCCAGCGCGGCCCAGGCATCGGCCGACGTGGGGTGGTGTTGCGCGGTCTGCTCGAACAGGGCCAGCGCTTGTTCGGTGTGGCCGCGCTCATCGAGCGTGACGGCGCGGTGCAGCCGGGCCATCAATTGCACCGCGTGGTCGGCCGGGTTCAACGCCACCGCACGGTCGAAGTGGGTGGCGGCCTCGTCATTCAAGCCCATTGCCCGGAGTTCTTGTGCCAGGTCTATATGCACCGCTGCCCGCCCTGGTCGTGCCAGCACCGCCGCACGCAACCAGGCCGCGGCCTCGTCGTGGTGCTGCCGTCCGGCTGCCAAGGTGCCCAGCGCAAGCATTGGATCGGCGCGTTGCGGTTGGCGCTGCAATTGCGCGCGCCAGCCCGCTTCTTCACTCGACCAGGTGCGCAGGTTGTGCAGCCGTTGCGCTTCGAGCAGCAGGGTGGGCAAGTCAGCGCCGAGGGCGGCAGACAAATCGGCGGGCAGGCCAGCGGGTTCGTTCATTGCGCGGTTCGATGAAAGTGGTGGTCGACGCGCAACCGCGTCCGCTCGCGGCGAGTTATAGAGCCAGCGCGCGACGCCGTCGTGACAACCGCCGCGTTCGGTGCGGCATATCCACACCAGTCCGTTCGGACTAGCTTTTGCCGGAACGAACTGTCATCACCGGTTCGGACAATCTCGGGTGGTGACGCGGCGTAGGGGGTGCGGTGCAGGGGATTTGGTGCAGGTGATGCAAATGGAGGGCTGCGGCGATCGGGCCGCGAACTGCATCTGCGCAAGCTCAAACCGCAAACCGCAAACCGCTTTGCCATTCCGTCATTTCGTACACCGTACTTTCGCAACCTCGAGCCCCGACCCCATGACGAACCGCAGCGCAGTGCCACATCACGTCTTGGTTGCTGCGTACTTGCCGTACCCGCAATCGAACTGCAGCGTGTGGGTGCTGGGCGCGCTGGGTTTGCTGAGCATGGCGTTGCCGCTGGTCGGCTTTGCGCAGACCAGCGCGCGCTCGCCCAGCGTGGCCAGCAATGCGCTGCCTGTGTTGCGCGGCGTGGTGGCCGGTCAGGCGATCTTCAGCGGCAGCGCAGCCGGTGCGGCCAGGCCGAACCTCACCATCAACCAAAGCTCAGCCACCGCAGTCATCGACTGGAAGCAATTCAATATCGGACGCGACAGTGAGGTGTTGTTCATCCATGAACAAGGCGCGATCGCCAAAACACTGAACCGCATCTACGACGCCAAGCCCAGCGTGATTGCGGGTCAACTGCGCAGCACCGGGCCGGTGGTCAATGGCAAGGCCACGGCGGGCGGCCAGGTGATTTTGATCAACCAGAACGGCATCATTTTCGAGGGCAGCGCGCAAATCAACACCTCGTTGATTGCATCGACGTTGAACCTGACCAACGAAAAATTCTTGAAGCGCGGCATCAGCGGCGGCCCAGCCAACTTTGCCCGCGAAGCCGACTTCGAAGGCGGCTACGACGACGCGGGCAACCCGCTGGCGACCCGCCCCGACGGCACGCGGCCCGGCGCAATCCGCATCGACAGCGGCTCAAGCCTGGTCGCCAACCAGGGCGGCTCGATCATGTTGTTCGGCTCCGGCGTGGACAACGGCGGCGTGATCACCGCATCCGATGGCCAGGTCATCTTGGGTGCCGGCCACAAGGTGTATCTGGGTTTCAGCGACGACCCGCGAGATGCCAGCTTGCGCGGCTATGTGATCGAAGTCGATGCGCCTGCAGGCGGGTCCGATGTGAATTTGTCGAACCTGGTGCGCAACCGCGGCGATATCAGCGCAGACCGCGGCAACATCACCCTGCTGGCCGCCACGGCCGTCAACCAGGAAGGCCGCATTTCGTCGAACACCGCGGTGCAAACCAACGGCTCCATTTATTTGGCCGCACGTGCGCGCAGCGCACCGGTGGCACCCAAAGTGGAGGTGCCTGCGGTGCCGACCAGCCCGCCGCCCGCCACTGCGCCCGCCACCGCGCCTGCCACTGCGTCTGCAACACCGCCGGTGGTACCGGCCGCGCCGACACCGCCGCCGGTCGCCTACGCAGGCACCTACCAGGCTGGCCGGGTGTCGTTTTTGGCCGGCAGCGTGACCGCGGTGGTGCCTGATGCGGCAGACAAAACCACCGTGCCCGACAGCGTCGACTACACCAGTACCCGAGGCGAGATTCGGGTCGACGCGCGCACCATCGAAAGCAGCGGTGCGGTGCGTGCCGCCGGTGGCCGCATTGCGTTCAATGCGGCCGACGACACCGATGCCAAAGCAGCGCGGGTGTACCTGGCCGAAGGCAGCGAAACCAGCGTGGCCGGTGCGTGGAGCAATGTCGACTACGCCAAAAATTTCCAGACGTTTCGGGTCACCTCGAACGAATTGAAAAACACTCCCGACCAAAAAACCGGCGTGCTGCGCGGTGCGACCGTCACCGTCGATTTGCGGCTCGACAACGCCATCTTGGATTTAGCCGGATACCGCGGCACGGTGGCGCGCACCGTGGCGGAAAAAGCCGCGGCGGGCGGCGAGTTGCAAATTGCCTCGACCGGCGCGGTGATACAGCGCGAGGGCGCGTTGATCGATGCGTCGGGCGGTGGCTACCGCTACGCCGGCGGCATGACCAAAACCACCCGGCTGCTCGGTGAAGACGGCAAGATCTACGACCTGGCGAATGCGCCCGCGCA
This sequence comes from Burkholderiales bacterium, assembly GCA_043738425.1. GTDB lineage: Bacteria > Pseudomonadota > Gammaproteobacteria > Burkholderiales > Burkholderiaceae_C > PBB1. The sequence continues at coordinate 18,909 of JAYUGJ010000070.1, forward strand.
ACAAAAATACAAGCAGCTGCTCAACCGCACCGAAGCGCGTGATGCGCGTTGGGGCCAAACCATCACATTCGCCAACCCGTTGGGCGAATTGGCCGCGTTCCAGGACGCTTATTCGCAAGGTGCGGGCGGTGGCTTGGTGGCCATCACCTCGGCCGCGGGTTTGGTGCTCGACGGCACGTTCAACGGCGGCGTCACCGTCGGCTCGCGGCAACTGGCGAGTGCGCCGCGCGGCGCGACGCTGCGCATCGGCAACATCGACACGGCCACCAAGGTGACCACACTGCGCACCGACCAGCGCATTGCCAACACGACCATCGAGCAGCGCGCCACCGACACGCTGGGTACCGCATTCGGCTCAGCCACTGCGCTCACCGACAAAGAAGCGAAGCGCCTCACTCTGGCAGCCGACCAGCTGTTCGGCAGCGCCACACGCAGCGCAGACGGCATCGTGCAAACCGCGTTCGGCAAAGTCGAGCTGCTGGTCGATGGCCGCATCGAGGTGCCGCGCAGCACCGAAATCGTGTCGGGTGTCGGTGCAGAGTTGGTACTGCAATCGCCGCAAATCGACATTGCCGGCACGGTGCGGCTGCCGAGTGGAACACTGAAGGTGGCGAGCATCGTTTCACTGAACGGCGTTGCGCTTCCTGCCGACGCCGCGCTTGATGAGGTGGTCGTGCGCAGCAGCGCCAACTTGTCGACCGCGGGCGTCTGGATCAACAACGCCACCGTCGACGGATCGGCGTTGGGCACGTCGATACCGGTCGGCGTGTTGAAGGCCGATGGCAGCGGCTCGACCCGGGCGATCGATGGCGGCAGCATCACGGTCGGCAATGCGGCGGTTTTCGACCGCAATCCAGCAGTTTTCGAGCGCGGTGCCACGCTCGATGTCGGCGGCAGTGCATCGATCGACAACCGCAATCGCGTTACCGCAGGCAATGGCGGCAAGCTGGCGTTGTCATTTGCCGGCGCCATGCTGGCCGATGTACGTGGCTTCGGTGTAGCCAACGGCGGCGAGCTGACCTTCAACCTGACCCGCGCGGTGGTGCGCCCAGACGATGTCGACGGCGTGCTGTCGGTTGAATCAACCCTGTTGAGCCCCGGACTGTTTGCCGATAACGGCTTTGCCAAATTCAACCTCAACGCGATCGCCGGGATCGCGATCGAGCGCAATACGCAACTGCTGGTGCAGCAAAAAAATTGGCTGGTCGACACCGGCACAGCAGCTGCGCTGCCGACCGGCAGCGACATAGCCCGCGTGGCATCGGTGCAGTTGCTGCCCGATGCGCAGCGCAAGGCCGGCTCGATTGCGCTGGCAACCAAATACAACGACACCGCCGTCGGCCAATCGACCTTGGTGACGAAATCGGGCAGCGCGATCACCACCGACGCAGGTGGCAGCGTGTCGCTGGCGGGGGTCGACGGTGTGGTGGTTGCCGGCGACATCACCGCGCTCGGCGGCAAGGTGTCGATTGCATTGAACGGCCGCGCTGTTGCCGTTACTGCTGCCACTACTACTGCAGTTACCGATGCGCCCGAATTGCGCATTGCCTCGGGTGCGCGCATCTCGACCGCAGGCGTTTTTGTAGCCGCGCTGACGAACGACCGCAACGAGGTCAAGGGCACGCTGCTGAACGGCGGCACCGTCACGGTGGATGCGAAAAACGCCGACCTGCGGTTCGACGGCGGGGCGCTGATCAGCGTCGATGGGTTGGACCAAACGGTGGACACGACGACCACCGGTGCGCAACCGTCGTTCGGCAAAAAAACACTGCGCGGCCATGCCGGTGGCGTGACCTTCAAATCGCAAGGCCGTATGGCGCTCGATGGGGCGTTGACAGCGCGCGCGAGCGCCAGCGCGGCCGGCGGCAGCTTTGCCGCAGAACTGAAACGCCCTGATGGCCGAACCGAGTTGCCCGATGCCGCGCGCATCGTCGTCACGCCGGGCCGCAACAGCGTAGCGCCGCAAAAAGGCTACGCCGACGCGACCATCAACCTCGACGAGTTGACCGCCGCCGGCTTCGACAAGGTGCGGTTGCTGGCAGAAAACAGCATCGAATTTCGCGGCCCATCGACGCTGGATTTCAACCGCGGCATCCGGCTGGATGCGCCGTTGATCGATGTGGCCGATGCGTCGCGGGTGAACCTGCGCAGCAGCACGGTGGCGCTGGGCCAATCGTTGGGCGAGCGGCAACTCGTCGCCGGTGCCACCGAAGAAAAAACCTGGACCATCAAGGACGACGCGGCGTCGCCGGTGATCGACACCCGCGTCGGCAAAGGAGTGCTGGCGGTCAGCGCCGGCGCGGTCGATTTGTTCGGCAACCTGACGCTGAACGGCGTGGGCCGCGTCACCATCGACAGCGACAGCGACATCCGCGTGATTGGCCGTGCCACTGCCGAAGATGCCAATGGCACCTTTGTGAAGCAAACCGGCAGCTTCACCACCGCCGGCGACATCGAACTGTCGGCCGCGCAGCTGTACCCGGCCACCCGCACCAGCTATGCCTTTGCGATCAAAGCACCCGCACCCGTGCCCGCATCCGTGCCAGCCCAGCCACCCGCAGCCGCGGTGACACCGCCCGCTGCCACCGACCCTGCACCTGCACCTGCACCCGCGCCCGCGCCCGCATCCGCGCCGCCGGCCGCGGCAACGCCCGCAGCGCCTGTCGTGCCGCCCGCCAGCAACATCCAGATCACCGGCAACGGCCGCACCGCAGGCAGTGTGTATTCAGCTGCTGGCACGCTGAGTTTCGAAGCCGCAACCATCACGCAAGGCGGCAACCTGACGGCCCCGTTGGGCGAGATCAATTTGCGCGCCACCAAGCTGCTCAACATCGCCGCGGGCAGCGTGACCTCGGTCGCAGGCGGCGACTTGACGGTGCCTTTCGGCTACACCGAATCGGGCGTGTTGTGGCAATACAAAGACGCGCCGTTCGGTATCGCCCGCACGTTGACCACCGTCAGCGATGCCGGCAAGCGCATCGGCTTAGATGCACCGAGCGTCACTGTGCAAGCCGGTGCCACGGTCGATTTAAGCGGTGGCGGCCGCGTGTTGGCGACTGAGTTTGTGCCGGGCAATGGCGGCGACAACGACATCACGCTGCGCGACCACACCTACGCCATCATTCCCAAAGCGCAACTGGCCGCGATGCCGTTCGACGCCGATGTGCTGGCGCGCAAAGACCCCGGCGTCGGTTTTTCGGTCACCGATGCACGCGATGCGACGCTGTACGACAGCATTCGAATCGGCAGCGGTGGCAAGGTGGCTGCCGGCGACTATGTGCTGTTGCCCGCGCGTTATGCGGCGCTGCCCGACGCCTATTTGGTCGAGTTGCAAACCGGCGCGGCGTACCGCAATTTGCAGTCGGGGCAGTCGGTTGCGCTAGCCAACGGCGATGTGGTGCTGGCCGCATTTCGCAGTGCGCGCGGCACGGGGTTGCAAGAGTCCCAAAGCATCGGCGTGGTGCTGAACGTGGGTGCCACCGCGGTGCGCCGCGCATCGGATTACAACTACACCGGCGCAGAATTTTTCAACACTGCTGCCGTGCAAAGCCGCGCAGCCGCGCCAGCTTCGCCGTGGGACGCCGGCCGGCTGCTGGTCGACAACGCCACCAGCCTGGCGCTCAACGGTGAATTCAAAACCGCGGCATCGACCTCGCCCACCTCATTCACCAAGGCAGTGGGCCGCACTGCGCAGGTCGACATCACCGGCAGCCGCATTGCGGTGGTCGACCAGGCGCTGAGCGCGGCCGGCGGCGGCGCTTTCGCCAAAGACGTTCTACAAATTGAAGGCGCGGCGTTGTCGCGGCTGAACAGCAGCGTGTTGATTGGCGGCAAGCGCAGCGACACGCCGGACGGCATAAAAATCACCACCAGCGCGACTGAGGTAGTGGTGGCCAACAGCAGCGCCGGCGAGGTGACGCTGCCCGAATTGATGTTGGCCGCGACCAACACCATCGAGGTGCGTGCGGGCAGCGTGTTGTCGGCCGTGGCCAGCGCTAACGGCAACGCCTCTAACGGCACCAGCTCCAGCAGCAGCAACACCACAGACGGCTCGCCGAAAACCATCGCCAGCGAAACCGCGGGCGCGTTGCTGCGGCTGAGCAGCGGCAAGCAAACGCGGGTCGAGCGCGCGAAAGCGGTGGTGGTGGTGGCGGCGGCTGCCACGCCACCCGCACCCGCGCCGGTCGAAGGTGAGGCACCAGTGAGCGCGCCGGCGGTGGCGGTCGTGGTAGCCGAACCCCTACGCGGCCAGGTGCGCATTGCCAAAGGTGCGGCCGTCAGTGCAGCGACCTCGGTGCTGATCGACGCCACCCAGTCGACCGAATCGCAAGGCCAGGTGCGGGTCGGCGGTGAGGGCGGGGCGGGCGGTTCACTTGCGCTGTCGTCGGGCCAGGTGAGCTTGGGCGACACCGCGCGGGCCAGCGGCAAGTTGACCGGACTGGTGTTGTCGAACGCCGATCTGGCAGCGTTCGGGGCGGTCGATGAATTGCTGCTGCGCGGCTACGACGCGATCGATTTGATCGGCACCACCACCGTGGGCTCGGCCACGCTGCAGCGTTTGTCGCTGGACACGCCGCTGCTGCGCGGCCGCACGACCAGCGACGGCAAGGCAGCGCAGGTCACGATGGCCGCGCGCGATGTCACGCTGGTAAGCAACGCGGTGGCGGTGGCCACGCCAGCAGCTCCAGCACCCACCCCGTCAACCACGCCGTCCACACCGACCACGCCAGCGGCCACCACCCCGGCGGCAACGCTGCCCGCACCCGCGGCACCCGTCGTCGCCAGCACCGGTTCAGGCACGTTGACGGTGCAAGCCGAACGCATCGTGCTGGCCGCGGGTGACAAGTCGGTCAGCGGCTTCGCGCAAACCCAGCTGAAGGCCAGCGACACGCTGTCGGTGCAAGGCGCGGGCGCGTTTGCCGCTGCCGGTGGGTTGACGCTCGACACACCGCGGGTGCAGGCCCTAGGCGGCGCGAACCAAACCATCAGCGCAGTCGACCACAGCCGCGCCGGTGCGCCGGTGTACGGCGCGCTGAAGTTGAAAGGCGCGGCGGGTGCGACCGCACCCACACCAGCGGCAATCGCCACTGCGCCTGAACTCGGCGGTCGCTTGACGCTGGAAGGTCAAGCCATCGACATAGCCACCACGGTGCAAGCGCGCTCGGGCCGCATCACCGTGGCAGCACTCGGCGCGGCCGCAACCGATGGCATCACGCTGGCCAGCGGCGCGCTGCTCGACGCGCAAGGCCAAACCAAAGACTTCAACGGCACGCTGGCAATTGCCGATGGCGGCCAGGTCGTGCTGAACACCAACGCCGGCGCGGTGGCACTGCAAACCGGGGCCAAGGTCGATGTGTCGGCCGCCGCCGATGGCGGCCGTGCAGGGCGGGTGGCGGTGCGTGCATCGACGCTGGATCTCGTCGGTGAATTGGGCGGCCAGGTCGCGTCGAAGCCCGCGGCAAACGCGGTTGCAACCGCCGGTGCGCAGTCGGGCTCGATCGAACTCGACCTCGGCAAGCTGGCTGATTTTTCAGCACTCAACACCGGCTTGAATAAAGGCGGCTTTGCCGAAGAGCGGCTGCTGCGCTTGCGCTCCGGCGACATCAAGGTCGCTGCAGCGGACCAGGTCACCGCGCATCGGGTGGTGGTTGCGGCCGACACCGGCAGCATCGAGGTGGCCGGCACCATCGGCAGCAGCACACCCGATGGCGCAGGCCGCATCGAGCTGTATGCGAATAAAGACCTGACTCTGTCGGCTGGCAGCCGAATCGTGGCCAACGGCAGTGCGGTTGCGGCGCGCGGTGGTGAGGTTCGCCTGTCCAGCGTCACTGGCAAGCTGGGCTTCGACGCCGCGTCGACCATCGACGTGCGCGCGGGCGATGCGGGTGCGCCCGGGGCGGTGATTTTTGGTGTCGGCCGCAGCGACAGCAATGTCATGGCGGCCACCAAGCTCGAAGGCAAGGTGCTGCGCTACAGCCCTGGCGGGCTGACCGCCGCGGCGGCCAAAAAAGCGGGCGACGCCGCGGCTACGGTCGATGTGGAAGCCACCCGCAGTTATGTGCGCAGCACGTTTTCGGGCGAAGACATTGCGTTGTTCGCGGCCGACCACGCGGCGTTCATCGCCGCGTCGGCGACCAAAGAAAAAACCGCCGAAGTGGTCGGCCGGTTGAAAGACGACACCGGCGCGCTGATCGGTGCCCGGGTGCTGGGCGCGACCGAGCTGCGCAGCGAGGCAGATCTGGAAATTGCCACCGCCTGGAACCTGACCAGCGACCAGTGGCTGGCCAGTCAGTTGCCGGGCACCTTGACATTGCGCGCCAAAGGCAACCTGACGGTGAGCGAATCGGTAGGTGCCAGCGCCGACAAATTGCTTGCCGGCGACAGCTGGAATATGCGCTTGGCCGCTGGTGCCGACCTGGCCGCTGCCAACCCGTTGGCCACGCTGCGCACCGACGCGACCGCGGCCACCACCGGCAGCTTGCTGCTGAAAGGCGCGAAGGCCAAATTGCGCACCGGCACCGGCCGCATCGACCTGGCCGCCGCACGCGATGTGGTGATCGACAACGTCGCTGCCACCATCTACACCGCGGGCCGCATAGGCGCGGCCGATGCGGCCAATGTGGCGGGCAAACCGGCGGTGCCGGGTAGGGTGTCCGACACCGGCGAGGTCATCGAGGGCAGTCCCGCCGTGGCGGGCATTGCCTACGACCGATGGGCGATCGATGGCGGCGGCATCTCGATCCAAGCCGGCGGCAAAGTGGCCGGCGCGGCCAGCGAAAAAGGCGACTTGTGGATCACTGAATGGCTGCGCCGACCGCGCCAAAGTAATGTGGCGTTCGCGGCGTTGCAGCCGACCGACTGGTGGAGCTATTTGCCGCGTTTCCAACAAGGCATCGGCACATTGGGTGGCGGCAATATCGACATCACCGCGGGCGGCAACATCGACAACCTGACGGCCATGCTGCCGACCAGCGGACGCACCTACCGCGATGCCAACAAGGCGCGCCAAGTCGAGGTGCAGGGCGGTGGCAACCTGAACGCGCGCGCGGGTGCTGACGTGGTCGGCAGCGCGTTCTTGGTGGGCCGTGGTGCAGGTCGCGTCGACGCTGGCGGCGATGTCGGCACGGCGCAGCGCCGCACCCAGTTGTATGTGATGGGCGTGAGCAGCGGCGCGGTGCCGCAGCAGGCCAGCATCGATGTGGTGGCGGGCGGCAAGGTCGCCCTGCAGAACCTGAACAACCCGACTGCGATGTTCATTGCCCTGAAGGATTCCACCGACAAAGCAGCGGGCCCGAGTTTCAATACCTCTGGCAATTACGCGACTTTTTTCACCTACGCAGCCAGCAGCCGCGCGGGCATCTTCGCCAAGGCAGGAGAGCTCAGTTATTCAGCAGAGTTGGCCGAGGCGGCTCAATGGCGAACCTTCAACAAAGTATCCGCAATCAAGGAGGGCGTGGTCGACTTGACCGGAGCGTCTGCTTACCCGGCCAGCTTGTCGTTTGTAGCGTTCGATGGCGATCTGAAGGGGCCGAAAAAAGTCGATGCCATCACCACCTACCCATCTAGCAGTGCGCGCGTCGAGCTGTTGGCGGGGGGCTCGCTTTTCAACGTCGGTCTGTACGGCTCAGATCGCGATCCAACCACGGTGGTTACTCCCACTGGTGCGTTTGCTGATGCCAACAGCGGTGGCGGCCAACGCGATGGGAGTTTGGGTCTGCGGCCGAGCAGCAATCAAGCGCGGATCGTTTCGCGCGACGCGACCGCGCCCTACGTGTTCGACATTCAAGCGTTGACCGGCAGCATGACGCGCGATGCGGCAGCTACCGATCTGGTTCTCACCGCACGCAGCCGCGTCCGGGCGGGCACCGACATCGTGGGGCAGGCACTCACGTTGCAAAACCTGTTGCCCGATGAGGTGTCTGAAGTGCGGGCCGACACCGGCGACTTCCGTGCACCGCTGGCATTCGAGATTCGTGGACCCGGACGTTTGCTGTTGCAAGCCGGTCGCAACATCGATCTAGGCGACTCGTT
>JAYUGJ010000071.1:0-136388 GCA_043738425.1 Burkholderiales bacterium
ATTCGCGTCGGCCCGCACGTTGAAACCGATGATCACCGCTTTGGAAGCAATCGCCAGGTTGATGTCGCTCTCGCTGATGCCGCCCACCGCGCCGTGCACCACCTGCACTTTGACTTCTGCGGTGCTGAGTTTGAGCAGCGACTGCGCCAGCGCTTCTTGGGAGCCTTGCACGTCGGCCTTGATGATCAATGCCAGCGTTTGCGATTCGCCCTGCCCCATGTTCTCGAACAGGTTTTCGAGCTTGGCCGCTTGCTGCTTCGCCAGTTTGACGTCGCGGTACTTGCCCGAACGGAAGGTCGATATTTCACGCGCGCGGCGCTCGTCGGCCAACACCATGAATTCGTCACCGGCCTGCGGCACCTCGGTCAAACCTTGAATTTCCACCGGTATCGATGGGCCGGCTTCGGTGATCGGTTTGCCGTTTTCATCGAGCATGGCGCGTACCCGGCCGTAGGTCGAACCGGCCAACACCACATCGCCGCGCTTGAGCGTGCCGGACTGCACCAACACGGTGGCCACCGGGCCGCGGCCTTTGTCGAGCTTGGCCTCGATCACCAGGCCCTTGGCCATGCTGGCGCGAGCCGCTTTCAGCTCGAGTATTTCAGCCTGCAGCAGCACCTGCTCGAGCAAATCGTCGATGCCCTGACCAGTTTTGGCCGACACCGACACAAACGGCGACGGGCCGCCGAATTCCTCCGGCACCACCTCTTCGGCCACCAGCTCGCTTTTCAGGCGTTCGATGTTCGCGCCGGGTTTGTCGATCTTGTTCATCGCCACCACCAACGGCACACCGGCAGCCTTCGCGTGCGCGATCGCCTCTTTGGTTTGCGGCATCACACCGTCGTCGGCCGCCACCACCAAGATCACCAGGTCGGTGGCTTTGGCACCGCGCGCGCGCATCGCGGTAAACGCTGCGTGGCCGGGCGTGTCGAGGAAAGTAATCATGCCGCGCGGTGTGTCCACGTGGTACGCACCGATGTGCTGCGTGATTCCACCGGCCTCACCCGCTGCCACGCGTGCGGTGCGGATGTAGTCGAGCAGCGAGGTTTTGCCATGGTCGACGTGGCCCATGACGGTGACCACCGGCGCGCGTGGCACCAACTCGTGGTCGGCTTCGCCTTCGACGTCGTCTTCAAGAAATGCGTCAGGGTCGTCCAGCTTGGCGGCCAGCGCTTTGTGGCCCATTTCTTCGACCAAGATCATCGCGGTTTCTTGGTCGAGTTGCTGGTTGATGGTGACCATCTGACCGAGCTTCATCAATTGCTTGATGACCTCGGAGGCCTTCACGCTCATCTTGTGAGCGAGGTCGGCCACGCTGATGGTTTCGGGCACGTGAACTTCCTGGATTTGCTGCTCGGCCGGCACCACAAAGGTAGAAACCGAGCCGTCGCTGCGCTCGCCACGGCGACCGCCGCGCGGCGCACGCCATCCCGCACGCGCGCCACCGGGCGCATCGTTGCGGGCTTTGAGGCCGCGTTTTTTCGCCGCATCGTCGGCCCAGCTCGACGACAGCTTTTCCGACTTGACCGATTTTTTGTCGCCCGGTTTGGCGACCACCGCGCCCGGCGCACCTGGCACCGCCGCGGGCTTGTGAATGGTTCCTTTGATGCCCTCTTTGCCCGCCTCGACTGGCTTGGCCGGCTCGTCAGGCTTCTTCGCCACCAGCACTTTTTTCGGCGCGGACATCATCGCGCGAATCGCCGCCGCCTCGTCCTCGGCACCCTTGCGGCGCTTGGCCAAATCGATGGCGCGCTGCTTGTCTTCATCGACCACGTCAGCCGCTTTGATAACCCGCAGCGCAGGCTTGGCAGGCTCGGCCGCCACCGGCGGGATTGCCGCTAGCGTGGCTGCCGGTGCGGCTGGGCTACCCGCTGCCGGAACCGCGGTCGCACTGGCCGGCGCTGCCGCCGTGCTGGCGGCGGCGGCCACTTTTTCTGCTTCGGCGCGAACCAGGGCTTCAGCGGCCGCATGGGCTTCGTGCTTCAGGCGCTCTTCGGCCTCGCGGATCCGTTGGCGTTCGGCCAGCTCGGCTTCTTGCTGGCGCAGCAGCTCGGCTTGCGCTTGCGCCTCCGCTTCCAGCCGCACCAAGGCTTCGGTATCGACTTCCGGCGCATCAGACGGCGCACTCGCATCCGCTGGCGCATCTTCACGCTTGATAAAGGTGCGCTTCTTGCGCACTTCGACTTGAATCGTGCGTGCCTTGCCGCTGGAATCGGCCTGCTTGATTTCGCTGGTCGACTTGCGGGTCAGCGTGATCTTCTTGCGCTCGACACCGGTGGTGCCGTGGCTGGTGCGTAGGTAATCGAGCAGCTGCGCTTTGTCGGCGTCGCTCAAGGAATCGTCCGTCGACGCCTTGCTCACTCCCGCCGATTGCAATTGAACCAACAGTGCGTCGGCAGGACGGTTGAGCTCGGCGGCGAGTTGGGCGACGGTGGTCACGGCCATTGTGGATTCCTCAGATCAGTACGAACAGTTCAGCGTTGCGGCGGGCGATGGCACATCAGATCGGGCCACGGGTCAGGTGGTGAACCAGTGCGCACGCGCCGTCATGATCAGCGCCTTCGCTGTTTCATCGTCCACGCCGGATATTTCAACCAACTCATCGACCGCCAAGTCAGCCAGGTCGTCACGCGTGTGCACGCCGCCATCGACCAGTTTGGCGATCAGCCCAGGCTCCAGTCCTTCGACGTCCCGCAGGTCTTGCGACACATCACCGACGTTTTCTTCGCGGGCTATTTCCATCGTCAGCAGCGCGTCTTTGGCGCGCGTGCGCAGCTCGTTGACGGTGTCTTCATCGAAGCCTTCGATTTCCAGCATTTCCTGCATCGGCACATAAGCGACTTCTTCCAGGCTGGCAAAGCCTTCAGCGATCAGGATGTCAGCAACCTCGACGTCGACGTCGAGCTTGTCGACGAACAGTTTGCGCACCACATCGCTTTCGCCGGCTTGCTTCACCGACGACTCTTCGGCGGTCATGATGTTGATGCGCCAGCCGGTCATCTCGGACGCCAACCGCACGTTTTGGCCGCCGCGTCCAATCGCGATAGCAAGGTTTTCTTCGTCCACCACCACATCCATCGCGTGGCGCTCTTCATCGACCACGATGGATTGCACGTTGGCCGGTGCCAGCGCACCGATGACAAACTGCGCCGGGTCCTCCGACCACAACACGATGTCGACCCGCTCGCCCGCCAACTCATTGGTCACGCCGTTGACCCGTGAGCCGCGCACGCCGACGCAGGTGCCGATCGGGTCGACGCGTTTGTCGTGCGACTGCACCGCAATCTTGGCGCGTGAACCCGGATCGCGGGCGCACGATTTAATTTCGAGCAGGCCTTGTTCGATTTCAGGCACTTCTTGCGCGAACAGCTCGATCATGAAACCCGGTGCGCTGCGCGACAACAAAATCTGCGGCCCGCGCAAAGTCGAATCCACCTCGGTGAGGTAGGCCCGAACCCGGTCGCCGATGCGCAGGGTTTCCTTCGGAATCATTTCATTGCGACGCAGCCGTCCTTCGACGCGACCGGACTCGACGATCACATCGCCTTTGTCCAGGCGCTTGACGGTGCCGACGAATATCTTTTCGCCGCGCGACAGGAAGTCGTTCAACAGCTGCTCGCGCTCCGCGTCGCGGATCTTTTGCAAGATGACCTGCTTCGCCGCTTGCGCGCCGATGCGTCCGATCGACACCGACTCGACCGGCTCTTCGATGTAGTCATCGACCTCGATGTCGGGGATTTGTTCGAGCGCTTCGAAATGCAAAATTTCCGAGTCAGGCAATTGCAGCCCAGCCTCATCGGCCACCACATGCCAGCGCCGAAATGTTTCGTAGGCACCGGTTTCGCGGTCGACGATGACCCGCATGTCGACCTCGCCGCCTTGCAGTTTTTTAGACGCCGATGCGAGCGCAGCTTCCACCGCGCCGAACACGATTTCCAGGTCCACGCTTTTCTCGCGCGAGATGGCATCCACCAGCATCAACAGTTCGCGATTCATCGTTTGCGATCTCCATCTGTCTCACTACCGTCCGCCTCGACCGAGTCGGCTGGCGTACCCGAGGCCGGTGCAAACCGACGCCCTTTGAAATCGACCACCGGCACCAGCCTGGCGTCGCGCACCTCGTCGAACGAAAAATCCAGTGCCTGGTCGACGGTGCCATCGCTGAACACCAGCCGCCACTGGTCGCCCAGCGGCTCGAGCACGCCTTGGAACTTCTTGCGGCCCTGAAACGCCACTTTCAACGACAGGTCGATGCGTTCGCCGCTGAAGCGCAGGTAATCGGCAGGTTTTTTCAGCGGCCGGTCGAGGCCGGGTGACGACACCTCCAGCCGCTCGTAGGCGCAATTTTCAACTTCGAGCACGTGCTGCAACTGCCGCGTCACGCGCTCACAGTCTTCGACGTTGATGAACTCGCTGCCGGGCATCGCCGGGCTTGGCGCAGCGATGGTCACCGTTGCGTTTGCCGCCGCCTGCACTGGTTTGTCGATGTAGACGCGCAGCAACCCCTGCGGGCTGCGCTCGGTATCGACCAGGTCATACCCCAACCCGGATACCGTCGTCTCGATCGCAAGTTGCCAGTTCATTCGATGTCAATTTCCCAACCGTTTTGGCCCCGCCCCATCGGCGCAGCCAGTGACTAGACCTTGCGCGGGTGCTTCGACGCTGCCCGCAGCTTCGCGTTTTGGTTTACCTGTCGGCCTGTGGATTACCCAAAAAAAATGGGCTGTGTGAGTCAGCCCATGTTTTTGCAACAGCCCGCAGCGAAGCGCCAGATTGTACCTCGACAGGACGTAGCGGTGGCATGTCTCTGGCAGCCTCTGCCGCCACCGAGTGGCTGCGCCAAAAGCGCATCGGGCGTGTCGCCCGCGGCAATGGCCGCATGCAAAAATTTGCGGCTGCGCCCGGGCGCACCACCAACCAGGAATCGGACATGGGATTTTTAACCGGCAAGCAGCTGCTGATCACTGGCGTTTTGTCGAACCGGTCGATTGCTTATGGCATCGCCCGCGCGTGCCACCGCGAAGGTGCCGAACTGGCGTTCAGCTACGTTGGCGAGCGTTTTAAAAACCGCACCGCCGAGCTCGCCGCCGACTTCGGCTCGACCAAACTGTTCGACTGCGATGTGGCAGACGACGCCCAGATAGATCGCCTGTTCGCCGAACTGGGCGAGGTCTGGCCGCAATTCGATGGCTTTGTGCATTCGATTGGTTTCGCCACCCGCGAGTCGATCGCGGGCGATTTTCTCGACGGTTTGTCGCGCGAGTCGTTTCGCATTGCGCACGACATTTCGGCCTACAGCTTTCCGGCCATGGCCAAAGCAGCCGCCAGCCGGTTGCGCCCGGGTGCCGCGCTGCTCACGTTGACCTACCTCGGCGCGCTGCGATCGGTGCCCAACTACAACACGATGGGTTTGGCCAAGGCCTCGCTCGAAGCCAGCGTGCGCTACCTCGCGACCAGCCTGGGCCCGCGCGGCGTGCGGGTCAACGGAATTTCGGCAGGGCCGATCAAAACATTGGCGGCCTCGGGCATCAAAGGCTTCGGGAAAATCTTGGATGTGGTGGCCGCCAACGCGCCCCTGCGGCGCAACGTGACCATCGACGACGTAGGCAACGTGGCGGCGTTTTTGCTGTCCGATTTAGCCGCCGGTGTCACGTCTGAAATCACCTACGTGGACGGCGGCTTCAGCCACGCGATGACGGGTTCGGCCGACATCGCCTGACCGGCGTGGGCGCGGCCGAGCGCGTAGTCAAATTTTTGACTTGACCAGCTCGAACGCCTGTTCCGACAACGGCACCGCAGTCGCCAACAACGCATCGATTTCATCGCGGCAGGCCTGCGCAAACACCGCGTTTTTGATACTCGGCACGTTGATGTACACATTCAACGCCGCGCTGCGCAGTGCGGCCTGTGCCGCCAGTGCCCCGACACCGGCATCGCTGATGACATTCAGGTTGCCGACCTGTGCTGCCCGCAGGCTCAGCGCAATCACCGCCGCACTGGCGCGGGCACATTGCAAAGGGGCTTCGGTGGCCGCGTGCAAACCGGCTTGAATCGCCGCTGCGCGCATGGCTTTTTGGTCGTCGGTCGACTTCGGCAATGCGTAGGCTGCCATCAGGCCGTTGAACGCGGTGATGTCGTCGGCGACCATGCCAGCCAGCTGGCCGCGCAACGATTCGGCGTCGCGCAACACCGAGTGCATTTCGCCTTCTACCGCCGCGTACTTTTCTTTGCCCACCGTCAGGTTGCACACCATGCTGACCAGTGCCGCACCCATGGCACCCAACACCGCGGCCGCGCTGCCGCCGCCCGGCGTCGCGGCACTGCTGGCCAGCGCGTCCAGAAAATGCACCACGGGTTGTTCAACGATGGGGGTCGGCGCAGTGGTCATGGCGGTGTCAGCTCGCGGTGGATAGGGTCGGCGTGGCCGGCGTGGCTGGCGTGGCCGTCGCCATCAACTTCGCCTTGGCGAAAATGGCTTCGGCATCGAGTACCTGGTCTGCGGCTTCAAACAACTGCGCAACACAGGCGCGGTGCAGTGCCAATTTCAACGAACCAAAACCGATCGCTCCCCAACAGGCTTTGCCACCGCGGTCGGCTCCGCGGTCCATCGTGTCGACACCCTCGATACCGCTCGGAGGCGTGGCGTTGGCATCGGCCAGCAAACGCAGGGTCGGATTGTTTTGCCAATCGGCCGCGCGCAGCAGCACCGCACCGGCCGCGCCGGTCGACACCACGAGGTGCGCGCCGAGACAAGCCGCTGCGCGCGACGCGCAATCAGCGGCCTCCACCGCACGGACCACGATCTGAAATTCAGCCGCCAGGTGGTCGCAGGCTTTTTGGGCATTCGCCAGCGTGCGCGAAGTGATGGACACCACCGCGCCCTCTTTCGCCAACATCACCGCGGCGCGCTGACCCACCGGCCCGGTACCCGCCAGCACCACCGCGCGCAGGCCGCTCAAACTGCCGCCGGCGCTTTTCAGCAAACACGCCACCAGCGCGGCGGCGGTGGTGTTCGAGCCGTTGCTGTCCAACATGACCGAGACGCGGAAGTTGGAAAAAAACTGCTGCTGAATGGCTTTGAAAAGCTGCTCACCCAGGGCCAGATTGCCGCCACCAACAAAGATCGCGGTGAACTTTTTTTCTTTCGGCGCGCGGGTGAATACCGCGCCGTCAACCAGCGTGCCGACGTTCGCCGGCGTGATGCCGCCGTACGCCATCACCTGGTCGGCACCACCGTCGTACGCCACCACGGTGTCGAACGCGGCCGGGATGGCGTCGGTGTCGAGTTGCAGCAAAAGCTTTTTCATAGGGTGTCTCGCAAACTAGAACGCCGCGAAAAATCAGGTCACCATGTTCTGCGGCGTACCGTGAACAAACGCTTCCAGATTGTCGATGAGCTGCTCGGCGAGGATTTGCATCGCATCGTCGGAGGCCCAGGCCACATGCGGCGTCAAGATGAAGTTCGGCAGCTGCAGCACGCGCAGGTCGAGCAGCGGGTTGCCATCCTTCGGCGGCTCGGTGGTCAGCACGTCGAAGCCCGCGCCGCCGATCGTGCCGTCAAGCAACGCGGCCGCCAGCGCAGCCTCGTCGACCAGCCCGCCGCGTGCGGTGTTGATCAATATCGCGGTCGGTTTCATCATGCGCAACTGTTCGGCACCAATCAACGGCGGTGCACCGGGAGATACCGGGCAGTGCAGCGAAATCACATCGGATTCGGCCAGCACGCGTTCGACTGGCTTCAAATTACCGCGGACTTTTTTGCGCATCACGTTTTCGGCAAACAGCACGTTCATACCGAACGCGCGGGCGATATTCGCAGTGGCGCGGCCCAACGATCCCGCGCCGAAGATGCCCATCGTGCCGCCGTGCAAATCACCGATGGGATGGTCAAAAAAACAGAACTGCGCGGCGTGCTGCCAGCGTCCACAAATGACGTCGCTGCGGTAGGCGACCAGGTTGCGTTTGATGGCCAGCACCATGGCGAAGACATGCTCGGGCACGGTGTTGATCGCGTAATTGCGGATGTTGGTGACGCCAGCACCGTGTCGGCGGCACGCCCCTACGTCGATCAGGTTGTAGCCAGTGGCAGCCATCGCGACCAGCTTCAATTTAGGCAGCTGCGCAATCACCTCGGCGGTCAACGGCACCTTGTTGGTGATGACGATGGTGGCGTCGCGCGCACGTTCAACCACCTGATCGTCGCTGGTGGCTTCAAACTCTTCCCAGGTGTGGTCGAACGCCGGGCGGCGCGGCGTCACCAGCAAAGTAGCGCTATCGAGAAACACCACGTGTTCGGTCATATCGTCAGCCTGTGTGCGGGTCGGGAGGGAGCCGAATGATCGCGCGGTTTGCAACCCGGCACGGCGCGCCAGCCGATCAAAATAATGCATCTGCCCACGAAACACCGCACCACATTGCCATGAGCTTCACCAGCACCCCACCGACCACACCTCGGCTGCACCGATCCGAGCTTGCGGTGCCTGGCTCCAGCCCGCATTTTTTTGAAAAGGCGGCGCGCTCGGCCGCTGACGTTATTTTTCTGGATTGCGAAGATGCGGTCGCGCCTGACGACAAAGCGCAGGCCCGGCTCAACATCATCGCCGGCTTGAACGATATCGACTGGGGCGCGAAAACGATGATGCTGCGCATCAACGGGCTCGACACCCATTACATGTACCGCGACCTGATCGACATCGTTGAAGCCTGCCCGCGCATCGACATGATCTTGATCCCCAAAGTTGGTGTGGCTGCCGATGTGTACGCGGTCGACATGCTGCTGACGCAAATCGAATCCGCCACACGCCGCAGCAAGCGCATCGGCTTGGAGGTGTTGATCGAAACCGCGTTGGGCATGGCCAATGTGGAAGCCATCGCGCAATCGTCGAAACGCCTGGAAGCAATGAGCTTCGGCGTGGCCGACTACGCCGCATCGACCCGCGCGCGCACCACCGCAATTGGTGGCGTGAATGCGCACAGTGCGGTGCT
The DNA here is from genome assembly GCA_043738425.1 of Burkholderiales bacterium. Taxonomy (GTDB): domain Bacteria; phylum Pseudomonadota; class Gammaproteobacteria; order Burkholderiales; family Burkholderiaceae_C; genus PBB1. The sequence goes on from JAYUGJ010000071.1 coordinate 8,986, forward strand.
CAGCGACGCCGACTCCGACGGCCACCGCCAAACTTTTTGGACCGACCCGTGGCACGCAGCGCAAACCCGCATGCTGGTCGCCTGCCGCGCCTACGGCTTGCGCCCGATCGACGGCCCGTTTGGCAACTTCAACGATCCGGCCGGTTTTCTGTCGGCTGCCCACCGCGCCGCGGCCCTCGGCTACGAAGGCAAGTGGGCGATTCATCCGTCGCAAATCGACCTGGCCAATCAGGTGTTCACGCCGACCGCTGCCGAAGTCAATCAGGCGCGGCGCATTCTGGTGGCGATGGCAGAGGCGGCGAAAGCGGGCCGCGGCGCGGTGCAGCTCGATGGCAGGTTGATCGACATCGTCAGCATCCGCATGGCCGAAAACCTGATTGCGACCGCCGACGCGACGCAACACATCGATTAAAGACCTGGCATGACTTCTGATATCCACATCGCGCAGCGCGCCACGATGCAGCGCATCAACCAGGTCGCGGCCAAGTTGGGCGTGCCCGAAGACGCGCTGGAGCCGTACGGTCACTACAAGGCGAAGATCTCGCTCGACTACCTGGACACGCTGAAGGACAGGTCCAACGGCAAGCTGATTCTGGTCACCGCCATCAGCCCGACACCGGCCGGCGAAGGCAAAACCACTACCACCGTCGGCTTGGGCGATGCGCTGAATCGCATCGGCAAGAAAACCATGATCTGCCTGCGCGAGCCGTCGCTCGGGCCGGTGTTCGGTGTCAAAGGTGGTGCGGCCGGTGGCGGCCATGCGCAGATCGTGCCGATGGAAGACATCAACCTGCACTTTACTGGTGACTTTCACGCCATCAGCACCGCGCACAACCTGTTGTCGGCACTGATCGACAACCACATCCACCACGGCAACGCGCTGCGCATCGATCCGCGGTTGATTCAATGGAAGCGCGTGGTCGACATGAACGACCGCGCACTGCGCCAGATCACGGTAGGTCTGGGCGGCACTGCCAACGGCTTTGTGCGCGAAGACGGCTACGACATCGTGGTGGCGTCCGAGGTGATGGCCATTTTGTGTCTGGCGATGTCGCGCCGCGACTTGAAAACGCGCCTCGGCCGCATCGTCATTGGCTACACGCTGGGCGACCGCCAGCCGGTGTACGCCAGCGATTTGAAAGCGCAGGGCGCGATGGCCACGCTGCTGAAAGACGCGATCAAACCCAACCTGGTGCAAACGCTGGAGAACAACCCGGCCCTGATCCACGGCGGGCCATTTGCCAATATTGCGCACGGCTGTAACTCGGTCATTGCGACCCAGGCCGGCTTGAAACTGGCCGACTACGTGGTCACCGAAGCCGGCTTCGGTGCCGACCTGGGCGCCGAGAAGTTCATCGATATCAAGTGCCGCATGGCCGGCCTGAATCCTGCCGCGGTCGTGTTGGTGGCAACGATTCGTGCGCTGAAATTTCACGGCGGCGCAACCACCGCCGACCTCAACCGGGAGGACCTGCCCGCACTGAACAAGGGCCTGGTCAACATCGAACGCCACCTGCACAACATCACCGCGCACTACGGGCTGCCGTGTGTCGTGTCAGTGAACCACTTCACCCACGACACCGAGGCTGAAATTGCGTTGTTGACCGCGCGCATCGAGTCGCTGGGCTGCCGCGTGGTGCTGGCGCGCCATTGGGCCGATGGCAGCCGTGGCGCTATAGACCTGGCACATGCGGTGGTCGAACTGGCTGAGCACGCCGACCCGGCCACCGCCCGGCACAAGTTCGTCTACGAAGACAGCGACACGCTGCAAGAAAAAATCACCGAGGTCGCGACCAAGATTTACGGCGCAGGCCAAGTCACGTTCAGCGACGCGGTGCGCAAGCAACTCGACCTGTGGACCATCGCCCATGGCCAATTTCCGGTGTGCATGGCGAAAACACAAATGTCGTTTTCAGCCGACCCGACGTTGCGCGGCGCACCCAGCGGCCACACCGTTCACGTGCGCGAAGTGCGCCTGGCCAACGGCGCGGGTTTCGTCGTCGCTGTTTGCGGCGACATGCTGACCATGCCCGGACTGCCCAAAGTGCCGTCGTCTGAGCGCATCGATATCGACGACGACGGTCGGGTGTCGGGTTTGTTTTAGCTGGCTTGCGCTTGGGTTGTGCAGGCCCTGCACCTTGCCCATGCGCAGCCGCCGTCGGCAACTCACTCACCTAGAATGCAAAGCGACGGGCCTCCCCGCATGGAAGTGCGGCGAACCGGGTCAGATTGGGAACGAAGCAGCCCCAACCGTGATGACCAGTGCCGGGGTCAGGCTCGTCACCCTGCCGTCTGCCTGGACGGCCCGCCGCGGCACCTGCGGGCAACCGCTGGCGACAAGCCCGGGTTGCAAGCCAAGACGCAGACCTCGATCAGATTGAATCCGGCACACCGTTTCAGCCCGCATCGCAGCAACCGCCCGCGCTTTCGACCAGCCCCAAGCGGTTTGCTTTTAATGTTCTGCGCCGCCGCTCGGCAACTCTTTTGCCAACCTACCAGCAGCGTCGTCGTCATGCACCGGCACGCCCGAGCACAGCGATTCGCGCGCGGTCGACAACGCGTTTTGCATTAGCTGCGGCGTGAGCTGCAGGCTGCGCAGGTAGCGCTGCGCGACCGTCGTGATGCGTCGTGCGCTGCCGCGCGCTGGCTTGGCGGTTTTCGAACCTGTCTCCGCGTGCATGCGCGCTGGCTCACGCGGCGTGTCGGGCGGGATCGACGCCAGCGATTCCGCGTCGACCCACACCGCCGCGTCCACCGCTTCATTGGCTGCGCTGGCGGTCAGGCGCAGTACATCGGTGTCGTTGTCGGCGGCGCGCACCGGCAAGTCTTTGGGCAAGCGCCGAATCATGCGCAGCATCTCTTCGCCCAGACCCCAATGGCGCGCCACAGCCGCGCCCAGCGCGTCGATGTCGATACCCAGCACCGCATACGACGCCTGCGCCTCGGTCCAGCCGGCGGCTGTCGGCGCACCCATCGACGTCGATGCGCCCGCACTTCCCGCCGGCCGCTGCGTGCTGTGCATCAGGGTGCGAATTTGTTCGGCTTCTTCTGGAAAGTGATATTGCGCCAGCAGGCGGCCGAGGTTTTGCAACACCGCCACCAGGTAGACCATCTCGCCGTCGTAGCCCGCCGGGCGCAGCGCCTGCGCGGTGCAGCCAGCCAGGCGCACCTGGTGCATCAGCGTGTGCAGCGCCTGCGCGCCTGCGTCGGACAGCGGCCCAGGCCACAGCCGCAGCCCATTGGCGGTGTGGCGCAGGCCGTTCAAACCCAGCAGTGAAATAGCGCGGCGTATCGTCAACACCGGTTCACTGCCGATGGTTTGTGTGGTCCGCACCTGCACCGAATTCACTTCGCGCAGCAGCTCAAAACTGAGTGCCATGTCTTGCAGCACCTGGTGCGAAATTTGTTCAATGTGTTGGCCGCCATCCATCGCCGACAGGCGCTCGACCTGTGCCGCCATGCCCGGCAGTGCGGGCAATGCGCCAACGGTGCGCAGCCGGTCGAGCATCAATTCCAGCAAGCCGTCGCGCCCCAGCGCCTCGGCTGCCAACCAACCCTGCAACGCGCGCAAAAAGGTGCGCGCATTCAAATAGCGCTGGCGTACTTGGCCGGTCGTGCTGCGGTTGGCAATGGCGCGCAACGCCTCAGGTATCGGGTGCACCGTGCTCCACGGCAAACGCACCACCTCGCGGCCGAGCGGTGGCAATCGGCGCAACGCTTGCGACACATCGGGCTCATCGAGCACCGCACCGCCCGTCAGCAGCATGTGCAGCATCACCCCACAAGCCAACACATCGCGTTCATTGGCCGCGCGCTGCGCCTGAAGTGCATCGGCCGCCAGCAGCATCGCGTGATCCGCACCGCGCTGCACGCCCAACGGCCCGCTTGTGCGCAGCGCCATTGCCGCGGCCGCTGGCGCTGCATCGGGCCGGTGGCTGCCGACATTGGGAGCGGTGGCGGCCGTCGGTGCGGTGGCGGTGGAAGCGGCTGCCAACGCCATCACCTGCGCGCGACCGGCGTCGCTCAGTTGCAGCTGGTGCAATTGCAGATCGTGGTGCGCCACGCCCGCCTCGTGCGCGTAGGCCAGCCCTTCGAGCACCTGGCACATCCAGCCGACCACCTCGACCGGCGGCGGGTTCGGATGCACGGCCAGCCATTCAACCAACGTGCCGCCGTGCGACCGGTCGACCACCACATACGGCCAGTGTTCGTGCACAGCCACTTCGATGCAACGCGCGAGGTGCGGATGGTCGAGCCGCGCGGCTTGGCGGGCCTGTGCGAGCCAGCGGTCGAGCGCCGCGCCATCGGGCGGCTGTTCGCGCGGCAACGTCAGGATCAGCTCGCGGTCGGTGCGGGCCACGCGCGCCAACCACACCATGCTGCTGCGGCTGGTGCCCAGCACTTTGAGTAACTCGAAGCGGCCAAAGGTGCGACCGAGCAGGCTGTGCTGTTCGCTGGCGGATGTCGGGGCATCAACCACGGAGGCAGGAAAAATTCATCACACCCGATTGGAACGGGCGAGGCTGTGCGCTCATGCGCTGAATTCACGGGCGTTTGCGGTGCTGTTGTTGCGCTGTCGGCGCGCCCACGTTCAGTCGCCCTGCAACTCAACCACCGTACCGGCACCGGTGATGAACGCACAGCGCACACGCGCGCCGGGTTGCAGGCGCAGCACCGCGCAGCGGTAGCGCAGCAACTGCGCGCGGTAGGCGGCCAGCTGCGCAGGTGAGTGGCTCAATTTGTAGTCGATCACCCACCAGTCACCGCCCTCGCCTGCTGCGTTAGGCACATCGCCGGGCGCGGGTTGGAGGTGCACCAGGCGGTCGATGCGCAAGCCCTCGCCTGCGTCGACCACATCGACTTCACTGCCCGACCACAGCCACTGGCGCGCATCGAAAAATCGCGTGCAAGCCGGGCTGGTCAAGATGGTGTGCGCGACCCGGTGAACCGCCAACACCGCCACACCGAATTCGACGGCGGCCGCGCTGCACAGCGCATGGAGCGAACTGGTCGCCGCCGTGCTGTTCTCTGCCGCGCTGTTCTCTACCGAGCTGTTCTCCGCCGTGACGTTCTCCACGGTACTTTTTGCCGATGCGTTGAACGGCTCGGTGTCGGTTGTCGCGCTGCGCGCCGCCATCTCAGCCTGCCGCACCGCCCACTCCAGCACGCGGTGCACCGCCTGGCCCAGGCGGGCAGCATCGTTATTGATCGGCGCGGGCCGGTCGATGGCGCTGTGCGGCTCGATGGGCGAGCCATGCGAGTCGTGCGCGCTCGGCGGCACACCAGCCGCTGGCCACCAGCGTGGCAGCACCTGCACCGCAAAAGGCAAGGCGCCAACTGGCGTCGTCACGCCATGCGGCGTTTCACACGCCACGTCTTCCAGCGGCCATCGCGGCGACCACGCGGTACCGACCGGGGCCAATCGCTGCCACCACGTCACAGTGGGCGAGGCCGTATGCGGCGCAGTCGCGCTGAACACCAAACGCTGCTTGGCGCGCGTCATCGCCACATACAAACCATTGAGCTCTTCGCGCCTGCGGGCGGCCAACTCATCGCTGAACAGGTCGGCCAGCGACGGTGGGCATTGCGACTCGGCATACACAAATGCGCAACACAGCGGGTGGTGCGAATCGACCGGCCAGCGCACCAGCAGGGTGGCGGTTTCTGCCACGGCAGCTTCCGGGTGGCTGTCCATCACGAAAACCAGCTCGGCTTCCAAGCCCTTCGCGCCGTGGATGGTCAACAACTGCACCGCATCGGGCTGCGCCGCAGCGGCGACTTTCAAACGGCGGCGCTTCAGCGCGCGAACAAAGTTGTAGGGCGTCGCATTGCGCGCACCGTCCAGCGCCAGCGACTGCGCCAACAGCGCGTTGATCGACGCCTGCGCAGCGGCACGCCGTGCCGGTGGCACCGCAGCCAACACGCGTTCAACCACCTGACCTTCGTGCACGATGCGATCGAGCAAATCGTGTGGCGGCAGCACACCTGCGGCTTGCTGCCAATCGGTGAGCAACCGGCGGGCGCGCTGCAGCGCCGCGCTGGGCGACGCCACGCTTTGCAGCGCCTTCCACCAACCCAGCGCATCGGACGGCCGCGGCTCGGCGGCATCGCCAGCGTCGACATCGGTGGCGGCACCCGCTGACGCTGCAGCGGCAGCCACCGCCCGCGCCAATTGCACCAAGTCATCGTCGGTGCAGCCGAAGACCGGGCTCTTCAGTGCCTGCGCCAGCGACAGCGCATGGCTGGGTGAGGCCACCACATCGAGCACCGCGACCAGGTCGCGCACCTCGGGCGCATCGAACAATTGCGCTTCTTCTACTGCCGCGCAAGGCACGCCCAGCGCTGCCAGCGAGTGCGCCACCAGCCGCAACGACTCGCGCTTGCGACACAGCACCTGGATGTCGCCCGGCACCACACCGCCGCGGATGCCATCGCGCACCGCGATTGCCACCGCGTCGGCTTCTTGCTGACGCAGCCGCTGCTCGGCCTCAACCCGCGGCACCTGCAAGGTGTCGCGCCACACGGTGTCGGCAACATCGGCAGCCGCACCAGCGCGCCTGGTCTCACGCGGCACCAGCGCTAAACAACTGACCCCCGCTCGAGACGCGGTGTCGTCGGTTGCTGCCGTCGGCGCGCCGGTCGACGCAGGTTGCGAGGTGGAATGTGCGCGAAAGCCGGTGAATTGCCCTTCGTCGGCCGCCTGCGAAAACACCGCATTGAGCGCGGCCAGCACCTCAGGCGCGTTGCGCCGGGTGTGGTCGCACTCGAGCAGCTGGCCACCCAACGCGCGCTGCACAAAGTCGCGCGCGGCGACAAACACCTTCGGCTCGGCACGTCGAAATCGGTAAATGCTTTGCTTCGGATCGCCGACGATAAAAACGCTGGGTGGGCGTTGACCACTGGCACCGCCACCCGCGCCCACATAGCCAGCCAGCCAATCGGCCAGCGCGTGCCATTGCAGCGGGCTGGTGTCTTGGAACTCGTCGATCAGCAGGTGGCGCACCCGCGCATCGAGCCGCTCTTGCACCCAACCCGACAAGGTGGAGTCACCGAGCAGCGCCACCGCCGAGCGTTCCAGGTCGGCCATCTCGATCAAACCGCGGGCGCGTTTGTAAGCCGCCAAGGCGACGAACAGCGCGCGTGACAGTCGCACCATTTGCAGATGTTCGGCGCGCGCATCGTGCTGGTCGAGTGCGCGCCGCAGCGACTGCAACAAATCGATCGCTGCCTGCTGTTCGGGGGCGTCACCGAGCTGCTTGCGTGGCGTGCCGGCCTGCGTGTGCAGCGCATCCCACCACGCGTCGAACACCGCGGTGCACTTCGCCGTCAATGATCGACCGGTGGGTTGCTCGTCGCTGGGGCGCCTGTCGCCGGGTTCCTGGTCGCTGGGGTTTGCATCGCTGGATGCCAGGTCTATAGCGCAGGCGTTCTCGATTTCGCTTGCCGCCTTGGCGGGTTTGGCTTTGCCGACGCGGCCCAACACCACAGCGCACCGCTGCATCACTAAACGCACCTGCGGCAACCGAACCCACAGCGCGGGATGCGCGTCAGCCGCATCAGCATCAGCCGCATCAGCATCAGCATCAGCATCCAGACTGCGCCACGGCGACACCGGCGCTGCCACGCTGGACTCGAGCGTGTTTGCTGCATCGGCCAGCTCGATTTCTATGCGCTTGGCCCACGCGGCCAACAGCCATTTATGCACCTGCGAACGGCCGCGTCGCTCGACCAACCGGGTGTAGTCGGCGCGCAGAGTGTCGTCGGCAATCAGCGCGCCGCGAAAGCGCCTGAACACTTCGCTTTCATGGTCGGCCAAGTCGTCGATGATTTGCGCGTCACGCTGCACGCCGAGTTCGTTCAGCAGCTCCAGCGGCGCGGCCCGCAGCAGCTGCGAAAACCATGCATGAAAGGTGCGGATTTCCACCGTGCGGCCGCTTTGCTGCAGCCGTTGTTGCAGGCCGGCCAGCGCGGGTGCCAGCGCCTTTGCTTGGGCGATGTCCAGGCCGCGCTGCTGCAACGCTGCAACGCGGTCCGCGTCGGTGGCGGTGGCGGTGGCGGTGGCGGTGTCGGTATCGGTGTCGGCGGCCCACTGCGACAACCACTGTGCCAACCGCGCCCGCATCTCACCGGCGGCTTTGCGGGTGAAGGTGATGGCCAAGATTTCTTGCGGCTGTGCGCCGTCCAGCAGCGAGCGCACGATGCGCGACACCAGCATCCAGGTTTTGCCCGCGCCGGCGCAGGCTTCCACCACCACATGGCGGCGCGGGTCGCAGGCCACGGCATAAAAAGCATCGGGGCCGACCAACCCGCCGTCGATGCGGTAAGCGGGCAGCACCGCGGGCACCGGCGCGCTCATTCAACCTCCGGCGCGGGCACGGCGGCCGACTCGGGAGCTGACACCAGAGTCGACACAGGAGCCGTCGAGACCGCATCAGCCGACGCTGCCGCCCACTGGTCGCGGCGGCACAAACCACGTGCATCGCAATGCTCGCAGGCGCTGCCTTCACCGAGTGCGGGCAGCGCCGCACCACCGCGCAAACGCGCCAGATCGCGGCCGATGCCAGCGACCAGCATCTGCGCGCTGCGTTGCACATCGGGATGGCGCACTTCAACGATTTGCTTCGGGTCGTCGAGCGACAAATACAACGCATCGAGTGGCCCGATGTCACCGACCGACCGCCCCTGTTCGGCGGCCAGGGCGGCATAAAACGGCAACTGCGTGTCTTCAAGCGGCTGATTGACCTTGTCGCGCAAGCCCGCGGTGCTGCCGGTCTTGTAGTCGATCAGCTGGGTCACCGGGCCCGCCGCTCGATCGCCGGGCAGGCTGTCGATGCGGTCGATCACGCCTTGCATCGCAGTGCCCGCCCACGCTTCGGGGTGCGCGGTCCAGTCGCGTTCACCGTCGAGCCACAGCGCGCCGCTGCGGTCGCGTTGATGCAGCCATGCCAGGTAGCGCGGTGCGAAGCGCTCGAAGCTTGCCGCGAACGGCAAGAAGTCGGCAGCATCGAAAGCCAGCTCGATTTGCACCTGCGCCGCAGCGGCGACCAGTGCGTGCGCGTCGCCACGCGCTGCGGCCAACGTGTCGGCAAGCGGTGCATCGGCAAAAGGCGCACGGCACGCGTGAAAGCGGTGCAGCACCGCATGCAGCCAGGTGCCGTAGTCGCGCTTTTCAATTTCGCCGTCGAGTTCGTCTGCCGCTTGCAGCCGCAACATGCGCAGCGCGAAAAATCGGTACGGGCACTCGCGCAGCGATTCGCAGGCACTGGCGCTCATGCGCGCCGGAAGCAGGTCGGGGGCCGATGGCAATGGCCGTGCCACCGGCTGCGGCAACACGACGACGGTGACGCGTTGCTCCGCTGCCGGCGCAGCTGCGGTCAAGCCCGAATGGCGACGCGCCGACATCCAGCGTTCGATCAGCGGGCTGACCGACAACGGCTCGCCATCGTCATCGGTGCGCCAGAGCAACGTAACCGGCGCGGCCTGCAGCAGGTGTGCAAACGCAACCGTTTCGCGCTGGCTGCGCGTGGCCATCGTCGGCAAGCCGAGTGCTGCCAGCTCAGCGTCTTTGAGCAGCGGATGCGGCGGCGCGGGCGCGCCCAAATGCCGGTCGTCGGCACCCGGCCACACCACGGCCGCAAACGGCCGCAGCAGCGCGCGCGCCGCAGGCATCACGATGACGGCCGGTGCGTCCGGTGCATGCGGAATGAAAGTCGCCTGTTCCAGCGTGGTGTCGACCCAGCGGCTGGCGTCGGCCAACGTCCAGCTTTCAGCGGAATCGATGGCCGCGCTGGCGTCGTGCAAGTGCAATGCGGCCAGAACCTGCTGACCCGCTTCGTCAGCGGCCAGCGTGGCTGCCAAGCCGCTGGCATGCAATGCCGCCGACAAGCGCAGCCGCCAGGCCGACCACGGTTGCGCCCCAGCGCTGCGCAATGGCTCCAACGCGCCTGCGGCATGCGCCCACAACGCCGCAGCGTGTGCCGCTAAACGCTGCGGATTCACCGCCGCCGGCCGCGCCCAGTGGTGTCGGTGCAGCGCGGCTTCGAGTGCAGCGACGGCGGCATCGTCGTGCCCGGCGGGCCAGCACTTGATGGCATCGAGAACGTTGTCGCATGTGGCTTGTGGGCTGGCCGCGCGCAGCAGCAATGCGAGGCTGGCCGCCGCCCGCGTGGTCGACAACGTCCAGCCGGTCTCATCGCGCAGTGGCACGGCTGCGCGGCGCAACAACGCGCTGATGCGCCGTGTCAGCAGCCGATCTTGCGCAATCAACGCGACCGGTGCACCGCGGCTCGCCAGGTCGAAAAGCACCTGCGCCGCCGCGCGCTGGGCCTCGTCTTCGAAACTGGCGGCGGCGCAGACTTGCACTTCGGCATGCATCGCCATAGTTGCGATCACATCGTCACCAGGCGGGTCGCTGTCGATCCACAACACGGGTGTTTGGTCGGTGGCGTCGGCGCGATTGGCGGCGCACGGCACGAGGTGGTGCACCAGGCGGTGCACGAGGGCGTCGACCCCACCCGCCTGCAGCACGATCCACGCCGACGGCCGCAGCGCAAACAGCACATCGGTCGCAGGCGCGGTGCAAGCCATGGCCCATTCGAACGCCATGCGCGCCAGATGGCGTTCGGCACCGCCGACTCCAGCCGACGCGCCCAACGCCGCGCGCCCGGCCGCGGCTTGCGCATCGCGCTGCGCAGGCGGCTCACACGCCATAGCCCTCGCCAGAGCCTGTGCGGTGTCCACCAGTGCGCCGGCGGCTTGCGCAAAAGACCGCGGATCGTCACGCAGCCAACGGGCAAACACCGTCTGGCCGCGCAGCAGCCGGCGTGCGGTCAACGTGTCCAAGCCGGCGTCGAATCGAATGTCGTCAGCATGTGGCGGCGGTGCGGGCGCCACACGCCGCGTCAAGGTCTGCGTCGTGTCGACCTGTGGCATCCACCCACCTCGCGCAGCCCACGCTTGCCGCGCCAGTGGCAGATGCTGCGCAAACGGCACCAAAAACACCGCGTCTCGCAACGCAATGTGGTGCTCGCCGGCCCAATCGGCAGCCAACTCCACGGCTTGCGCCCAGGGGTCGGGTGCGACGCCATCGGTGCGGGCGCTGTTCACATGAAGTTTCGCCATCACGGCCATAAAAAAGCTCTGGGTTTTCGACCGTTTTCGCGCACGATCAGACAAATTCGATATGCCAAAATGATTGTGCATTGACGCCCACCGTGGGCCCGCCCGCAACGAGGACACCCCATGAGCAGCGAATTGATCAAACACACTTCCGACGCGGCTTTCGATGCCGATGTCATTCAATCAACAACGCCGGTGTTGGTGGACTACTGGGCCGAATGGTGTGGCCCGTGCAAAGCCATCGCGCCGATCCTCGATGACGTATCGAAGGACTACGCGGGCCGCCTGCAGGTCGCCAAAATGAACGTTGACGAAAACCGTGACGTGCCAGCGAAGTTCGGTATCCGTGGCATCCCCACGCTGATGATTTTCAAAGACGGCAAGTTGGCCGCCACCAAGGTCGGCGCGCTGACCAAAGCCCAGTTGACAGCCTTCATCGACGGCAACTTATAATTTCTTTCTGCGGTGGAACTCTCCACCGCAATCGTCTAGCAGCGCGCAGCTCCACAACCGAGCCCCGCAGCCCGACGATTCCGCCGAATGACAGTTCGGCGGCAACCACCCCAACGCACGAGTTTCGCAAGCTTCGGTGGTTCCGGTTTCGGAATTCAACCTGAATTTGCCCCCGTTCATCAGGCCACCGAGTCAGTCTGCTCGGCAGCCGCCAACCACAGCCGCTGGCTGCAGTTGCCCACCTTCCCGGTGTACCCGCATGTACCTGTCTGAACTGAAAGCACTCCACGTATCGGAACTCATCACGATGGGCGAGGCGCTGGAGATCGAAAACGTCACCCGACTGCGCAAGCAGGAACTGATGTTTGCGATCATGAAGAAGCGCGCCAAAGGCGGCGAACAGGTGTTCGGCGACGGTGTGCTGGAAGTGCTGCCGGATGGCTTCGGCTTTTTGCGCGCGCCGGACGCAAGCTACATGGCGTCGACCGACGACATCTACCTCAGCCCGAGCCAAATTCGCCGCTTCAATCTGCACACCGGTGACGATGTCGAAGGCGAGGTGCGGGTGCCGAAAGACGGTGAGCGCTACTTTGCGCTGGTCAAAGTCGACAAGGTCAATGGCCTGACGCCGGAGGAGAGCAAAAACAAAATCATGTTCGAAAACTTGACGCCGCTGTTCCCGAAAGAACAGTTCAAGCTCGAACGCGATATCAAAGGCGATGAAAACATCACCGCCCGTATTGTCGATTTGATCGCACCTATCGGCAAAGGCCAACGTGCGCTGCTGGTGTCCGCGCCGAAAAGCGGCAAGACGGTCATGATGCAGCAGCTCGCCCACGCCATCGTGGCCAACTACCCCGAGGCGCATCTGATGGTGTTGCTGGTCGACGAGCGGCCTGAAGAAGTGACCGAGATGCAGCGCACCGTGCGTGGCGAAGTCATCAGCTCCACCTTCGATGAACCCGCAGCGCGCCACGTTCAGGTGGCCGAAATGGTGATCGAACGCGCGAAGCGCCTGGTCGAGTTGAAAAAGGATGTGGTGATCCTGCTCGACTCGATCACCCGACTGGCCCGCGCTTACAACAACGTGCTTCCGTCCAGCGGCAAGATTTTGTCCGGTGGTGTCGATGCGAATGCGCTGCAGCGGCCAAAGCGATTTTTTGGCGCAGCGCGCAACATCGAAGAAGGCGGCTCGCTCACGATCATCGGCACCGCGTTGGTGGACACCGGCAGCAAGATGGACGAGGTGATTTACGAAGAATTCAAAGGCACCGGCAATTGCGAAATTCACCTCGACCGTCGCATGGCCGAAAAGCGGGTGTACCCATCCATCTTGCTGAACAAATCGGGCACCCGCCGCGAGGAGTTGTTGTTAAAGCCTGAGATCCTGCAAAAGACCTGGATCTTGCGCAAGCTGCTGTATCCAATGGACGAGATCGAAGCGATGGAGTTCATCCTCGACAAAATGAAGTCGACGAAGACCAACCACGACTTCTTCGACATGATGCGTCGCGGCGGCTGAACCGACTACCCACCGCAGCGCCGCACCTATACTCGGCAACTCATTTTTTCCAGGGCAAGTGCGCTGAGCAGTTCAGCGTGGCTACCCCAACTACTGTGCAAAGGTTTCCATGAAAGACGGCATTCACCCCACCTACCGCGACGTATGTTTCGTCGATCTGTCCAACGGTTTCAAGTTTGTGACGCGCTCTTGCGCCACCGCCAAAGAAACCATCAAACTGGACGACGGCCGCGAAGTGCCTCTGTTCAAACTGGAAACCACCAGCGAATCGCATCCGTTTTATACCGGCACCCAAAAGAGCATCGACTCATTGGGCGGTCGTGTTGAGAAGTTCCGCAACAAGTTTGCGCACCTGAAAAAGTAGTCCAAGGTGTGATCGACCGAAAAGGCAGCCTAGGCTGCCTTTTTTTGGTCTCATTCGGCACCGCATCGAGCACCACACCGATGTCGACACCCGCCGCGCTTTCGACGTTTGCAATGAACTCACCGAACCCCGCCCTTGTTTCGCAACGCGCAGTGCAACGCCTGCCGCGTTGGGCGCTGCTGTTGTTTTGTGCGGCCTATGTGCTGCCCGGCGTATTTGGACGTGACCCGTGGCGCAACGCCGATGTCACTGCGTTCGGCTTCATGGTCAGCATGGCCGAGGGGCGTTCATCATGGTGGCTGCCAACCGTGGGCGGCTTGGCCGTCGATCCCTCGCCACTGCCGTTTTGGCTGGGTGCGGCGTGCATCCGCTTGTTGGGTGGCTGGGTTGACCCCGCACTGGCCGCGCGGCTGCCATTCGCGATGTTGCTGGTGCTGGTACTGGTGCTGACGTGGAACGCGGCCTATCAACTTGCGCGCACCGAAGCCGCGCAACCGCTGCCGTTTGCGTTTGGCGGCGAGGCCAACCCGACCGATTACGCCCGCGCCATCGCCGACGGTGCTTTACTGGCGCTGATCGCCACGCTGGGGCTGCTGCAGCTGGGACACGAGACCACGCCCGAGCTAGGTCAACTCACCTGCGTGGCGCTGTTCATCTATGCGCTGTCGGTCAGTCCATTCAAAGCTGCGCGCTCCAAAGTCGCGGTGCTGATCGCATTGCCCGCGCTTGCGGCCAGCGGCGCACCCAGTATTGCGCTGGCCTTGGGAATCGCCGGTGTCGTGGCCTGCGCGCGATCAGACTATCTGCCGGTGCGCCACTTCGCGCGCTGGGTGGCTGCCGCCGCCGCATTAACCGCGGCGATGGCCACGCTGTGGGGACTGTGGACTTGGCAAGTCGGCAGTTACCGAACACTCGAACAGCTGCTGACCGTGCCGCGCCAGTGGCTGTGGTTTTTGTGGCCCGTTTGGCCGATGGCGGTATGGACCGTGTGGCAGTGGCGTCGCCAGGTGCTGCACCGCCACATCAGCGTGCCACTCAGTTGCGCGGCGGTCACCAGCATCGCCAGCGTGGTGGCCGGCGGGCAAGACCGGGTGTTGATGTTGTCTCTGCCGGCCTGGGCGTTGCTGGCGGCGTTCGCGCTGCCCACCCTGAAACGCAGCACCGCAGCCGCAGTCGATTGGTTTTCGGTGTTCTTTTTCAGCGTGTTTGCGATCGCGATGTGGGTGGTTTACAGCTCGCTGCAAACCGGAGTGCCGGTGCGCCCGGCACTCAACGTGGTGAAGCTGGCCCCAGGTTTCGTTACCCAGTTTTCACCGCTGGCGCTGGCGTTGGCGATCGCGGCCAGCTTGGCTTGGGTGTGGTTGGTGAGGTGGCGCACGCGGCGCAACCAGCATGCGTTGTGGAAAAGTTTGGTGTTGCCTGCGAGCGGCGTGGCGCTGTGTTGGCTGCTGCTGATGACGCTGCTGCTGCCGGTGCTGGACTACGCGCGCAGCTTTCGTCCACTGGTCAATCGGGTCGCGTTGCATGTGCCGACCGGGGCGTGCATTGCCACACCGCGAGTGCAACGCGGGTTGCAGGCGGCGCTCGAATACTTCGGCAGTTTCCGTGTCGATGGCAGTGGCACCGCGGTCACCACGAACTGCACCTACCTGCTACAAATTGAACCCCGCGCAGGCAAGCGCGTCGCCCCCGCAGGCTGGGTCCAGGTGGCCCGCGAATCACGGCCCACCGACCGAGGCGAATGGGCAGTCATTTATCGGCGGCTACCCGGCAAAGGCAAACCACCCCCTCGTTAGGGCGACGCTGAAGAAGCCACCGCGCGCACCACGTTCAGGCCACGGCAGGCAACGCCACGGTTGTCGGGTTGGTCGCTGCCGCAGCAGGCTGCGCATCGGCATGGCCCGCATCGCCCGCTGCCCACACTACCCGCACCCGTGGCGCCGGAAACAACAAGGTGAACACCGAACCTTTGCCTGGCTCGCTGCGAATTTCCAGCTCACCACCGTGCCGCTGCACGACGTGTTTGACGATGGACAAGCCCAGGCCGGTGCCCCCGGTGTCACGCGAACGACTGCCATCGACGCGATAAAAGCGCTCGGTCAATCGCGGCAAATGCTCCTTCGACACGCCAATGCCGGTGTCGCGTACCTCCAGCTCACCGACCCCGTCACTGCGAGTCGACCACCGCACCCGCACTTCACCACCAGGCGCGGTGTAGCGCACCGCGTTGTTCACCAGGTTGGCGATGGCGCTGTGCAGCTCCGTCTCGGATCCGGCAATTTGCGCATCGCCGGCGCTTGCCATGAAAGGCTCGCCAAACACCAACGTGTGCCTGCCCGCAGACAGCGCCTCGGCCGACGCACGTACCTGCGTCAACAACTGCTGCACCGAAACCCAGCGGTCTGAGGTTGGCCGTGGGCTGCCTTCCAACTGCGCCAACGTCAGCAAATCGCCGACCAGCAGCTGCATCCGCTGCGCCTGCAGTGCCATCAGTTCGATCACGCGTTTGCGTTCGACTTCGCTTAACTGCAAGCTGGACATGGTTTCGATAAAGCCCGACAACACCGTCAGCGGCGTGCGAATTTCGTGCGACACGTTGGCCACGAAGCCGCGCCGCATGCTGTCGCTGCGTTCGCGTTCGGTAATGTCTTGCGACAGCACCAATTTCATGCCGTCTCCGTAGGGGCGAATCAACACCGACACCGTGCCGCGCGAACCTGGCCCGGGAAAGCTCACGGCCTCGGCAAAAACGCCGTCTTGCAAATACGCCACGAAACCCGGGTCGCGCACCAGGTTGGTTATCGGCTGCAACCGATCGCGCTGCGGGTTGATGCCGAAGTGGTCTGCCACTACCGAATTGCACCAAACGATTTGGTCATTGCCATCGAGCAGCATCACGCCGTTCGGCGACGCCTCGATCGCCGATAAAAACTCATCCAGGCGGGTCTTTTCGACGCTTACTTCGCGCCGCAGCGTGCGCACCGAACGCTCGACGCGGTAGCCGACTTCGCCCCAAAAACCAGTATCGCGCGGTGCAGCATCGGCATGGTCTGAATACAACCAGCGGACAAACCGCCGCGCCCGCAAGGCGTCGACCAGTGCATAAATCGATGCGCCGACGACGCTGCCCACCAGCGCGCCGAACACCGGCAGGTGCGCCACGCCGCCGATCAACCAACCGAGCGCGCCGACCAGCAACACGCTCAGAGCCGCTGCCGCCATGCGCGGAAAAATAATGTCCATCGCGCGGCGGGCTGGGCTTACGCCGAAAGCACCTGGCTGGTTTGCGTCAACCGATAGCCCGCGCCGCGCACGGTTTCGATCATGCGGGCGCAGCCCACCGGGTCCAGCGCCTCGCGCAAGCGCTTGACATGCACGTCGACCGTGCGTTCCTCGATGAACACATGATCGCCCCACACCCGATCGAGCAATTGCGCGCGGCTGTGCACGCGCTCCGGGTGCGTCATGAAAAAGTGCAGCAGACGAAACTCAGTCGGGCCGACCCGTACTTCGCGGTCGTCGCGTGACACCCGGCGCGTTGCCGGGTCCAGCTTCAAACCCGCCACATCGACCAGCGTATCCAGCGCTTCAGGTGCCTTGCGGCGCAGCACCGCGCGAATGCGGGCGAGCAATTCATTGGTCGAGAACGGCTTGGTCAGGTAGTCATCGGCGCCCGCATCCAGGCCCGAAATCATGTCGCCCTCCTCCGCGCGGGCCGTCAGCATGATGATCGGCAAATCGCGCGTTCGCGTGTGCCCGCGCCACCGTTTGGCCAGTGCCAGGCCCGACTGTCCGGGCAGCATCCAGTCGAGCACCACCAGGTCAGGCAGTACGCCATCGACCTCGACCTGCGCCTGATCGGCAGTGGCCGCAATCGTGACTTCGTAGCCCGCATGCCGCAGATTGATGGATATGAGTTCGGCGATTGCGGACTCGTCTTCGACGACCAAAACACGGCTCATATGGCGGCCTCTGCGGGAGTGTGAAAAACGGCTTCAGCGAATGATGGTTTCAACTTCTTCTACCGAGTTGTGTCGCACGTCGGTGCCTTTGACGATGTAGATGATTTGCTCGGCAATGTTCTTCGCGTGGTCGCCCACCCGTTCAATCGCCTTCGCGACAAACACCAGATCGATGCTCGAAGAAATGGTGCGCGGGTCTTCCATCATGAAGGTGATCAACTTGCGCATCAGGCCTTCGAACTCTTGGTCGATCTGGTCGTCTTGCTTCAACACTTCGAGCGCACGCTCGACGTCGAGCCGCGCAAACGCGTCCAGGGCTTTGCGCAACTGCGCGACCGCCAGCTCTGATTCGAACTTCAGGTCCTTCACCGGCAGCCGCAGCCGACTCGACACGCCGGTGTTGATCAAGCGCTGCACGGTGCGCGCCACGCGCGCCGCTTCGTCGCCCACCCGCTCCAGGTTGGCAATGCTTTTGCTGATGGCAATCAACAAGCGCAGATCGCGCGCGGTGGGCTGACGCCGAGCGATGATGCTCGACAAGTCACGGTCAATTTCGATTTCCATCGTATTGACGGTTTCTTCGAGCACCAGCACCTGCGACGCAGTCTCGGCGCTGAAATTCGTCAGCGCATAGACCGCCTGCGCGACCTGCGACTCCACCAAACCACCCATCTCCAAAACACGTGTCGAGATGCCGCTGAGTTCGGTATCAAACTGGGTAGAAATGTGTTTGTCAGTCATGGCGGGTTCCTCTGGTGATCTTTGGCATGCAGCGCAACTTCGCAGCGCGCATCAACCGAAGCGGCCGGTGATGTAGTCCTCGGTGTCTTTTTTCTTCGGCTTCATGAACAGCTCGGACGTGGAGCCGAACTCGACCAAATCGCCGAGGTACATGTAAGCGGTGTAGTCCGAGCAGCGCGCTGCTTGCTGCATGTTGTGGGTGACTATCAGCACGGTGTAGTCCGACTTCAGTTCGTGGATCAGCTCTTCGATCTTGCCGGTGGATATGGGATCGAGCGCCGAGCAAGGCTCGTCGAGCAACAGCACCTGCGGCTTGATGGCGATACCGCGTGCAATGCACAGCCGCTGTTGTTGGCCGCCCGACAGGCCGGAACCGCTTTGCGTCAACTTGTCTTTGACCTCCGACCACAGCGCCGCTTTTTTCAACGCCCACTCCACACGTTCATCCATTTCGCCGCGTGGCAAGGTTTCGAACAAGCGCACACCGAATGCCACGTTGTCGTAGATCGACATCGGAAACGGCGTGGGTTTCTGAAACACCATGCCGACGTTGGCGCGCATCAACGACACATCGTTTTTCGAGGCCAAGATGTTCTCGCCGTCCAACAGAATCTCGCCCTCGGCGCGCTGGTCGGGGTACAGCTCGAACATGCGATTGAAGGTGCGCAGCAGTGTCGACTTGCCACAACCCGACGGCCCGATGAAGGCGGTCACTTTTTTTTCCGGCAACTCCAACGCAATGTTCTTCAACGCCTGAAATTTCCCGTAATAAAAATTCAGGTTGCGCACCGAAATCTTGATTTTTTCTTGCAGCGCAACCTCGACTTTTTTGTCCATGGGGCAGCTCTCCGGCAGTCAGTTCTTGTTGCGAAATAAAACCCGCGCCAGGATGTTCAGCATCAACACGCCCAGCGTGATGAGGAACACACCCGCCCAAGCCAGTTTTTGCCAGTTCTCGTACGGGCTCAGCGCGAACTTGAAAATCGTGACCGGCAAACTCGCCATCGGGTCACCCAGACTCGAAGACCAAAACTGATTCGACAGTGCGGTGAACAGCAGCGGCGCGGTTTCGCCAGCAATGCGCGCGACTGCCAACATCACACCGGTGATCACGCCTGCGCGGGCCGACTTCAGTGTGATGCTCAAGATCACTTTCCACTTCGGCGTG
Organism: Burkholderiales bacterium; assembly: GCA_043738425.1. Lineage (GTDB taxonomy): Bacteria > Pseudomonadota > Gammaproteobacteria > Burkholderiales > Burkholderiaceae_C > PBB1. Next base: position 28,314 of record JAYUGJ010000071.1, read on the forward strand.
CCCAATGCGTAAGCCGCTTCGCGCAGCGCATTCGGAATCAGCGACAACATGTTTTCGGTGGTGCGAATGACCACCGGAATCACGATCAAAGCCAGCGCCAAAACGCCTGCCAAGCCGGAAAACGACTTCATCGGCGACACCACCACGGTGTAAATGAAAAGTCCGATCACGATCGACGGCGCGGACAGCAAGATGTCGTTGATGAACCGCGTGCTGCGACCCAGCCAAGTCTTTTGGCCGTACTCAGCGAGGTACACGCCAGCCATCACGCCGATCGGCGTGCCAAGCAATGTGGCCAGTGCGCACATCACCAGCGAGCCGAAAATCGCGTTCAGTAAACCGCCGGTTTCGGCCTGCGGCGGTGGCGTCATTTCGGTAAAGATCGACCAGGTTAATCCGCCGATACCGAGGCGCACGGTTTCGACCAGGATCCACACCAACCAGAACAAGCCGAACGCCATCGCTCCCATCGACAGCACCAGCGCCACCGAGTTGACCAGCTTGCGCTGCTGGTGTTTCGCAAGGCGAGGATCCTGGGATGCAGCAGGGCGGCTCATGAGCGCGTTCCCTCATTGCGCCGCAGACGTGCCAGCAACAATTTGCTGAGCGACAGCACCACAAAAGTGATGAAAAACAGCACCAGCCCGAGATAGATCAATGAGGCCTGATGCAACCCCTCACCGGCCTCAGCGAACTCATTGGCCAATGCGGAGGTAATGCTGTTGGCCGCTTCGAACAGCGACAGGCTGTTGAGCTGATTGAAGTTTCCAATGACGAAAGTTACCGCCATCGTCTCACCGATGGCGCGACCTAAACCGAGCATGACGCCGCCGATCACGCCAGTTTTGGTGTACGGCAAAACGATCTTGAACACCACCTCCCAGGTGGTGGCACCGAGCGCATACGCCGACTCTTTCAACATGGCCGGAGTGACTTCGAACACATCGCGCATCACCGATGCGATGAACGGAATGATCATGATCGCCAAGATGATGCCGGCCGACAAGATACCGATACCCACCGGTGCGCCCGACACCAACTCACGCAGCACGGGCACATCGACCAGCAGTCTTTGCAATGGCTGCTGCACATACGTGGACAACACCGGGCTGAACACCAACAAGCCCCACATGCCGTACACGATGGACGGCACGGCCGCCAGCAGTTCGATGGCGATACCGAGCGGCCTGCGCAGCCAGTTCGGCGACAACTCAGTCAGGAACAGCGCAATGCCGAAGCTGACTGGCACCGCGATCAACAGCGCGATGAACGATGTCATCAAGGTGCCGTAAATCATCACCAAACCGCCATAGCGGTCTTGCACTGGATCCCACTCGCTGCGCCACAAAAAGCTCAGTCCGTACTCAGCAATCGCGGGCCACGCGCCGACCACCAGCGAGCCGATGATGCCGAACAACAAGGCCAGCGTGAGCAGCGCCGCGCCATGCGCCAGTGCGGAAAAAAGTTTGTCGATCCACGGAGCCGAGCGGCGCGCTTGTGGAGGCGAGCTCAGCGGGTCAGCGCGCCCGTCGGTCTTCTTGTCGTACGGATTAACGGGTAATGTGGCAGCCACGGTGCCTCCGGAATGCGACTCGCTGGCTGGCACTACGGTGCCGCCACGGGCGGTGTCGACATGGCTCGGCATGCCGACACCCGCTTGCGGTTACTTGTATGCGATGGCTTTACCGCCACCGTCTTTGATGTCGGCCCATTGTTTGCGCACCAACGCTTTGACTGGGTCCGGCAATGGCACATATTCGAGCTCACTGGCCATCTTGTCGCCGCCTTGGTAGGCCCACTCAAAAAACTTCAGTGAGTTGGCAGCTTGTCCCGGCTTGTCCTGCGCCTTGTGCATCATGATGAAGGTGGCACCGGTCAATGGCCATGAGGCTTTGCCGGGCTGGTCGGTGAGCACTTGATAAAAGGTTTTCGACCAATCTGCACCAGCCGCCGCAGCTTGGAAGTTGTCGGCATCGGGGCTGACGAAAACGCCGGCCTGGTTGCTGATCTGGGTATAGGTCATCTTGTTTTGCTTGACGTACGCGTACTCGACATAACCGATCGAATTCGGTAACCGGCTAACAAACGCAGCAACGCCTTCATTGCCCTTGCCGCCCGCACCGGTAGGCCAATTGACGGCGGTTCCTTCGCCGACTTTGGCCTTCCATTCCGCGTTCACCTTCGACAAGTAATTGGTGAAGATGAACGACGTACCCGAGCCATCCGCGCGGCGCACCACTGAAATGGCAGCGTCCGGCAACGCCACACCTGGATTCAACGTCATCAATGCGGCGTCGTTCCATTTGGTGATCTTGCCCAGGTAGATGTCACCCAGCACCTGGCCTGTCAGCTTGATTTGCCCCGGCGCGATACCTTTGATGTTGACCACTGGCACGACGCCACCGATCACGGTGGGGAACTGCACCAAACCGTCTTTCACCAGATCGTCGTCCTTGAGCGGCATATCAGACGCGCCGAAGTCAACCGTCTTGCTGCGAATTTGTTTCAGGCCTGCGCCCGAACCGACTGATTGGTAATTGATCTTGGCACCAGTCGCCTTGTTGTATGCGTCAGCCCATTTGGCATAAAGCGGCGCAGGAAAAGTAGCGCCGGCACCGGTCGCATCCTGCGCCAGCGATGCGCCCACCGAAGCAAGCAGCGCACCAGAAACAAAACCAACCCGCATCAGCGTGGAAATCATATTCAAGCCTTTCTATTCCCCTGCTGGGGTAGTCGACGAAGTGCTGCAGACTTTATGAGCGTGCTATGACAGTCCCGTGACAAACGCGCGCTGATCCGGGCTGTGGTTGTCATATTTTTGCTGTGCAGCCAAAAGCGTTCGCGTCATATTCAATTCACAGCGTTGTCATAAATATCCAATAACTTCAGGCTGATCGACGCGGCGCACTGACTGGTGTGAACAGACCGGTCGTCGATAGGCGATTTTTCAAAAAATGGAGTTTCACCATGCAATTCAAAAAAGTATGGCCTGTGGCCGCCCTCACCGCCGTGATGTTGGCAGGCTGCGCCACCACGCCACAACCCATAAGCATCAGCGACACCGCGGCCGCGACTCCGCAGCTGTCAACACTTACCAAACTGCTTGGCGACGCGGGATTGAGTGACACGTTGAAAGGCACCGGCCCGTACACAGTGTTTGCGCCCACCGACGAGGCGTTCAAAGCGGTGCCAGCGAAAACGCTCGACGCGTTAGCCAAAGACAAAGCCCTGTTAATTTCCGTGCTGAGCTATCACGTATTGCCCACCAAGGTGACCTCGGTCGATATGAAAAATGGCCCCGCTGCAACGGTGCAAGGCGCGCCGGTATCGCTGTACAAATCGGGCACCTTTATGACGGTAGAAGAAGCCGTCGTGACCACGCCCGACATAGACGCATCGAACGGCGTGCTGCATATCGTCGACCGCGTGCTGATTCCGCCGGTCAAAAAATAGCCGCGCTCTGGCCCAGTCAACGTTTCACTGGGCCAGCGTATCGGCCAACCTGCGAGCACAGCTGGCGGCGATACCGGCGTCACTGGCTTCAACCATTACCCGAATCACCGGCTCGGTGCCAGACGGGCGAATCAGCACCCGCCCCGAACTGCCGAGCTCGGCTTCAATGGTCGATTGCATGTACTTCAGCGCAGCGTGTGCCTGCCAATCCAAGTCGCCGCGCAGTCGCACGTTGATCATGGTTTGCGGAAACAGTTTGATGGGTCGCAGCAGTTCGGCCAACGGCACGCCGCCCCGACTTACTGCCTGCAAAACCTGCAGTGCGCTGATGATGCCGTCGCCGGTGGTGTGGCGATCGAGCGCCAGCAGGTGGCCCGAACCCTCACCGCCCAGCACCCAGCCGCGCGCCAGCAATTCTTCGAGCACGTAGCGATCGCCAACGCGGGCGCGCACAAAGTCGAGCCCGCGGCCGCGCAATGCATCTTCAACCGCGAGGTTGGTCATCAGCGTGCCCACCACGCCTGGAACGCTCTCGCCCTGCGCCAAGCGATCCATCGCCATCGCGTAGAGCAACTCGTCGCCGTTGTAACGGCGGCCGGTTGAATCAACCAATTGCAGCCGGTCGGCGTCGCCGTCGAGCGCGACGCCGTAGTCGGCCTGGTGTTCCTGCACCGCCCGTATCAGCGCATCCGGTGCGGTCGCGCCAAAACCTGCATTGATGTTGTAGCCATCGGGACTGCAACCGATGGACACCACCTCGGCACCCAACTCGTGGAATACCGAGGGTGCCACCTGATAGGCAGCACCATGCGCTGCATCGACCACGATTTTCAGACCGCGCAGCGTCAGGTCTCCGCCAAACGCGCCTTTGCAAAACTCGATGTACCGACCACGCGCATCCTCGAGTCGCCGGGCTTTGCCCAGCGCAGCCGAATCAACCCATTGCGCGGGCTGATCGAGCATGGTCGAGACTTGCGATTCCCAAGCGTCGGACAGCTTTTCGCCGCGAGCCGAAAAGAACTTCACGCCGTTGTCGTCGAACGGGTTGTGCGACGCGCTGATAACGACTCCCAGGCTCAGCCGCAACGCTCGCGTCAAGTAGGCCACGCCGGGGGTCGGCAAAGGGCCGGTCAGCAACACATCGACTCCGGCGGATGCAAAGCCAGCCTCCAGCGCCGACTCGATCATGTAGCCCGATATGCGCGTGTCTTTGCCTATCAAAACCGTCGGCTTGGGATCGGTTACTTTGAGTACCCGCCCCACTGAATGCCCCAAGCGCAACATGAAATCGGGCGTGATGGGGCTGTGCCCAACGGTGCCGCGTATGCCATCGGTACCAAACAAACTGGGCTTCATTGCAGCATTCATCCTGTTCACAAAATCGAGTCAGACGCGAACAAACCGGCGGCGCGCCATACGTTCAACGCGTCAACGGTAGCCGCAACGTCATGCACACGGAGCACGCTGGCACCGAGCAGTGCCGCCGCCAGTGCGGCCGCCACACTGCCTGCCTGACGCTGGTCTGCGGCGCGGCCAGTGACCGCGCCAATCGACGATTTTCGCGACCAACCAATCAGCAGTGGCCGCCCTAACGACAGCAACTCCCGTTGCCTGCGCAACAACTCGAAATTGTGCTCGACCGTTTTGCCGAATCCGATGCCGGGATCGACCACGATGCGATCGGCGTCGATGCCGCTTGTGCGCAGAACCTGCAAACGAACGCCCAATGCGTGGGTAACCTGCGCCACCACATCGGCGTAATGCGCCTGACTTTGCATGGTTTGCGGATTCCCCTGCATGTGCATCAAGCAAATTCCGCAGCCGTGGTGCGCTGCGACGACCTCCAAAGCACCCGGCGCACTCAGTGCGCTGATGTCGTTGATGATGTCCACGCCCAACGCCAGCGCTTTAGCCATTAACGCGGGCTTGGTGGTGTCGAGCGAGACGGGAACGCCCAGCGCCAACGCCGTCTCCAGCACGGGCAACACGCGCCGTTGCTCTTCGGCTAATGAGACGGGAGCGGCTCCCGGGCGACTCGACTCGCCGCCGATGTCGAGTAAGTCAGCGCCCTCCCCGACCAGGCGGCGACAGTGGTCTTGTGCAGCATGTGCGTCGAAGAACTGCCCACCGTCGGCAAACGAATCAGGCGTCGTGTTCACGATCCCCATGATCTTGACTGTGTGCAAATCAATTCGATACCGGGAGGTTTGCCAGAACATGCGGTGAGGGCCTCATCAGTTGACGGAACACCCGGCGACTCAGGTTCGCAAAACGGCAATAAAAACGGGGCCCAAGGCCCCGTTTGAAATGAATTTGAACTGCGATCAGGCGACTGCAGGAGTGTCCGTCGACAGCGGCGCTGCCGGACCGCTAGGCCGACTGGACGAGGGGGTCCAGTCTTTGGGCGGCCGCGGTGGCTTGCCATTCATGATGTCGTCAATTTGCTCCGCATCAATGGTTTCCCACTCCAGCAATGCCTTGGCCATCGCGTGCATCTTGTCGTGGTTTTCTTCGATATGTTGCCGCGCAATCGTGTACTGGTCGTCAATGATCCGGCGAATGACACTGTCGACCTTGCGCATCGTCTCCTCGGACATCGTCGTCGTTTTAGTCACAGAACGGCCGAGGAAAACTTCGCCCTCGTTTTCGGCGTACACCATAGGACCCAATTCATCGGTCATGCCGTAGCGGGTGACCATGTCGCGTGCGATTTGGGTGGCCCGCTCAAAGTCATTGCTGGCACCCGTAGTCATCTGGTTCATGAAAACTTCTTCCGCAATGCGCCCGCCAAACAGCACCGATATCGTTGACAGCATGCGCTCTTTGTCGAGGCTGTAGCGGTCACCCTCGGGTAACTGCATCGTTACACCCAGCGCACGTCCACGTGGAATGACCGTGACTTTGTGCACCGGGTCAGTTTTCGGCATGAGGCGCGCCACCAGCGCATGACCAGATTCGTGGTACGCGGTGTTTTTTCGCTCTTCCTCTGGCATGACCATCGACTTGCGCTCAGGGCCCATCATGATTTTGTCTTTGGCCCGCTCGAAGTCGAGCATTTCGACCACACGGCCGCTGCGCCGCGCAGCAAACAAAGCCGCTTCGTTTACCAGATTCGCCAAGTCGGCACCACTAAACCCGGGCGTGCCGCGAGCCAAAATATCCGCCCGAATATCTTGCCCCACCGGCACCTTGCGCATGTGCACCGTCAGAATTTGCTCTCTGCCGCGCACATCGGGCAGCGTTACATACACCTGTCGGTCGAAACGACCCGGCCGCAACAATGCCGGGTCGAGGATGTCTGGCCGGTTGGTGGCCGCCATGACGATCACGCCCACGTTGGTTTCGAAGCCGTCCATTTCGACCAACATCTGATTGAGCGTCTGCTCTCGCTCGTCGTTGCCACCACCCAAGCCTGCACCGCGATGGCGACCGACCGCGTCGATCTCATCGATAAAGATGATGCAAGGCGAACTTTTTTTGGCTTGCTCGAACATGTCGCGCACGCGGGCCGCGCCAACACCCACAAACATCTCGACGAAGTCGGATCCGCTGATTGCGAAAAACGGTACTTTCGCTTCACCAGCGATCGCTTTAGCCAACAGCGTTTTGCCCGTTCCCGGGGGGCCAACGAGCAGTACACCGCGGGGGATCCGACCACCTAATTTTTGAAATTTCTGCGGATCTTTCAAGAAATCGACAAGTTCTTTGACTTCTTCCTTGGCTTCGTCGCAGCCCGCCACGTCAGCAAAAGTTGTGGTGTTGTTGGCCTCGTCCAATAGCTTGGCCTTGCTTTTGCCGAAACTGAACGCGCCGCCCTTGCCGCCACCTTGCATTTGCCGCATGAAGTAGATCCACACGCCGACGAGTAGCAACATCGGACCCCACGACACCAAAATGCTCATCAGCAGCGATTGTTCCTCGCGCGGCTTGACTTCAAATTTGATGTCGCTGTTGATCAAGTCACCAACCAGGCCGCGGTCGAGGAAGGGTGCAGTGCTGCGGATGCGCTTGTCGTCTGTGGTGGTGGCGAGGATCTCAGTGCCCGATGGGCTTTCCTGCAAGACCACTGCCTTGATGCGCTTGCTTCGAACCTCTTGGAGGAAATCGGAGTAGCCGATCTGGCCGCCTGCTGTCGCGCTGCGGTCAAACTGTTTAAACACCGTGAAAAGCACCAGTGCAATCACCAACCACACAGCGACTTTTGAGAACCATTGATTGTTCAACGCAGCTCCAATTTTTAAATGTCACCTGCCGAAATGCTCGACGCATTTGACAGCTGTGATAAGGGTTTGAGTCTATGCGAGTCAAGAGCCGCGGGCACCGTGCGCATGCCACGACATCTGCAGGTGTATCAGCCCTGCTACGGCTCAGTCGACCCAAGTACATCCGTCGTCTGGCGTGCCTTGAGACCAACTCCGACCAAAAAGGTTTCCGACGATCGGTCGCGCGACGCTTTCGGTTTGATCGATTTCACGGTGCGGAAATTGGCTTTGAGCAAATTCACCAGCTCGCTGTAGTCGCCGCTGTGAAAAACTTTGCACACCAAAACGCCCCCTTGGACTAAATGCTGGGTCGCAAAGTCCACCGCCAATTCGACCAAGTGCGTGATGCGTGCAGTGTCGGAACTCGACACGCCGGTCAAATTGGGTGCCAGATCGGACACAACGACATCGACCGGTCGGCTACTCACCGCGGTTTCCAGCTTCGCAAGAATGGCTTCATCGCGAAAATCGCCTTGAATGAGAACCACGCCGTCGATGGGCTCCAAGTCGAGGACATCAAGCGCAATGATGGTGCCGTTCAGTGGGCCCAACCCCGCACCAACCGCATCCGGCAATTTGACGGACAGCTTTCGGCGGATGTACTGACTCCAGGCGCCTGGAGCCGCCCCCAGGTCCACCACAACCTGGCCGGGTTTGAGCAGGCCGAAGGTTTCGTCTATTTCCTTCAGCTTGTACGCCGCGCGTGCTCGGTAACCTTCCTTTTTCGCCAGCTTGACGTAGGTGTCGTTCAAGTGGGCCAGCAACCATGCTTTGTCTATCTTCTTGCTCTTCGATTTAACCTTCATGTGGAGTCGATAATAGTGGGATGCCTGTCATCCATCTCACTTCTCACCAGCGCAAAGACAAGCGCGCTGACGCTCACCACTTGGCTCCCGTTGTGATGATCGGCAACGATGGTTTGACCGATGCAGTCGTTCGCGAAATCGACGCCGCGTTGAACGCACACGGATTGATCAAGGTCCGCGTATTTTCTGACGACCGCGCTTCAAGGATCACGATGTTTTCGGCGTTGGCCGAGCAGTTGAACGCAGCGCCGATTCAACACATCGGCAAATTGTTGGTGCTGTGGCGCGCCATGCCGGCGAAAGAAAAAATTGAGCGCGACGACCGCATGCCGGGCCCGAAAGTGGTGAAGTTGTTGAAATTTTCCAAAAGCGGAAACCATCGCCCGCAAGTCAAAAAAATCAGGGTGTTGGGCAACGAGCGAATCGCCGCCGGCGGCGAAATCAAGCGTGCTCGAAAGCGCGTCGTCAGCGCCAAACGCAAAGCAGTGGACTGATCGCGCGATCAGGTCAGACCATAGACCGTGCTGGATCGGCTGCAGCACTCACACCGCGCCAAGCCGCCATGCGAGCAGCAGAACCAGCAGCGTTTTCAACGCAAACAAACCTGCGGCCAGTCCGTGCAGTGCGCCGAAAGACAAACTGCCTTGACCAACTCGTGCCGCAGCCATCAGCGGTTGCAAACCAAAGTAGCCGGCGACGGTGCAAAACAATGCGCCCAGCACCAACAGTGCATTGGTGTTGAAAACCGCGGTGGCCTCACCTCCAGCGTGCCTGCTGGTTGATCTGCGCAGTGCCATCAACAACAGCAACGCTAAAGCCAGACTGACATACGCTTCTGCGGCGAACATACGCCCGGCGCTGCGACCCGCCACCTCCGCAGTCGCGACCGCAAATGCGGCAGGCGCACCAATCAAGCCCACGCCGATCAGTAGCCCTCCCCACAAGCCGGCCAGCAACGCAACCAGTCGACGCATGACCATCGGCAATTGAGTCAGATGTATCGCACGGCCATGATCTCGTAGCTTTTGATCCCGCCGGGTGCCTGCACTTCAGCAATATCACCCGCTTCTTTGCCGATCAGCGCGCGCGCGATGGGTGAACTGATCGAGATCAAGCCAAGCTTCAGATCGGCTTCATCGTCGCCAACGATTTGGTAGGTCACAGCCGCGCCACTGGCCTCGTCTTCCAGATCAACCGTGGCACCAAATACGGCTTTGCCTTCGGCGTCGAGAGTGGAAGGATCGATGACCTTGGCCGCGGCCAGTTTGCCTTCGATATCGAGAATGCGTCCCTCGATAAAACCTTGCTTGTCCTTTGCCGCTTCGTACTCTGCGTTCTCCGACAAGTCGCCTTGCGCCCTCGCCTCGGAGATGGCCTGAATGACCGCGTGGCGCTCCACCGTTTTCAACTGCTGCAACTCATCTCTGAGTTTTTCTACGCCGCGTTTGGTGAGGGGAATGGTCTGCATAAGATCGGTTCAAAGGAAAAAATGAAGCCGCCACCGGGGGCGACCGGCGGCGGCTGTGGATGGCGTGTGATTCACTCGACTTTTGAGTCTAGTGCAACTCGGTATGCAGCTCTTGCAGCGACATCACCACCAGATCGTCCTGGTGCTTCATGCCCTCCACCGCAGCCTCGCAGCCCGCCATGCTGGTGTAGTAAGTGATGCGGTTAGCCAATGCGGCCTGTCTGATGTGGCGTGAATCGGCGATCGCAGTACGGGTTTCATCAACCGTGGTGAACACCAGCTGGATGTCGCCTGCTTTCACCATATCGACAATGTGCGGCCGGCCGTCTTTCACTTTATTGACGGTTTTGACCGCGACTCCGCCAGCCACGATAGCCGCTGCCGTGCCCCTGGTGGCAACGATCTGAAAGCCGAGCGAATGCAAATCGCGGGCGACTGCGACCGCGCGCACCTTGTCGCCATTTTTCACGGTAATGCACACCGTGCCCTTGCTCGGCAGCCGGGACCCCGCACCCAGCTGACTCTTCAACATGGCCTCACCGAAGGTGCGGCCCACGCCCATCACCTCGCCAGTCGAACGCATTTCAGGACCCAGCACCGGATCGACGCCCGGAAACTTGTTAAACGGAAACACCGCTTCCTTGACACTGAAATAGGGTGGGATGACCTCCGCGGGCAAGCCGCCGTTTTTTTGCCGTTGTGTCGCCAAGGTGCGGCCGACCATGCAGCGTGCAGCGATCTTCGCAAGCTGCATACCGGTGGCTTTGGAAACAAACGGCACCGTTCGGGAAGCCCGCGGATTGACCTCGAGCACGTAGACCACCGCATCGGCGCCCTCGCCCTGAATGGCGAACTGCACGTTCATCAAGCCTTTGACTTTCAATGCCCTGGCCATCAGCGCGGTCTGCCGGCGCATTTCGTTTTGCAATGCCACCGGCAGTGAGTACGGTGGCAGTGAACAAGCCGAGTCGCCGGAATGAATGCCGGCCTGCTCGACGTGTTCCATGATGCCGCCGATCATGACGCCGACCGTGCTGTTGGCATCGCCATCCGCGCCCGACGCATCGCCGGTGCCGTCGGCGATGCAGTCGACGTCGACCTCCACCGCGTCGTCAAGAAACCGGTCGAGCAGCACGGGAGACTTCTCACTGACCTTGACTGCTTCGCGCATGTAGCGCTCCAGGTCTTTATCGCCGTGCACGATTTCCATTGCCCGCCCGCCCAGCACGTAGCTCGGGCGCACCACCAACGGGTAGCCAATTTCTTGGGCGAGCAACAACGCTTGCTCTTCAGTGCGTGCGGTGCGGTTGGGTGGCTGCCGCAACCCCAAATCGTGTAGCAGTTTTTGAAATCGTTCGCGGTCTTCCGCAATATCGATGCTGTCGGGAGAGGTGCCGACGATCGGTACGCCAGCGCGTTCAAGATCAAGCGCCAGTTTGAGCGGCGTCTGCCCGCCGTATTGCACGATCACACCGTACGGTTTTTCTTTGGCAACGATCTCGAGCACGTCTTCCAATGTGACCGGCTCAAAGTACAGGCGATCCGACGTGTCGTAATCGGTCGAAACGGTTTCTGGATTGCAGTTGACCATGATGGTTTCGTAACCGTCTTCGCGCATGGCCAATGCGGCGTGCACACAGCAGTAGTCGAACTCGATGCCTTGGCCAATGCGATTCGGCCCGCCACCGAGCACCATGATTTTTTTAGCCGTGCTCGGTTCGGCCTCGCATTCGGCATCTGCCGTTTCATAGGTCGAATACAGATAAGCAGTTTGCGTTGCGAACTCTGCAGCACAGGTGTCTACCCGCTTGTAAACCGGCCGCACGCCAGCAGACCAACGGGCCTCGCGAACCAGATGTTGGTTGGTGGCTAGCAGCGTTGCTAGGCGCCGATCCGAGAAACCTTTTTGCTTTAGATAGCGCAGCTCATCGGTCGACAAACTGGACAACGTGCGTCCGTACAGTGCTTGCTCCGTTTGAATCAACTGTTCGATTTGTGCGAGGAACCACGGGTCGATCGCGGTTTCCTCAAACACTTCTTGCAGACTCATGCCGATGCGAAAGGCATCGCCTACATACAAGATACGTTCGGGTCCGGCTTCACCGATTTCTTCAATGATTTCATCGCGATCCGTGCTGCGCTCACTTAAGCCGTCGATGCCGGTTTCCAGCCCACGCAGCGCTTTTTGAAAACTTTCTTGGAAGGTGCGCCCCATGGCCATCACTTCACCTACCGACTTCATTTGCGTCGTCAGGTGCGGGTCGGCAGCTGGAAACTTCTCAAACGCGAAACGCGGAATTTTTGTCACCTCGTAATCGATGCTGGGCTCGAAACTCACCGGTGTTGCACCGCCGGTGATGTCGTTGCGTAACTCATCGAGCGTGTAGCCGATGGCCAGCTTGGCCGCCACTTTCGCAATCGGAAAGCCGGTGGCTTTCGACGCCAGCGCCGATGACCGCGATACCCGCGGGTTCATCTCAATGACGACCATGCGGCCGTCTACTGGATTGATCGCGAACTGCACATTCGAGCCACCGGTATCCACGCCAATTTCGCGCAAGATGGCAATCGATGCATTGCGCAGCAGCTGGTACTCCTTGTCACTCAAGGTTTGCGCGGGTGCCACCGTGATGGAGTCACCGGTGTGGATGCCCATCGGGTCGAGGTTCTCAATTGCGCAAACGATGATGCAGTTGTCTGCCTTGTCGCGCACCACCTCCATTTCAAACTCTTTCCAACCGATCAGACTTTCTTCGATCAGCAGTTCTTTGGTCGGTGATAAATCCAAGCCGCGCTTGCAAATTTCTTCGAACTCAGCGGGGTTGTAGGCAATGCCACCGCCCGTGCCGCCCAACGTAAAACTTGGGCGAATCACCATCGGGAAGCCCGGGTTGGTTGAGTCCGCGCCAATTTCTTTGGTGATGCGTTGCTGAACCGCGAGCGCTTCATCCATTGAATGCGCCACACCGCTGCGCGCCGAGCCAAGGCCGATGCTGGTCATCGCGTCTTTGAACTTCGAGCGGTCTTCAGCTTTGTCGATGGCTTTTTCGTTCGCCCCGATCATCTCGACGTTGTAGCGCGCCAGCACGCCATGTTTGTGCAAATCGAGCGCGCAGTTGAGCGCGGTTTGGCCGCCCATGGTCGGCAGCACCGCCATCTTTTCACCGGGAAACCGCAACTGTTCTTTGGCGATTATTTTTTCGACCACCTGCCACGTGATGGGCTCGATGTAGGTTGCGTCTGCCATCTCCGGATCGGTCATGATCGTTGCCGGATTGCTATTGACCAGGACAACTCGGTAGCCCTCTTCGCGCAGCGCTTTGCAGGCCTGCGCGCCGGAATAGTCGAACTCGCAGGCCTGACCGATGATGATCGGGCCAGCACCAATGATGAGTACAGATTGCAGGTCGGTGCGCCTAGGCATGCACTGCTCCCAGCGCCGCGCTGTGCGGCGCGTTCGCTTCCATTAACGCGGTGAAGCGATCAAACAAGTAGCCGATGTCTTGCGGTCCCGGCGACGCCTCCGGGTGACCTTGAAAACAAAACGCTGGTCGGTCGGTGCGGGCAAGGCCCTGCAGCGTGCCATCGAACAAACTCACGTGGGTCGGTCTCAGGTTGCTTGGCAACGATGTTTCGTCTACCGCAAAACCGTGGTTTTGGCTGGTAATGCTGACGCGCCCGTTGTCCAGGTCTTTAACCGGATGGTTTGCACCGTGGTGTCCGAATTTCATCTTGAATGTTTTTGCGCCTGAGGCGAGCGCCAATATTTGGTGACCGAGGCATATGCCGAAGGTGGGCACGCCTGCTTCCACTAGTGCGCGGGTGGCAGCGATTGCGTAATCGCATGGCTGAGGATCACCCGGGCCGTTGCTCAAGAACACGCCGTCGGGACGCAGCGCCATCGCGGCGCTGGCAGATGTTTGCGCCGGCACCACGGTGACTTTGCAGCCGCGGCTGGCAAGCATGCGCAAGATGTTGTGCTTCACCCCGAAGTCAAAGGCGACCACGTGAAAACGCGGGTTGTTGAGCTTGCCGTAGCCGCTGGCAAGCGACCACTCGGTCGATGTCCATTCGATACTTTTGGTCGTGCTGACCACCTTCGCGAGATCAAGCCCATTCATGCTGCCAGCGTTGCGTGCAGCGGCAATCGCGCGGTCGATGTGTGCGGCGGAAACAGTTTCGCCGCGGTTCAGCGTCAGGATGCAACCGTTTTGCGCGCCAGCAGTACGCAACATACGGGTTAGGCGGCGGGTGTCGATATTCGCAATAGCGACCGTGCTTTCGCGCAGTAAATACTGCGGCAGCGTTTCGGTCATTCGGAAGTTAGACGCCAAAAGGGGCAGGTCTTTAATGACCAAACCTGCTGCATGCACCCGATCAGATTCGACATCTTCTGCATTGACGCCGTAACTTCCTACGTGGGGGTACGTCAACGTGACGAGCTGGCGGCAGTAGCTCGGGTCGGTCAGGATCTCCTGATAACCGGTCATTGACGTGTTGAAAACCACTTCGCCGCAGGTCAGTCCTGGCGCGCCAATCGAAGTACCGATGAACCGCGAACCGTCTGCGAGTACAAGGATGGCGGGAGGCAGTACGGGCAGCAAGGCGATCTCCGTTGGAGCTCCCAGTTCTACCCCGCAGCGTGGGCTGCATGTACGAATCCGAAGGGAGACTGACGGGGCGTTCGCCGGGGGCGAATTGGGTGCGGATAAACCTCCGGATTGTAAGTCGAGCCCGCTGCCTGAACAGCCCGACACCAGATCAAGACGGCGCAGTCAGCCGACAAATCCATTCATGTGCAAAGTGCCGTCACACCGGCTTTCGCCACTTGGGCGTCCTCGCTGCTTTTCACCCCGCTGACGCCGACTGCACCGAGGCAGTTCCCATCGATCAACAGAGGAACACCACCCTCGAGCATGCCGTCAATTAGCGGCACGCTCAAAAACGACATGCGCCCGCCATTGATGATTTCTTCGTAAACGCGGCTTTCGCGTCGACCCAACGCCGCCGTGCGTGCTTTTGCCGGCGCAATGTGCGCGGATATGGGTGCTGCACCATCAAGGCGCTGGAGCCACAGCAAATGACCGCCGTCGTCGACGATAGCGATGGACACCGCCCACTGGTGGGTCAACGCTTCGTGTTCACAGGCGGCGGCGATACGCTTCACATCGCTAAGGGTCAAGACAGGTTTCGAGATCATGGTGGTGCCGCAAATGCTGAGGAAAGTTGAATGTATTCGTCCTGGCAAAAGCAGGCTTGCGCCAATGAAACGCTTACCTTGCCACGCGGGGTGTGCTGGCATGCCGGGAAACCATGGCGCGGGGAACTAGAGTAAATTGAATCCGTCACACAGTTCGTTGTAATTTTTTTTGGAGGTTTACATGAATCAAACCCTGAATACTGGACACATAGGTGCCGTCACCTCGGCAGACCAGCGCAACCGCGTGTTGCGCAACACCTATTGGCTGCTTGCGTTGTCCATGGTGCCTACGGTGCTCGGTGCGTGGATTGGTGTCAGCACCGGCATTGCACGGGCGATGACACCGGGCATCAGCATGATTGTTTTTCTGGCTGGCGCGTTCGGCTTCATGTACGCCATAGAAAAGACTAAAAACTCAAGCGCTGGCGTGCCCGTTTTGTTGGGCTTCACGTTTTTCATGGGGCTGATGTTGTCCCGAATGATCGGCGCGGTATTGGGTCTGTCAAACGGAGCCAGTTTGATCATGACGGCGTTTGCCGGCACCGGCGCGATCTTCCTCGGCATGGCCACACTTTCGTCGATCATCAAGCGCGACTTGAGCTCGATGGGCAAGTTCTTGTTCGTCGGCATGATCATGTTGTTGGTCGCTGGAATCGCCAACTTCTTCATCCAGTCAAGCGCGTTGATGATCACGCTATCCGTAGTGGCGATCGGCATATTTTCGGCGTTCATCCTGTACGACCTGAAACGCGTAAAAGATGGCCTGGAAACCAATTACATCAGTGCGACCTTGGGCGTGTATTTGAGTTTGTACAACGTGTTCCAGTCGTTGCTGGCGCTGTTGGGCATTGCAGGCGGCAGCCGCGATTGACGGGCAGTGGCAGACCTGATGGAAAAGGGGCCTTCGGGCTCCTTTTTTTGGCTCAGTTGCTGCGCTCAAAAACCGCAATGCTCTCCACATGTGCAGTGTGCGGAAACATATTGACTGCACCGGCAGCTTGCAACACGTAGCCCGCTTCCAGCACCAGTAGACCGGCGTCCCGCGCCAGCGTCGCCGGATTGCAGCTGATGTAGACAATGCGACCGGGCGGGACGAACACATTTGCACCCGTTCCTACGCCGTTGCCCGCAATCGCATCGACCAACGCCTTTGCCAGTGCGAAAGCGCCTTCACGCGGCGGATCGATCAACCACTGGTCGGCATGACCCAGTTGGTTCAGCGCAGCAGCATCTATGTCGAACAAGTCTCGCGCCATGAATTCGGCTTTCGCCGAGAGCCCATTCAGCGCTGCGTTCTCGCGAGATAGCTCCACCAGCGACTCGCTGCCCTCGATACCCAGCACCGCGCGCGCCCGCGTCGCAATCGGCAGCGTGAAATTGCCCAAGCCGCAAAACCAATCGATCACCCGATGGTGCGGCTGCGGATCCAGCAAGCGCACCGCCCTGGCCACCAACACACGGTTGATTTGGTGATTGACCTGCGTGAAGTCGGTCGGCCGAAATTGCATCGTGATGCCGAACTCCGGTAATCGGTAGATAAGCGCGGGCGTGTCGACTTCCATCGGGTGCGTGCTGTCTACGCTGTTCGGTTGCAACCACCACTGCACCGCACGCTGCAGCGCGAAGTCGCGAAGCCGTTGAATATCGGCGTCGGTCAACGGCTCCATATGCCGCAGCACCAACGCGGTGGAATCCTCGCCGACGGCCACTTCTATTTGCGGCAGCCGCTCGCGTCCGTCCATTTGTCCGATCAACTCTGCTAGCGGCGAAAGCAGCGCGCTCAAGTTCGGCGGCAACACCTCGCAGCTGCTCATGTCGGCGACGTAGCTCGATTTACGCTCATGAAAGCCGACCAGCACTTTGCCTTTTTTCGGCACGTAACGAACCGACAGGCGCGCCCGCAGCCGGTAGCCCCACGCCGGCCCTTCTATCGGTCGAAGGACTTGCTCAGGCCGAACCTTGCCCAGGTGCCACAAGCCGTCTTCTAGCGCGCGCTGTTTGCTGGCCAGCTGCGCACCTGCCTGAAAGTGCTGCATCTTGCAGCCACCGCAGGTGCCGAAATAGCGGCAACGCGGCGTGACACGTTGCGAGCTTTCCTGTCGCAGCGCCGCGATCGACGCCTGCTCCCAGCTGTTCTTCTTGCGAAACACATGGACCAGCACCTGCTCGCCCGGCAGTGCACCTTCGATGAACACCACCTTGCCTTCGGCGTTGTGCGCGATGCCCTGACCTTCGAGGTCGAGCGATTCGACGCACAGCCATTCAGTGTTTGGTGTCGTCATCGTGTGTCAGCGCGTGAGAGTTTCTCGGACGTGCCCAAGCAACTTGTCGAAAGGCGTCCGGTCTAGGCGCAAGGCACAGCCGTGGCTCGGGCTACGGCGAGCACCTGCGACGCCGAGCCGGCGTCTTTCGGGATGGTGAGCAGACATGAACGACTCTCACGCTCTCAGGTTACCCAACGCAACACGCCGGCATGCGAGGGGGCAGTTGGCTGCCACCACTCCAGGATCAGCGGCTGGGTAGCAGCCGGGATGGATCGATGGGTTTGCCTTGTTTGCGGATCTCGAAATGCAGTTGAACGCGGTCTGCGTCCGTGGACCCCATCTCGGCAATTTTCTGGCCTCGACGCACTGACTGGTCTTCTTTGACCAACAACACCTGGTTGTGCGCGTACGCGGTGAGGTAAGTAGTGTTGTGCTTAACGATCACCAAATTTCCGTAACCGCGCAGGCCAGAACCGGCGTACACCACCTTACCGTCGGCAGCCGCAAAAACTGGGTCGCCCGCCTTGCCGGAAATAGCCAATCCCTTGCTTTTGTTGTCGTCGAATGTGGTCGTGACTGCGCCGTTGGCAGGCCACATCCATGTGACCAACTCATCACCCTGAGGTGTGGCGACTGGCACCGGTGCCGACACTGCGGGCGTGCTGGCGGCAACCGCTGTAGGCCCGCCCGCCAACGGTGCCGCACCATTGGTCGGCACCGCAGCCGGTGGGGGCGCGGATGCTGGCGTTGTCGCCGGTAGCGCGGCTGTGACCGGCACGGTTTTCAGGTCGAGCGGCTTTGCATCGACTTTGGGCGCTGCAGGACGAATCACCGCTGCCGTCGGGTCGACCCCGGGCGGCACGACCCTAAGTACCTGCCCTACTTCAATGATGTTGGGATTTTCCAGGCCGTTCCAGCGCACCAGGTCCTTCCAGTTTTGTCCGCTGTCGAGCGCAATCCGCACCAGGGTGTCGGCAGGCTTGACGGTGTAGTAGCCGGGTTTGCCGGCGTTTTCCAAACCCATCTGCGCCGAATTCGCACTGCGCCCAGAACCCTTGGTAGCAGCGGCACTCGGGGCCTTGACAGGTACCTGCCGATCGACCACCGGCGCGTTGTTCGGCGTGGATTGACACGCGGCTAGCCACACACCAACGCTTATCACCATCGCAAATTTAAAGCCGTCTTGCAGGGTCTGATTCATCGATGTCATGCGCGGCCAAACCTCCATCAAAGCAATCCCGATTTTAGAGGGACGAACTGCACTGCTTCATATTCGGTATGGGTCAGGCCGGCCTGCGTGCGGTCGACCACGATCAGCTTTTGCACTGCGTGCGCGTCGCCGACTGGCGAGATAAGCCGACCACCGACAGCCAATTGATCCAGCCAACTGTTGGGGATGGCCACACCACACGCCGCCGCGATGATGCTGTCGTACGGAGCATTCGGCGCGTGGCCGACCATCCCGTCGCCATAAACCAGCCGGAGTTGGTCCGTGCGCAGCGGGGCGACCAGTTCACGCGCCTTGTCGTACAAGCCCCTCACGCGCTCGATCGACACCACCTGCTGCGCCAGTCGACACAACACCGCTGCCTGATAGCCGCAGCCAGTTCCGATTTCCAGCACACGGCCGAGATGGCCGACCGCGCGCGCCTGGGCTCCATCCATCAGCACATCGAGCATGCGCGCCACGACCGACGGCTTAGAAATCGTCTGCCCGTGTCCGATCGGCAGGCTGGTGTCCTCATAAGCCTGTGTTGCCAACGCCGCGTCGACAAATCGATGGCGCGGCACGCTGCCCATCGCTGCGAGCACGCGCGCATGGTGCGGCCCGGCCGTGCGCAGCCGGTCAATCATGCGGCGTCGAATGTCGTCGGAGTCGAGCCCCAACCCGCTTGCGTGGCCTTCGCTGACCACGTCACGTGTCACCTCGTGGGCATGATTCGGCGATACGCCAAGCGGGCCGACGTACACCTTCGGTGCGCGCACCATGCGTTCCAGCCGCAGCGGAAACCTGCCTGCACGGCGCGTTGCGTCAGTCACGTTGTCGGGGCAGCTGCGAGCCACGCCCGCCAATCAGGCAGGGCAGTGTGGTCGGTGAGATCCACCTGCAGCGGCGTGATCGAAACCTGGCCGTGCGCGGTGGCATAGAAATCCGTGCCCTCGCCTGCTTCGCGCGCATCGCCGGCCGGGCCGATCCAGTACATCGTGTCGCCGCGAGGACTGGTTTGGCGCACCACCGGTTCGCTCGCATGGCGTCGACCCAAGCGGGTCATGCGCAGCGGTTGCTGGTCTGCATCGATCCGATTCGGGATGTTGACGTTGAGCAAAAACGGACGGTGCGCCGGTGGCTCGCGCAGAACCTGCTCGATCACTTTGCGTGCTACCCGAGCCGCAGCATCCAGGTGCGTCCAACCCCTATCGACCTGCGAAAAAGCAATCGACGGAATGCCGAACAAAAAACCTTCCATCGCCGCCGCAACCGTGCCCGAGTACAGCGTGTCGTCGCCCATATTGGCACCTTGATTGATGCCAGATACAACCAAGTCCGGCCGCAGCTCGAACAGTCCGGTGAGTGCCACATGCACGCAATCCGATGGCGTGCCGTTTAAATAATGGAAACCGTTGGCTGCCGTATAGGCCGACAGTGGCCGGTTCAAGGTGAGCGAGTTGGAGGTGCCGCTGGCATTTTGCTCCGGCGCGATGACATCGATATGCCCCAATCCGCTGCATGCTGCGACCAACGCGGCGAGTCCTGGAGCAAGATACCCGTCGTCATTGGCAATCAAGATACGCATCGTCACGATTGTAAGAGTGCGGTCGCGGAACTTCACCCGCAGCGGCAGTCGACAAGTGACGCAAGGGTGTGCCTATGCGTTACCGTCTGGGCCGCGAAACCGCTGTTTCAGCTCAGGCCCAAGTTCATGCCCGTCAACGTATTGATCGTCGAAGACAACCCGGTGGCCCGCAGCTTTCTAAGCAGGGTTATTCGTGAAAGTTTCAGCGATCAGATGCAGATCACCGAAGCGAGCGATCTGGACTCGGCACGCCGCCACATCAGTCAGTCACGGTGTTCCCCTGACCGGCTGGGCCGTGATACCGGTTGGGCACCGGCCGGCAGCCCGAGCGATACAGAACCACCGCATTTGTACAAGTTGATGATGGTGGACCTCGAACTGCCGGACGGCAACGGCATGGAGTTGCTGGCCGAGCTGTCGCACTATCCCGCCACCAAGATCGTCACGACGCTTTATTCCGACGACGAGCATTTGTTTCCCGCACTTCAATGTGGTGCCGATGGTTATCTGCTCAAAGAAGACCGCTTCGAGGTGTTGGTCGAAGAGTTGCAAAAAATCGTCCGCGGTCAGCCACCGTTATCACCTGCCATCGCGCGCCGACTGCTCACGCATTTCCGCAGCGGCAGTGCGGCCGACGGATTTGCCGACGCACGCGCACCATCTGCCTTCCAGAGCAGCCGCCTTACCGCGTCGGATCACGCGCTTACTGATGACGAAGACCGGTTGACGCCGCGCGAAAGTGAGGTGCTTACCTACCTGAGCAAAGGATTCACGATCAAGGAGATCGCAAATCTGATGGCCATCAAATGGTTCACCGTGAACGACCACATCAAGTCGATCTACAAAAAGCTGAATGTGTCGAGCCGCGCCGAAGCGGCCGTGATGGCCAGCAAGCAAGGCTTGGTGTAGCGGCAACGCTGGCTTGCCTGCGCTGATGGTCATGCTGCCGGTGCCAGCGCACAAACGAACTGCCGACCCGCGATGACTGTCGGCACTGATCACGACAGATACCGCCGCGCGCTGTGGTGGGTGATCAGCGTCCTGGCGGCACTGGTTGCGCTGTTTTTTCTCTACGCTATGGCACTGCCCGTGTGGGCCGCGGTCACGCTGGCCTCGTTACTCGCGTTGGTCGCTTATCTGGGTACGCACCAGTGGCTCGTCAACCGAACCCTGCGCCCCGCTGCGGCTAGCCCGCAACAGCTGCTCGCACATTTGTTTGGGGCCACACAGCAAGTAGAAAAACAGCCCACCCTCATCGGGCCGTCGTTGGTCAGCGTGCTGGAAATGGCGCTCCCGCTACATCGCGTGACGCTGTCGAACGCCGCACTGGCAGCCAGCCAAATCGCCGCGGATGGCGCGTTGATGCAAATCGCAGTGCCCGCGTGGCCAGCCGTGCCAACCGTTGATCGCCGTAGCGCCGAATCCAATCCGACTTCCATCGTGGTGCGCCACGCGCAGCGCGGACAGCCGCGCTTCACAACCGAAGACGTGTGGTTGGTAGAAATGATCGCCAACCACCTGTGCCGCACGGCGACCTTGGAACAAGCCGCAGCGCAAGGCCGCGTCGAAGAGCGCCGGCGGCTGGCCCTCGACCTGCACGACGACATCGGCGCGCGCCTGTTGACGCTCATCTACCGAGCGCCGACGCCCGAGCTGGAGGACTATGCGCGCCACACGTTGCAGAACCTGAAAACGCTCACCCGCGGCCTGGCCGCAGTCAACCAACCGCTGTCGCACGCACTGGCCGAATGGAAGATTGACATCACCCAGCGCCTCAGCGCGGCGCACATCGATCTAACCTGGACGGCCACACACGACATCGACGTGGTGCTGAGCTTTGCGCAGTGGTCTGGGCTGACCCGCGTGATGCGCGAATTGGTGAGCAACGTGATGTCACACGCGTACGCTCACCGCGTCGACATCCAACTGACGCTCACCTGCGGTCAACTCACGCTGGCCGTTGCCGACGATGGCATCGGTCGTGAACCGCAATCGTGGTCGCACGGCTTGGGTTTGGGGGGAGTGCGCAAGCGCGTACGGCAACTGGGCGGCGAGGTCGAGTGGCGCGACTGCGCGCCACGCGGCATCCAGTGCCTGGTCACCATCCGCCAACTGTCGGGCGGGATCTGACGCCTACCGAACAAAAAAAGCGGCCCCTCGGGGCCGGTGTGCTGCGCGTTAACTGGGGTGGCTGATGGGGCTCGAACCCACGACAACAGGAATCACAATCCTGGACTCTACCAACTGAGCTACAGCCACCGCACATCGCAAAGTATAAAGCGAACCGCTTGACGGGCTGTGCATCAGCGCACTGTTCTCAGCGCGTTTCAGCGGGTTCCTTGGTGGCCAAGGCTGTTGTTGTCTTTGCGCTGACCTGCACCTTCAGCCGACTCTTCAACGAGCCGACGTATGCCTGTGATTCGGCATCGGCCCAGGCCTGCGAATACTGGCTTCGCGCACGCTCGGCGTCGGCAGTGACTGGGTCACGGCCCACCACCTTTTGAATCTTTGCCACCACATAGCCGCTGCTTGATTTGACGCCGACGAACGTGGGCAACACGCTGGCATTCGCACCCAACACGGCATCCATCGTTGGCTGACCCAATTCCTGCACTTGCAGCCGCGACACCAGACGGGTGGCGATACCCATATCGGTCTGCGGCGCGAGTTTCAGCGCGGCCAATCTGGCCTCGCCTTCTTTCTGTGCCAATGCTGCGGCCTGTGCTGCGGCGACACGGGTCCGCACCCGGTCTTTGACATCAGCCAATGGCAACGTGCGGGCCGCTTCGTACTGAACCACCCGGCCCGACACCAGTTGACTCGGCGCGGTTTCCACCGCGTCGGTGTTGCGCTTGTTGCGCAGCGCATCGTTGGCAAAAATCGCATCCAAAAACTTCGCCGATGCCAACGGCCCGCTCACGCCGGCCGCGGGCTTGCGCGACACGCCTTGGGTTGTTTTCAATTCCAGTTTGAATTTGTCGATCGCCGGCTTCAGGCTGTCAGACTGTTCGTAGACCAGGTTGGTGAATTCGGCGGCGGCTTCTGCGAATTTTTGCTGCGCCAGCGATAAGCGAACCTCCGTATCGATCTCATTTCGTACCGCATCGAAACTGCGTTTGTCGCCGCCGCGCAGCTCGGTCAAACGAATGATGTGGAAGCCGAAATCGCTTTCCACCACGCCACTGGTCTGGCCGACTTTCAGCGCGTAGGCAGTGTCCTCAAACGGTTTGACCATGGCACCGCGCGCAAAGAAATCGAGGTCGCCGCCTTTGATTGCCGAGCCCGGGTCGTTCGAATTCTTTCGCGCCAGTTCGGCAAAGGCGCCTGGCGTTTTGGTGATCTCAGACAGCAACTCTTCGGCCTTGGCTTTCGCTTTCGCGCGTTCGGGCGCGGCAAGCGCTTTGTCCGCCGCGATCAAGATGTGGCTTGCGCGCCGCTCTTCGGGCGTGGTGTAGCGCGCTATGTTCTCGCTGTAGTACTTGCGCAGATCGTCATCGCTTACCGTGACTTGGCGTTTCATCGCGTCGACGTCCAGCACGACATATTCAATGCTGGCAAGCTCAGGCGACTGGAATTGCGCCGCGTTGGCGGGGTCTTTGTAGTAGGCGTCCAAATCGGCATTGGAGGGATTGACCTTGGTGGCGTAATCGGCGGCACCGAACTGCTGCAAAACCACCTCACGTTGTTGGAAGAACGCGTCCACCGCGCGGTCGGCTGCTGTCGCCGAAACAAACCCCGTGCCGGACACACCTGCCAGCACCTGCCGCACTGACAGGTCTTGTCGCAACCGGCGGGCGAAGGTGTCGCTGGACATGCCTTGTGCCGCCAGCATGTCCTTGTTGACGCTGCCGTCGGGGTTTCGAATCGAGGCGAATTGCGCATCGGTGGCGAACAAGCGCTGCAACCGCTCGTCGGTGGTGGTGAGGTGCAACTGATCAGCCGCGGCCAGCATGACGCGCTCACGGATCAGGTTGTCAAGCGATTGCTGCTTCAGCTCGGGGCTGTCGAACAGCTTGGGATCTGCGGTCGGCATTTGTCGACGTATGCGGTCGACTTGCTCGCGGTGCGCGAAATCAAACTCCGCCTGCGTGATCGACTGGCCGGCCACTTTCGCAACCGACTTGCTCGCGCCTTCGCCCGACTGTTGATAGCCCTGAACGCCGATCACGATGAACGACGGAACGATCAACAGCACCAGGATGTACTGAAAGATGCGCATGTGGTCGCGAAAGAAATCAAACATGGGCGTACTCGTAGAGGAGGGGTTGCTCAAAAGACCGGGCCGACTCGGTCAAGCGTTTGGGACGGTTGCGCCCCACCATGAAAAAGGCGAACCGAAGTTCGCCTTTGCGTTTTAGTCTTCTTCGTCTTTGCGTGCCACCGTGCTAACCGGTTGCAACGCTAACCACATCAAACGAAAAAACCAAACGTTGTGGTGGTGGGTGCTGAGGGGCTCGAACCCCCGACCTACGCCGTGTAAAGGCGGCGCTCTACCAACTGAGCTAAGCACCCGCACTGACTTTTTTTCGCTGCCGTTTCAATCAACTGTCAAGCGCTGACTGCATCGCGCGGCGCAATTACTTCAACGCGTCTTTCAACGCTTTGCCTGGACGAAACTTCGGCACTTTCGCCGCCTTGATTTTGATAGCGACGCCGGTGCGCGGATTGCGCCCGGCGCGCGCCGCGCGCTTGGTCACGCTGAACGTACCAAAACCAACCAGTGTCACGCTGTTGTTTTTCTTGAGTGTCGACTTCACACCGCCTATCAGCGCCTCAAGTGCGCGACCCGCGGCAGCCTTCGATAGATCCGCTTGTTTGGCGATGTGTTCGATCAGTTCAGACTTGTTCACAAAGATGCCCCCTCGAATTTTTTGGATGCTTATAGGTTGGGTCGATGCCGACCGCGCTCTCCGACTTCCATCGCGCTCGAATGATTACAGCCGGGCGTCTACAGGGTGTCAAGCAGGACCGCGGATTCTAGCTACCCGGTTGCGCTGCCCAACAAACCGCCGCCGTCAACGCTGCGGCGCGTTCACTACGAGCGCTACGCCCAGGGCCGTCAGCACCATGCCGATCAACATTGGCTGCGTCAACGCTTCATCGAACAACACCCAAGCCATCAATGCCGTGGTGGGCGGCACCAAATAAAGCAAGCTGGTGACCCGGGTTGCCGCGCCGCGCTGAATCAGCATGTAAAAAAGCGAGCTGCCACCCAACGTCGACACCAACACCGCCCACGCCATCGCAGACACGAAGGTCGCATTCCATTGAATCGGCTCAGCCTCCAGCCACGCCAACGGCAGACTCACCAGCATCGCAGCCAGCACCTGCACCGTGTTTGCAGTGCGTACATCGCATGCCGCAACAAAGCGTTTTTGATACAGCGTGCCGGCAGTGATACCGAGCAGCGCAATCGCGGCCAGACTGAAATTCAGCGCAGTGATTTCGCCTGCCCCGAGCTTGCGCCACACCACCAGCGTCAACCCGCATAAGCCCAACGCCAGCCCGATCCATTGGCGCGGGGTCACTGGCCGCGACGCATTTGCCGCAGTGCGCCTCGACAACCACAGCGCGGTCAACAGCGGTTGCAAGCCCACCAACAACGCCACCATGCCTGCACCGAGACCGGCCTTCACCGCCGCCCACACACCGCCGGTGTAAATCGCATGCATCAACACGCCCGACATGCACAGGTGCAGCCACTGCGCTCGACCCACCGGCCATGCGACGCGTGCAGCGCTGACCCAGACCAAAAAACACAAGGCCGACAGCGCGTAACGGATGCACAGAAAGGTCAGCGGTGGCGCATGCGGCATACCGAATCGCGCGGCGATAAACCCGGTGCTCCAAATCAGCACGAACACCGCCGGCATGGCCCGCAGCGCATAAGAGTCGGCGGGTGCCGCACTGGTGATGACCGGGCGGTTATTCACCGCGTGCTCGACGCTGCTTCAACACAATCCGACCGGTTGCACAGCGATTTTTTGTGCCAAGCCTGGCGCGGCTCAACGCGCTTTGGCGCGAATTTCCGGCAGCGCTTTTTGCAGGTAATACACCATCGACCACACCGTCAACACCGCCGACAGGTAAATCAATACGGTGCCCCAATGTTGGGTGTCGATGATTCCGAACAGCGTGCCGTGATAAAGCAAAAACGGGATGGCAACCATCTGCACCACGGTTTTTAACTTGCCCAGCAGGTGCACAGCGACGCTGCGCGAGGCGCCAATTTGCGCCATCCACTCGCGCAACGCAGAAATCGCAATTTCGCGACCGATGATGACGAACGCCACCAGCGCATGCAGCCGGTGCAAATGAACCAGCACCAACAACGCAGCGCAGACCAAAAACTTGTCCGCCACGGGATCGAGAAAGGCACCGAATGACGAGGTTTGATTCAGCTTGCGGGCCAAAAAACCATCGGCCCAATCGGTCAGCGCGACCACGATGAAAAGCGCCGTGGCCGCCGTGTTGCGGCTGGCGTCGTCGACATCGATATAAAAAACGCCGACCACCAGCGGAATCGCAACGATGCGGGCCCAAGTTAAAAGCGTAGGCAAGTTGAAAAACATGCTGATGATTGTGCCGCTTGGACATGCGGCGTCGAAGGCTCGGCAGCGCTCAGTTGTCTAGCGTGCGTGGCTTGAATTGGCGTGCCTCGTTGAACAAAAAGGTTTCGGTGAAGCGCCACGGTTTGGGCAACCGCGACACATTGCCAAACGGTGCCGCACGCCTGACCGCATCGATCGCGATTTGTGTGGTGTCGGTGGCTTGGCGCGGCTGGCGCATCACGTCGATTCGGCGCACCGACCCATCGACATTCAACTCCACGCTCAGCACCGGGATGGCGAGCAGCGCATCAGGTGCCGCGTCCGCGTAGGTCAGCTGTGGGTTGGCGGCGACGATGCGCCGCGCGGCCTGCAGTTTCAATTCGACCGCAGTGCGCACGGCAGCCGGCGGCGGCAAACGCAACGCAGGCGCCATGGCGGTTGACGGCACGCGGGCCGTGCCGACCGCGGACGAGGTCGCCGGTGGCGGCACCGGCATGGAAGACGTCGGCGGGTTTGCGTCGGTGCCTGGGGCCGCAACCGGCTCGGCACTCGGCCACGCGCCGCAGCCAGCCAGCCACACCGCACACAACATCGGCCACAGCGTCGAACGCAGCCCCCACTGCAACGCTGCGGCTGTGCGCGACCGCGCTACCCATTCAATGCAATGCACGGTAGATGTCCTCTGCCAATTCTTTGGAGATGCCGTCGACCGTCAACAAGTCGTTGACGCTGGCGCTGGCCACACCACGCACGCCGCCGAAGCGCTGCAACAACTTCGCGCGTTTTTTCGGGCCCACGCCGGCGATGTCTTCTAGCTTGCTGCCACCGGTGCGCACGCTGGCGCGCTTGGCACGCATGCCGGTGATGGCGAAGCGGTGCGCCTCGTCGCGAATGTGTGCAACCAGCATCAGCGCGGCGGAGTCTTTGCCCAGATACACCTTGTCGCGCCCATCGGCAAAAACCAGTTCTTCCAGGCCGACTTTGCGTCCCTCGCCTTTTTCCACACCGACGATCAGGCCGAGGTCGATGCCGAGCTCTTCGAACACTTCGCGCGCCATGCTGACCTGGCCACGCCCGCCGTCGACCAACACCAAGTCGGGCAAGCGCAGTTCGGGTTTGGCGACCAGTCGGTCTGTGTCGAGCGGGGCATCGGCGTCGCTTGCATCGTCGACCGCGCCAGCGTCGCTGGCGTCGCTTGCCTCGACGGCCGCCTCGGCTTGCTTCGCCACCTGCGCGGCCAGCTTGCCGTAGCGGCGCATGAGCACCTGACGCATGGCGGCGTAGTCGTCGCCGCCGGTGATGCCATCGATGTTGTAGCGACGGTATTGCGCGCTTTGCATCTTGTGGTTTTCAAACACCACGCACGACGCCTGGGTCGCTTCGCCACCGGTGTGGCTGATGTCGAAACACTCGATACGGAACCGACCTGCGTGTTCAACCTCGATGCCCAATGCGTCGAGCACCGCACGCGTGCGCGCCTGCTGTGAGCCTTCTTCGGCCAGCAGTTGGGCCAACCGCAGGTCAGCGCCTTTGATGCACATGTCGAGCCATGCACGGCGCGCATCGCGCGGCTGGTGTTGCACCGTGACCTTGGTGCCGCTGTGGATCGACAGCGCCTCGATCAACGTTTTGTCGACCGCATGACTGAGCACCAGCAGCGGCGGCACCGCGCCGTCCAGGTAGTGCTGCGCGATGAATGCCTCCAGCACCAAAGCTTCCGGCGACAACGCCGCCACAGTCGGCGGCGCTGCATCGGCTGCGTGGTCGGTTGGGCGATCGGTAGGTTGGTCGGTACCTGGCAACTCGGCCGAATCGGCCGCGTCGTCAGCACCCAGCACTGCCGCATCTTCCACATGCACCGGAAAAAACGGCCGGTCGCCAAGGTGGCGTCCGCCCCGCACCATCGCCAGGTTGACGCAGGCGCGGCCGCCATACACCTTGACCGCCAAGATGTCGGCATCGCGAGTGGCAGCACCGGTGTTGTCTTCCACCGACTGTTGGTGCAAGACGCGCGACAACGCGCCCAACTGGTTGCGGATCTCGGCTGCCTGCTCGAACTGCAGCGCCTCGGCGTGCAGCATCATTTGCGCTTGCAACGCGTCCATGATTTGCTGTTGCTCGCCAAGCAAAAACCGCTCCGCGTTGGCGACGTCGCGGGCGTAATCAACCGGCGCAATCAGTTGCACGCACGGACCCGAGCAACGCTTGATCTGGTGCAGCAAACACGGTCGGCTGCGGTTGTTGAACACGGTGTCTTCGCAGGTGCGCAGCCGAAACACTTTTTGCAGCAGCTGGATCGATTCCTTCACCGCCCAGGCGCTAGGGTACGGGCCGAAGTAGCGATGCCGCTGGTCCACCGCGCCGCGGTAATAAACCATACGCGGGTACCGCACGCCTGCCGCATTCGACGCGGCCGCCGGACTGGCTGCCAGCGGTGGCGCAGCGGCGCTGGTGCCGGATCCAGTGCCGGCTCCAGTGCCGGTGCCGGTGCCGGTGCCGGTGATCTTCAGATACGGGTAGCTTTTGTCGTCGCGAAACAGAATGTTGAAGCGCGGGTTCAACGCCTTGATCAGATTGTTTTCGAGCAGCAGCGCCTCGGCCTCAGAGCGCACAACCGTGGTCTCCATCCGCACGATCTTCGTGATCATGTGACCGATGCGCGTGCCGCCGTGCTGCTTTTGAAAATAGCTCGACACGCGCTTTTTCAAGTCACGCGCTTTGCCTACATAAAGCACTCCGCCATTGGCGTCGAAGTACCGGTACACACCCGGCAAACCCGGCAGCGCGGCCACATCGGCCAGTAACCGCTCGCGTTGCGGATGGGGTTCGGCCGATGGGCCACCGGCTTTGGAGATTTCAGACATCGGCCGCAATTGTGCCGACGCACGCACTCGGATAATTTGCCGATGACGATCGACCTGCCGGTCACCACCTCGATCCTGCGTACCTGCGACATTTTTTGCCGCGTTGTCGATAACTTCGGCGACATCGGCGTGTGTTGGCGCTTGGCTGAAGATTTGGCTGCACTCGGCATGGCGGTGCGTTTGTTTACCGACGATGCGAGCGCCTTGGTTTGGATGGCTCCGCTGTCTGCCGGCAACACCTGCATTGCGGTGTCGCCGTGGCCAACCGGCCCGGTGCCACTCGCCGAACTGGTGATCGAAACCTTTGGCTGTGGTTTGCCCGACGCGTATTTGCGCGACATGGTCGACGCGAAAAAACACCGGCAGCGGCACGCGTGGATCAACCTCGAATACCTGAGCGCTGAGTCGTACGTCGAACGCAGCCATTGTTTGGCGTCGCCGCAAAGCGCTGGGGCCGGCAGCGGTTTGACGTCGTGGTTTTTCTACCCGGGTTTCAACCCGCGCACCGGCGGTTTGCTGCGCGAGTTGGATCTCGATGCACGACGCAGCGCGTTCGATATCGCAGCACAGGCTGCGTGGCTTGCGGCGCACGGCATTGCGCCGCAGCCTGCGGAGCGCCTGGTCAGCTTGTTTTGTTACGCCAACCCCCACCTGCCCAGCTTGCTGCGCGCGTTGGGCGAACAACCCACCTTGCTGCTGACCACGCCCGGCCACGCCACCGACCAGGTCACGCAGGCACTGGCAGCTGCGCCAGCGGATGCATTCGGCGCACTGCGCACCCACGCGTTGCCGTGGCTCAGTCAAATCGACTACGACCACCTGCTGTGGTTGTGCGATGTGAATTTCGTGCGCGGTGAAGACTCGCTGGTGCGCGCCATCTGGTCGGGCAAGCCGTATGTGTGGCAGATTTATCCGCAGCAAGACGGCGCGCACGCAGCCAAGCTGGCGGCGTATTTCCAGACAGCGCGGCTGGATGCGGTGGGCGGCCGACAGTCGTCAGAAGGCACAGAAAAAAGCGCCGCTTCAGCAGCTGCCGAAGTACGCCGGGCTTGGTGGCGGTGGAACCAGTTGCCGCTCGATGGTGCGTCACTGATGTCGGCGCCGATGTCGGCACCGCGCACCGCAGGCGGCACGGCCTGGGCGGCGCTCAACAGTCGAACCACCATGGCGGCGTGGCAGGCGCAATGCACCGCGTGGCAAAGCGAGCTGGCCGATCGAACCGATCTGACCACCGAGCTGCTGGAATTCGCGGCCGCCCTGCTGCTCACCTGAGCAGCTAAAATTGAGGGCTTTTCGCCGAGTTGGGCTGCGCCCGAGGCGACCCACCACCCCCGTGCCGCCACTGCGCACACGTCTACAGAAACACACCATGAAAACTGCACAGGA
The DNA here is from genome assembly GCA_043738425.1 of Burkholderiales bacterium. GTDB lineage: Bacteria > Pseudomonadota > Gammaproteobacteria > Burkholderiales > Burkholderiaceae_C > PBB1. Next base: position 59,363 of record JAYUGJ010000071.1, read on the forward strand.
AATTCGCGCGGGTAACGTCATCATGCACAACAAGGACCCGATGGTCGTGCTGCGCACCGAGTACAGCCGCGGTGGCCGCAACTCCGCCACGGTGCGCATGAAACTGAAAAGCCTGCTGAGCAGCTCAGGCACCGAAGTGGTGTTCAAGGCCGACGACAAGATGGACCAGGTCATCCTCGACAAGAAGGAGTGCACCTACTCGTACTTCGCCGACCCGATGTACGCCTTCATGGACGCCGACTTCAACCAGTTCGAAGTCGAAAGCGAGAACATGGGCGATGCCATCCAGTACCTAGAAGACGGCATGACGGTCGAGGTGGTGTTCTACGACGGCAAGGCCATTTCGGTCGAGCTGCCGACCAGCCTGGTACGCGAAATCATCGAGACCGAACCGGCGGTCAAAGGCGACACCTCGGGCAAGGTATTGAAAAACGCCAAGCTCGCCACCGGCTTCGAGATTTCGGTGCCGTTGTTTGTGCAAACCGGCGACAAAGTCGAGATCGACACCCGCACGCATGAGTACCGCAAACGGGTTTGATGGTCGGTGAGGCAACTGAAAAAGGGCGCTGCGACAGCGCCCTTTTTTAATGGCGAATTGCTTTCACCATGGCGTCTTTTGGGCATGATGGATTGATGGAGCCCAACTGCAACTGCACCTGCAACTGCAACTGCAACTTCGATGCAACGCTGTTGTCGCGTTGGAAAAATCGTGCTCGATACGTGGTGTTCGACGACCGCTTTGAGGGCGGCGGGCGCTTCTGGCACATGTTGGCCGCATGGCGCAACGACCCGCACCGGTGCGCGCAACTGCATGTGATCACCGCGTCACCGACCATCGCCGCCGGCTGCACCGCAGCCGCGCTGCTCGCCACCATCGCGCATGACTGGCCGCCCATCACGCCGAACATGCACCGGCTTGCTTTCGATGGTGGGCAGGTGCAGTGGCTGCTGGTGCCGGCCGACACGCAAGCGGCGCTGCGCCAGCTGGTGGCGCAGGTCGATATTTTTTTGTTGAGCCCAGCAAATGCACCCGATGAGGCCACGGCCAGGCGCCACGCGAAAGCATTGGCGCGTTTGGCCGCAGTGGGCACCGTGGTGCACATCGGTGGCGGGCTGGACGCTGCAGGCACGGCCACGGCCACTGCCGCAGGTGCCCTCACGCAGCACGCGATGCGGTCGTCCGGGTTCCGCCCCACGGCAACAGACGTCGCACACGCGGTTGCACACGCGTTTGCACCCGCGTTCGCACACGCGGTCGCACCCGCATTCGCATCAGCCGCCGCACTGGAAGTCGCACCAGCGGTCGCAACAACAGTCGCACCAGTGGTCGCCCCAGTGGTCGCACCAGCGGTCTCCACAGACGAACCAGCGAGCGCAGCATCTACCGTGCGCAGCTGGCGATACGACCCGCCGTTCGCACCGCGACATGCGCCGTCGCGCAGCGGCGCGCATGCACTGTCGCCCAACCCGGTGCTCATCATCGGTGCCGGTCTGGCAGGCTGCGCGGTGGCCTGGGCGCTGGCTGAGCAGGCAATCGCCAGCACGGTGTTCGAGCGCCACGACGCGCCCGCGATGGAAACTTCGGGCAATCCGGCCGGCTTGTTTCACGGCATCGTGAACCCACAAGACGGCGCACATGCGCGCTTCAATCGCGCGGCGGCATTAGAGGCGCAACGTGCAGTCGCTACGGCCTTGGCGCAACACGGCGTGCGTGGCAGCACCGCAGGTTTGTTGCGCTTGCAAACCGCGCTGACGCATGACGCCGCAGTAGCCGACATGCACGCGCTGCTGCAACGGCTGCACCTGCCAGCAGACTATGTGCAGGCACTGTCTGCAAGCGATGCGTCGCAACGCGCGGGGCTGCCGCTGCGGCAACCTGCGTGGTGGTATCCGGGCGGCGGCTGGGTGCAGCCTGCGGGCCTGGCGCGATCTTTTATCGAACGCGCGGGTCGCCACACCGCGCTGCGCACCGGTTGCGCCGTCGACAGGTTGACACGCAGCACCGCTGGCTGGGAATTGCGCAACGCTGCTGGCGCTGTCATCGCCCACAGTGACCGGGTGGTGCTAGCGAACGCGGGCGATGCACTGCGGTTGCTGCAACCGTGGCTGCCGCCGACGCAAGCCGCCGTGTGGCCGCTGGCGCAGGTGCGCGGTCAGATCAGCATCGCGGCGGTGTCGACGCAGGCCGCCGACCTGTCCGCCACGCAGGTCGCCGCTCAGGCCGCAGCTCAGGTCGCAGCTCACGTCGCCATAGAGCGCGCGGTGCCACAGGTACCGATCACCGGCTCGGGCTATGTGCTGCCGATGATCGATGGCCTGGTTATCTTTGGTGCGACCGCGCAGGCAGGTGATGGCGATCCATCGGTACGCGATGTCGACCATGTGCACAACCTGGCGCAGTGGTCGCGGCTGACTGGTGCGGCGCAGCCGCTGGCACTCGAACCCAGCCAACTCAGTGGCCGCACTGGCTGGCGCTGGGCTACGGCCGACCGGCTGCCGCTGCTCGGCGGTGTGCCGGACTTCGACACTGCGCTGGGCCTGCGGCGGCTCGAACAACCCGCGTGCGTACCGCGGTTGCCGGGTTTGTATGTGTGTACCGCGTTGGGGTCACGCGGCATCACGTGGGCCGCATTGGCAGCGCAGGTGGTTGCCGCACAAATCAGCGGGTCGCCGCTGCCGATCGAGGCCGATTTGCTGGATGCGCTGGACGCCGGCCGTTTCGCCGCGCGGGTGGCGCGCCGCAGCGGCTGAGCCGCTCAGCCGACGGCCGCGGTGTGGTCAGGTAGGCACCGACCCAGACTCATTCGCAGCATCGGCAGCAACCTCGCCATCGGCCGCATCTGTGCCCGCCTCGGCGCTGCCGTCACCTTGCTTGCGCTCTGACTTTTCTTTCACTTTTTCTTCTTTTTTCTTCTTCTTCACCAGCTCCCGCTGGCGTTTTTCAAACGAGTAATTGGGCTTGGCCATGGGCATGTATCCGCAGAATTGAATTGAAGCGTGAGGGTACGCTGTTTTCGATAGCTGGCCGGGCGTTAGACGGCTTGCGCGCCTGCATAGCGCACGGTTTGCACGCCCTCGGACGAGCCCAGTAAACACAGCGCGGCGCGGTTGCGCGCAAAGATGCCGACGCTCACCACGCCAGGCCATTGATTGATTTCGCGTTCCATGGCCGCCGGGTCGGTGATGGCCAACCCATGCACATCGAGCAGCTGGCAGCTGTTGTCGGTGACGACACCCGCGCGCAGCACCGCGCGTGCGCCCATGGCGGCGAAGTGCCGCGTGATTTGCGCCGCTGCCATCGGAATCACCTCCACCGGCAGCGCAAACCGACCCAGCACCGCAACCTGTTTCGAGGCATCGGCGATGCAGACGAAGCGGTCTGCCAAATCGGCAATGATTTTTTCGCGCGTCAACGCCGCGCCGCCACCTTTGATCATGCAGCCGTGCGGGTCGATCTCATCGGCACCGTCGATGTAGACCGGAATGCGTTCGACCAGGTTGGCGTCGAACACCGCAATACCGTGTGCGCGCAGCCGTTGGCTGCTAACTTCGCTGCTCGACACCGCACCCGCAATTCGGTCGCGCATCGACGCCAGCGCATCAATGAAACAGTTGACCGTCGAGCCGGTGCCGACCCCCACCAGGCCGCCTGGCACCACGTGCGCCAACGCGGCACGACCAACCATCGCCTTCAATTCATCTTGGTTCATAACGGCAGCCGTGGCGCGGGCCTTTGAGACAATTGCAAATTATCCCGCGCAGGTTTTTGCCGCGCACTTTTTAACTACGCACAGCTTCGCAGCGCCCTCCTCCGCTGACCTTCACCATGGCCCTCATTCCCTACGCACTGACCCGGCATTTGCTGTTCAGCATGGACCCGGAACAAGCGCACGACGTGACGATGGACACGTTGGCGCGGGTGCAACGCACGCCGTTCGAGTGCGCGCTGCGCCAGCCGCGGGTGGCCGACCCGGTGACCGTCGCCGGCCTGCGGTTTGCAAATCGCATCGGCCTGGCCGCAGGCCTCGATAAAAACGGCCGCTGTATCGACGGGCTCGGCGCCTTGGGCTTCGGCTTCATCGAGGTCGGCACCGTGACGCCGCTGGCACAACCGGGCAACCCGAAGCCGCGCATGTGGCGGCTGCCCGATGCGCAGGCACTGATCAACCGGCTGGGCTTCAACAACGACGGCCTGGCGGCGTTCATCGCCAACGTGCAGCAGGCGAAGTTTCGAAAAAACGGCGGCATCCTGGGGCTGAACATCGGCAAGAACGCCAACACGCCCATCGAGCGCGCGGTCGATGACTATCTGACGTGCCTGGACGGCGTCTACCCGCATGCCGACTACGTGACGGTGAACATTTCATCGCCGAACACCGAGAACCTGCGTGCGCTGCAAAGCGACGCGGCGCTCGACGCACTGCTCGGCAGCCTGTCGCAACGCGATGCAGTGCTCGCGCAACGCCACGGCCGCAAGGTGCCGATGTTCGTGAAGATCGCGCCCGACCTCGATGAAACCCAGGTACGCGTGATTGCCGACACACTGAAGCGCCACGCCGCAAGCGGCGTGATCGCCACCAACACCACCGTCGCGCGCGAGGCGGTTAAACACCTGGCACATGCCGAACAATCCGGCGGCTTGTCGGGCGCACCGGTTTTTGCCGCCAGCAACGCGGTGATCCAGCAATTGCGTGCCGAGCTCGGCTCGGGCTACCCGATCATCGGTGTCGGTGGCGTGATGAGCGGGGCCGACGCAGTGGCCAAACTGGGCGCCGGTGCCGACCTGGTGCAGATCTACACCGGCTTCATCTACCAGGGCCCGGAGTTGGTGACCGAGGCGGCGCGGGCGATGCAGGCCATGCCGGCTGCGGCAAGATAAAAAAAGCTGCACCGCGCACCAACAAAAAAGCGCGTCAACGACGCGCTTTTCTATGCCACGCCCGCGGCGCAACGGCAATCTCAGTGCAACGGCACGCCGGTCTTCGACTGCAGCTCTTCCCGCGTGACGCCTTCGGCCAACTCGACTACTTTCAAGCCCGCCGGTGTCACGTCCATCACCGCCAGGTCGGTGATGATGCGGTTGACCACGCCCAAGCCGGTCAGTGGCAGCGTGCAGGCCGGGATGATTTTCAAATCCACCGTGCCGTCTTTTTTCTTCGCGACGTGTTCCATCAACACGATGACGCGGGCCACACCGGCCACCAGGTCCATCGCGCCGCCCATGCCTTTGACCATCTTGCCGGGGATCATCCAGTTGGCCAAATCGCCTTTTTCACTGACCTGCATTGCACCCAAGATGCTCAGGTTGATCTTGCCGCCGCGAATCATTGCGAAGCTTTCGTGCGAACCAAAAATCGATGAGCCGGGAATGGTGGTGACGGTTTGTTTGCCGGCATTGATCAGGTCGGCATCGACTTCGTCTTCGGTCGGAAACGGGCCGATACCGAGCATGCCGTTTTCGCTTTGCAGCCAGACTTCGATGTCACTGCGCACATGGTTGGCCACCAGTGTGGGCAAGCCGATGCCGAGGTTGACGTAGAAGCCGTCTTGCAGCTCTTGGGCGGCGCGTGCTGCCATTTGGTCGTGTGTCCAGGCCATGGTTCAGGCTCCTGCTTTTTCTGAGAGCGTGCGCTTTTCAATGCGCTTCTCGGGGTTCTTGTTCAACACCAATCGGTGGACGTAGATGCCGGGCAAATGCACCGAGTCGGGGTCGAAGGTGCCGGTCGGCACGATCTCTTCGACTTCTGCAATCGTCAGGCGACCCGCCATGGCCGCAGCCGGGTTGAAGTTGCGTGCGGTGCGGCGAAACAGCAGGTTGCCGCTTTCGTCGGCCTTCCACGCCTTGACCAAGCTGACTGCGGGCTGCAGCGCGCGTTCCATCACGTAGACCGCACCATCGAACTCGCGCGTTTCCTTGCCTTCGGCTACCAAAGTACCGACACCGGTTTTGGTAAAGAACGCCGGTATGCCTGCACCGCCGGCGCGTAGTTTTTCGGCCAGCGTGCCCTGCGGCGTGAATTCCAACTCCAGCTCACCGGCCAGGTACTGGCGCTCGAATTCCTTGTTTTCGCCGACGTAGCTGGAAATCATTTTTTTGATTTGGCGGGTTTCCAGCAACTGGCCCAAACCGAAGCCGTCGACGCCGGCGTTGTTCGATATCACCGTCAAATCTTTCACGCCACTGTCGCGCAACGCGGCGATCAACGCCTCAGGAATGCCGCACAAACCGAAGCCGCCTACTGCCAGCAGTTGGCCGTCGGCCACCACGCCTTTGAGCGCCGCAGCGGCGCTCGGATACACCTTGTTCATTGCATTCCTCTCGGGGGCCAAAACACGCGCTCACCAGCGACTGGGTGAAACGCAAAGCCGAGATTGTGCCCTTGCCTGTCGCAAGGTTTAGCCGTGGTTGGCGGCATGAACTGCCGCCAACGGCACCTGCATCACGAACCGTGCGCCGCCGCCTTGCGCCGCGCCAGCGCTCACCGTGCCGCCCATCGCCTCGAGCAATTGGCGGCTGATCGCCAAGCCGAGGCCGGCGCCGTGGTGCGCACGTTGGCCTTCGCGGCCTTGCGCGTACGGCAAAAACAAACTGTCGAGGTCTTCTTGCTGCAGGCCCGGACCAGTGTCGATCACCTCGATCTCGAGTCGGTAAGCCGCATCGAGTCGACCGAGCACCCGCACGCTGCCGAACGGCGTGAATTTGATCGCGTTGTTGACCAGGTTGTTGACCACCTGACGCAGCCGCTGCGCATCGAACCGCAACGCCGGGGTGTCGCGCGTCACCCCCAGCAGCGCCGCGTCGAAGCGCAAGCCTTTGCCTTGTGCCGCCAGCTCGAACGGCGACACCGCACCGCCCCACCATGTGGCGAGGTCGGTAGACACCGGCTGCAGGGCGACCGGCCGGTCTTGGTTGCTTTCGTACTGCAAGGCGGTTTCCAACAGGCCCTGAAAACCGTCGGCCGAGGTGGCGATGGCGTCACACAAGCGCGCGCGGCGCTCGGTTGGCAAGTCTTCTTTGAGCAACTGCGCACCAGCGCCTATCGCACCGATGGTGCCGCGCAGTTCATGCGTGAGGTAGCCGACAAAACGGCCACGGCCGGCGGTGGTTTCTTCGGCCACCCGGCGCGCATCGCGCTCGACCTGGCGCGCCGCGCGCAGCCGCTGGTTACCGCGACGCAGCAGGTACAGGTAGGTCAGCAACAAGGCCGCGATGGCCGCGGTGATTACCGACGCGCGCAAGACCTGGTCGCGGCTCCAGCCCGGCGCGTCGGCCACCAGCCAGCGCCGTTCGATGCTGCTCATTTCAGACTCGCTGACGGCATCGAGGCCTTTGCGCAGCAGCAAGCTGAGCGCTGGCAAGTCGTGGCGCACCGCGAAATACAACTCGCTGTCGGCATCGGGCACGGTACCGGTGACTTGCACGCGGCCGGTGTACAGGTTGTGGATCAACTGGTTGACGACTTTGATGTTGCCGATGGCCGCGTCGGCGCGCCCGTCGGCCACCGCCGACAGCACCGCGTCTTGTGTCGCAAAAGTCATCAGCACCATCGCCGGAAAACGCACGCGCAGCGGCTGCATCAGAAAGTGATCGTCGAGCAGCGCCAGCCGCCGTCTGCCGAGTTCTTCGAGCTTGGTCACCGCCAGGCCGCTGGCGCTGCGGGTGACGATGGCCGTCGGCACGCGCATGAACGGGCCAACGAAATCGAAGTCTTGGCGACGCGATGCGGCCCGGGCAGCACCGACCAGCACATCGATCTCGCCTTTGGTGCCGCGTCTATAGACCTCGGCAAAGCTGCCGCCGCTTTCGCTTTGGATCACCAGCCCGACTTTCGACGCCGCCAAGCGCATCACATCGGCACCCAGGCCGCGCATTTGCTGCAGGTCGTTTTGCAAAGTGATCGGTGCGAATGCGGCGTCGTAACCGACGCGTATGCGGCCGTTGGTGTCGACCCACTGGCGCTCAGCCTCGGTCAACTGCACCGCGCTGGCGGGTGCTGCGCGCAGCGCGTCCTCGGGCAACCAGCGCCGCGCCAGGCTGGCTTGTTCTGCCTGGGTGACCGACGCCAAGGCCTTGTCGAGAATTTGCTGCAACAGCGGTAGATCGGTGCGCACCGCGGGCCCCAGCGCCGTCAGGCCGGGGCCGAAGGCGCTGCGAATTTGCACGTTCGCCAGCAGATTGCGTTCGATGTAGTGCACCGCGACGTGGCGAAATCCGATGTAGATGTCGGCGTTGCCCGATGCGACCGCACGCAACGCGGCCTCGGGCGTGTCGAAGCGCAACGGCGTCATTTTCGGGAACCGTGCCTGCACCAACAAGTCGGCCGGTGAACCGGTGTCCACCGCCACCCGGTAACCACCGAAGTCGTTGGCCGGTGAGACATCGGCAATGTCACGGCGCACGCTGAGTGCCATGTTGGCCACCAGCAGCGGGCGGGTCGACAAATAGCGACTGGGCGGCTGGGTGCCCCGCACCGTGGGCTGGGCGGCATCGGGTGCGGCCAGCGGCAGGGCATCGACCTCGGCGCGCTGCAGTGCGTCTATCGATGCGGCATAGGTTGCCAGCCGCCGAAACTCGAAGCGCAGCCCGGTGCGTTCGGCCAGCAGCTGGAGCAGCTCGATGACGTAGCCGTGTGGTGGCACCGCAGGCGCGCTGCCGGCGGCTGCAGCGCCGTCAATCGCATCGGCATCTTGATACGGTGCCATGCCAGGTGACACGCCGAACCGCACCACCGGGTTGGCAGCCAGCCAGGCTTGTTCTTCGGCGGTGAATTGCAGCAGGCGGGGGGGCGTAACGGCGGTGGCAGCGGTGGGAGTGGTGGGAGTGGTGGCGGGGGCGGGGGCGGGGGCATTGGCGATGGTCGCGGCGTTGGCGTTGGCGTTGGCGTTGGCGTTGAATGTGGCGCTGGCGCTGACAGGCGCGCCCACCGCGTCGGCCAACGCCACCGGCGCTGTGCCTTGTGCTGACGCCACACCGAAGTGCAGCAGCATGAAAAACACGGCGACGCAAAACGCTGCCAGCCGCTGATGCAGCTGTCGCTGATGTTGCGGCCTCATGTGCGCGCCACGCCCAGCTCGTCGTACAGCCGTTCGACCAGCGCGCGCAAGGCATCGACTTCGGCACGCAGCTCGGCCAGCTCGACCGCTGCCACCGCGGTGTCGGCTGCCCCAGCGGCCCCACCGGCGTCGACCCGGGCGGCCCACGCGGCCAGGTCTACCGGGCCCGACAACAGGTGCGCCCAGCGTCCCTCGCGCGAGCCCGGCGCGCGAGGCAACAGCACCGCGAGCGGGCCGCCCTTGTCGGCCGACCGCTCGGCCAGTTCGTTCAAAAACCCGTCGACCGCCGACAGGTCGGCAAACTTATGCAGCCGCTCACACGCAGTGCGCAACTCGGCCGAGGTTTGCGGACCACGCAACACCAACACGGTGAGCAACGCCACCGACTGTGCGGGCACCGCCAGTCCGAACCCCATCCGGTGTTGGTAGCGGGTCACGCGCGAGCCGCTGACTTCGGCCACCAGATTCAAGCCCGATAACGCTGCCGTGGCCGCTTGCACCTCGGCGTCGCTGGCGTTCATCGGCATGGCGCGCGCGGTTTTCTGGTTGCAGCCCAAAACCAGCGCGTTCATCGACAACGGGTAGCTGTCGGGAACGGTGTGCGATTTTTCCACCAGCACGCCGAGCACGCGTGCTTCTAACGGCGACAGCGCCCTCATTTCCTAAAGCGCGTAGCCGTCGTCGGCCTGAATGACCGCGCCATTGATGAAGTGGCTTTCGTTGGCGCACAACATCATCAACACCGTGTCCAGGTCTTTAGGCTGGCCCACGCGCTTGCGCGGCAGCGTGTCGATCAGCCGCTTGCCGGCATCGGTGGCCCAATGGTGGTGGTTCATTTCGGTGTCGATGTAACCCGGGCAAATCGCGTTCACGTTGATGCCGTGCTTGCCCCACTCGAGCGCCATTGCGCGGGTCATGTGAATCACCGCGGCCTTGCTCATGCTGTAGACGCCGATCTGGCTCAGCACCTGCAGGCCAGCCATCGACGCGATGTTGACGATGCGCCCGCCGGTGAACGTGCCCGGGGCCGACCCCTTGGCGCGCGCCAGCATGCGTTTGCCGACTTCTTGCGCGACGAAAAACGCGCCGCGGGTGTTGGTATCGAACACGAAGTCGTAGTCGTCTTCGCTGACTTCGGTCAGTTTTTGGGTGGTGCTGACGCCTGAGTTGTTGACCAGGATGTCGATCGTGCCCATCTCGGTTTCCGCATGCGCCACAGCCGCTTTGATGCTGCCGAGATCGGTCACGTCGAGCGCCACCACATGCGCATCGCCGCCGTCGCCTTCGATTTCAGCGCGCAGGGTTTTCAACCGATCCATGCGCCGGCCCGCCAGCACGACCGCAGCCCCGGCGGCAGCGAGCGTTTTGGCGAACTGGGTGCCCAGCCCGCTGGATGCGCCAGTGACCAGCGCCACGCGGCCGGACAGATCGATGTGGTAACTCATGGAACGTCCTGTGCGCGGGTGGTGGGATAGGCGGGAAAGATAGCACGCAGGTTAGGCGGTGAGAAGGTGCGCTGGAAGGTGTGCCGATAGGTGTGCCGATCGGTGCGTTGACCAGGCGCTGTGCGCCTGCGCAGGCAAAACCACTGCACCCGGCAGGTGCGGTAAGCAGCCGTCGAGGTGCTGCCCGCTAGACTCAAAAACCGAATCGAACGCCGAGAAAGCCGCCCCTATGAACGCTGCCCAACTGATCGAACAACACGGCCCCCGTGAGGCGATGCCTTACGACGTGGCGGTGGTCGGCGGTGGCCCAGCGGGCTTGGCTACCGCGATTCGCATCAAGCAGCTGGCGCTGGTGCGTGGCAGCGAAGTCTCGGTGGTGGTGCTGGAAAAGGGCTCGGAGCCCGGTGCCCACATATTGAGCGGCGCGGTGATGGACCCGCGTGCACTCGATGAGTTGTTCCCGAACTGGAAAGCGCTCGGCGCGCCGCTGGACCAGGCCGTCACCGAAGATGAGTTTTTGTTCTTGACCCGTGACGGTGCCACGCCCACACCCAAGGCGCTGCTGCCCGAGTGCTTTCACAACGCAGGCAACTACGTCATCAGCCTGGGCAACCTGACGCGCTGGCTGGGCCAGCAGGCCGAGGCGCTGGGGGTTGAAATTTTTCCCGGCTTCGCGGCTGCCGAAGTGCTTTACAGCGAAGACGGCAAGGCGGTCACGGGTGTGGCCACCGGCAACGTCGGGCTGGGCAAAAACGGCGAGCCGACCGATCACTTCCAGCTCGGCATGGAGCTGCACGCCAAGTACACCGTGTTTGCTGAAGGCTCGCGCGGGCACCTGGGCAAGCAACTGATCGCACGTTTCAAACTCGACGCCGGCCGCGACCCGCAAAGCTACGGCCTGGGTATCAAGGAGTTGTGGGAGATCGACCCCGCCCAGCACCGACCCGGCCGGGTGGTGCACACCGCCGGTTGGCCGCTCGATTCGCGCACCTACGGCGGTGCTTTTTTGTATCACCTGCCAAACAACCAGGTCACGCTGGGTTTCATCACCGGCCTCGATTACAGCAACCCGTGGCTGAGCCCGTTCGAAGAAATGCAGCGCTGGAAAACCCACCCGGCGATACGCGGCGTGCTGGAAGGCGGCAAACGCGTCGGCTACGGTGCCAGGTCTATCACCGCGGGGGGTTTGTTGAGCTTGCCGCAGACCGTGTTTCCCGGTGGCGCGCTGGTCGGCTGCGAGGCCGGTTACCTCAACGTGAGCCGCATCAAAGGCAGCCACGCGGCGATCAAAAGCGGCATGCTCGCGGCCGACGCCATTTTCGATGCGCTGGGCAACGGCCGCCAGCACGATGAGCTGATCGCCTATCCCGAAGCGTTCGAGCGCAGCTGGCTGCATGAAGAACTGCAACGCACGCGTAATTTCAAACAGTGGTTCAAAAAAGGCCTGTGGTGGGCCACGCTGATGACCGGTATCGAGCAGTGGCTGCTGCCCAAACTCGGCATCAAGTCGCCCCCGTGGACGTTGCACCACCATGTGCCCGACCACCTGGCGTTGAAGCCGGCTGCCAGTTGCCCACCCATCAACTACCCGAAGCCTGATGGCAAGCTGACGTTCGACCGGCTCAGCAGCGTATTCATCAGCAACACCAACCACGAGGAAAACCAGCCCGCGCACCTGACGCTGAAAGACAGCGGCGTGCCGGTCAGCGTGAACCTGGCGACCTACGCCGGCCCCGAAAGCAGGTATTGCCCCGCCGGCGTGTACGAATACGTCAAAGCCACCGACGCGGCGGGCAAAGAAGTCGACCGGCTGCAAATCAATGCACAAAACTGCGTGCATTGCAAAAGCTGCGACATCAAAGACCCGACGCAAAACATCGTGTGGGTGACGCCCGAAGGCGGCGGCGGGCCGAACTACGCGGGCATGTAGTGGTCGCAGCCGACGACATCGAACCGACCGAATCCGCGGTGTGCGCTGATAGACTTTTGACTTGCCAGGAGAGAGCCGACTCGCACCACGCGACTCGGCCGCCGAAGGCGCAAGGTGCAGCGGAAACGACGCACCGCAACGCTCAGGCAAAAGGACTGGCAACACGCTGACCACGAGGTCGGCGTTCCTCACTGAAGAGAGGCCCACCCCGAGTGGGTCCACCGAAGGGGCAAGCGTTCGGCCGTGCTGCGGCCAGCGTCAATCTCTCAGGTAAAGCGGACAGCGAGGGCACCCGGCGACCATGCACTTCCCCCGTGCGTGGTCGATTGCGTCACTGCCCTTGGAAATGCCGATGTCCGACACGTCTTCTGTTCACACCAGTTTGTTGCCGACGCCGCTGCACGCGCTGCACCTCGAACTCGGCGCGCGCATGGTGCCGTTTGCCGGCTACTCGATGCCGGTGCAGTACCCGGCCGGCTTGATGGCCGAGCACCTGCACTGCCGCGCGGCTGCGGCACTGTTCGATGTGTCGCACATGGGGCAATTGCGCATCACCGGCAACCACGCCGCAGCCGCACTCGAGTCACTGATTCCGATCGACCTGATCGGCATGCAAGCGGGCCAACAGCGCTACGGGTTTTTCACGAATGCCGATGGCGGCATCCTCGACGACCTGATGCTGACCCGCGCGGGCACTGCCGAACAAAGTGAATGGCTGCTGATCGTCAACGCATCCAACCAGGCGGCCGACACCGCCCACCTGATGCAGCACATCGGCCAGCGCTGCACGGTGCAACCACAACCCGACCTGGCGCTGCTCGCGCTGCAAGGCCCGCTGGCGGTGGTAGCACTCGCGCGCTTGAACCCGGCGGTGGCATCGCTCAGCTTCATGAACGGCGCGGCGCTGGCGCTGAACGGCGCGGCGTGCTTCGTGACCCGCTCGGGCTACACCGGCGAAGACGGCTTCGAAATTTCGGTGCCGGCGGCCGATGCCGAATCGCTGGCCCGCGCGCTGCTGGCGCAACCCGAAGTGCGGCCGGCCGGCTTGGGCGCACGCGACACGCTGCGCCTGGAAGCCGGCCTGTGCCTGCACGGCAACGACATCGACACGCACACCACGCCGGTTGAAGCAGGCCTGACGTGGGCGATACAAAAGGTGCGCCGCGCCGGTGGTGCGCGGGCCGGTGGCTATCCGGGCGCGGCCACCATCGACGCGCAGATCGTTGATGGCACCAGCCGCCGCCGCTCGGGCCTGACCGGCCTGGACCGCGCGCCGGTGCGCCCTGGCACCGCCCTGTTCGATGCCGATGGCCAGCCACTCGGCACCGTCACCAGCGGCACGCTGGCACCCACCGCAAACCAACCGATCGCGGTGGCGTACTTGCCCACCGCACATGCGGTGATCAACCAACTAATTTACGCCGAAGTACGCGGCAAGCGACTGCCCATGCGGGTGACCGCGCTGCCGTTTGTTGCGCACCGCTACCTGCGCCAGGCCGCCGTCTGAGCGCGTGCGCAGCACCCACCGCTTTGATTTTTTCCTGCTGACTTTGCACCCCACTTTTTGGAGAATCCCATGCCCATCCACTACACCGCCGACCACGAATGGATCGACAGCACGCAACCCGCAGCCGCCATCGTCGGCATCACCGTGCATGCGCAAGATGCGCTCGGCGACGTGGTGTTTGTCGACCTGCCTGAAGTCGGTGCCACCTTCGCCAAAGGCGATGTGGCCGGCGTGGTCGAGTCGGTCAAGGCCGCGGCCGATTTGTTCATGCCCGTCAGCGGCGAAGTCATCGAAGTCAACGAAACCCTGCGCGCCGACCCGTCACTGGCCAACAGCGACCCGTTGGCCAGCGGTTGGTTTTTCAAACTGAAACTGAGCGATGCAGCGCAGCTGAGTGAGTTGATGGATGGTGCGGCTTACGAAGCGCTGTTGAAAAACGCATAGCGCCGGGCCACATTGGCACACCGAGTGAAAAAAGCACCGAATAGAACAGGCAGTAAACCATGTTGATGTCCACCCGCACCACCCTCGCCGAGCTCGAAAACGCGACCGAGTTCGCCGCGCGCCACATCGCGATCACCGACGCCGACGAGCAGCACATGCTCAAAGCGATTGCGCCCGGGCTGCCGCATTTCAGCCGCCGTGCGCTGATCGAAGCCATCGTGCCGCGCAGCATCGCGCGCAGCCACGCGATGGCGCTGCCCGCGCCGCTCACCGAAGCTGCGGCGCTGGCCGAGCTGAAAACCATCGCCGCCAAAAACCGGGTGCTGAAAAGCTGCATCGGCCAGGGCTACCACGGCACCCACACGCCAGGCGTCATCTTGCGCAACATCTTGGAAAACCCAGCCTGGTACACCGCCTACACGCCGTACCAGGCCGAAATCTCGCAAGGCCGCATGGAAGCGCTGATCAACTTTCAAACCATGGTGTGTGAGCTGACCGGCATGGCGATTTCCAACGCCTCCATGCTCGACGAGGCCACTGCCGCGGCCGAAGCGATGACGCTGGCCAAGCGCAGCGTGAAGTCGAAAAGCGACACGGTGGTCGTGGCTGGCGACTGCCACCCGCAAACCATCGAAGTCATACAAACCCGCGCCGCGCCGCTGGGGCTGACGGTGGTGGTGGCGCACTCGGCCGAGCAATGGAACGGTCTGCTCGACGGCGGCGACTACTTCGCCGCCATCGCGCAGTACCCGGCCACCGACGGTTCGGTGCACGACTTCCGCGGCGCGGCTGAACAAATACATGCACACCATGCCGCGTTCATCGTCGCCGCCGATTTGCTCGCACTCACGCTGCTGATACCACCCGGTGAATTCGGTGCCGACATCGTGGTCGGCAACACCCAGCGCTTCGGCGTGCCAATGGGCAACGGCGGCCCGCACGCGGCGTACCTCGGTTGTCGCGATGCGTTCAAACGTTCGCTGCCCGGCCGGCTGGTCGGCATCAGCATCGATGCGCATGGCAACCCGGCGTACCGGCTCGCGCTGCAAACCCGCGAGCAACACATACGCCGCGAAAAAGCCACCTCCAACATCTGCACCGCGCAGGTGTTGCTGGCCGTCATCGCCAGCATGTACGCGGTCTATCACGGGCCGGTGGGCTTGAAGCGCATTGCGCAGCGGGTCGCCACCTACACCGCCATCTTGGCGCATGGGCTGCGCGATATGGGTTGGACGCTGGGCGCCGCCACCGCATTCGACGCGATCACGGTGTCCACCGGAGAGCACGCCGCGGCAATCGCCGACGAGGCGGTGGCTCACGGCATGAACCTGCGCCGTTTTCCACAGTGGGGCGACACGATGTTGGGCATCGCACTGGACGAGACCACCAGCCGCGCCGACATCAGCGCGCTGTGGGCGGTCTTCGCGTTGCCAGGTCAAACACTGCCGTCGGTAGACGACTACGCTGGCACCGCCGAGCCGCTGCTACCAGCCGAGCTGCGTCGCACCAGCCAGTTTTTGACGCATCCGGTGTTCAACAGCCACCACAGCGAAACCGAGATGCTGCGATACATTCGCCGCCTGTCGGATAAAGACCTGGCACTCGACCGCACGATGATCCCGCTGGGTTCGTGCACCATGAAGCTCAACGCCACCAGCGAGATGATTCCGGTGACCTGGCCCGAGTTTGCCAACATCCACCCGTTTGCACCGGCCGACCAGCGTGCGGGCTACCAACTGCTCGATACGCAGCTGCGCCAATGGCTGTGCCAAGCCACCGGTTACGCCGGCATCAGCTTGCAACCGAACGCCGGTTCGCAGGGCGAATACGCCGGGCTGTTGGTGATTCAAGCCTGGCACGCCTCGCGCGGCGACAAGCAACGCGACATCTGCCTCATCCCCGAATCGGCCCACGGTACCAACCCCGCATCGGCGCAAATGGCCGGGATGAAAGTGGTGGTCACACGATGCGACACCGAGGGCAACGTCGACCTGGCCGACCTGCGCGCCAAATGCGAATTGCACAGCGCGCAACTCGCCGCGGTAATGATCACCTACCCCTCGACCTACGGCGTGTTCGACCCGCACATCAAGCAACTGTGCGCGCTGGTACACCAGCACGGCGGCCGCGTGTATGTCGACGGCGCGAACATGAATGCGTTGGTCGGCGTGGCTGCGCCCGGTGAATTCGGCGGCGACGTGAGCCACCTGAACTTGCACAAAACCTTTTGTATTCCGCACGGTGGCGGCGGCCCCGGCGTCGGCCCGGTGTGCGTGGTTAAAGACCTGGTACCTTTTTTGCCGGTGCACCGCACGGCCGATGGTGCCGACCCGCAATCGGCACACGCTGTCGGCGCGATTTCTGCCGCACCGCTGGGCAACGCCGCGGTGCTGCCGATCAGCTGGATGTACATGCGCATGATGGGTGCCGAAGGTTTGGTGACGGCCACCGAAACCGCCATCTTGAGTGCCAACTACATCGCCGCGCGGCTGGCCGATCACTACGACATTCACTTCAGCGGCGGCTTGCCGCACCTGCGCGGCGGTGGCGTAGCGCATGAGTGCATCCTCGATGTGCGGCCCATCAAAGACGCCTGCGGCATCAGCGCCGAAGACGTCGCCAAACGGCTGATCGACTACGGCTTTCATGCGCCCACCTTGAGCTTTCCGGTGCCAGGCACCTTGATGGTCGAGCCGACCGAAAGTGAGCCGCTGCACGAGCTAGACCGTTTCTGCGACGCGATGATCGCGATCCGCGTTGAAATCAAAAAGATCGAGTCGGGCGAGTGGCCGCAAGACGCCAACCCACTGAAAAACGCGCCGCACACCGCGCACTCGCTGTTGGCCGCCAACTGGCCCCACGCCTACACCCGCGAGCAAGCCGCCTACCCCGACGCCCGCCTGCGCCAGCACAAATACTGGGTGCCGGTCGCCCGAGTCGACAACGTGCACGGCGACCGCAACCTGATGTGCAGCTGCGCGCCGGTGGCCGATTACACGGCGGGTTGACGATCCGTCGTCTGCCCCACCACGCGTGCTCGACCGCATGCCGCGCCGTGCACGCGACCTTGCCCGAATGACGCATCGGTGGGGCGCCTGCATGACCTGTGCGGCAGGTGCCATTGCGCTTCGGCGCCGGGCGCAGTGCTTTTACGTCGTGAACCAACGGTCCCGAACGCCTCACCACCGCCGACAATTCACCGCTATGGCCAAGCCGATTCCCCGCCTCCATGCCGACGAAATCCAGCGTGTCATCGCGACCGCGTGGGACGACCGGCCGCCGTATCCGCAGGTGCTGCGCCAGCATGGCTTGTTGCCCGGGCAGCTGGTGCAGTTGCTCAGACGCGAGCTGACGCCGAATGCGTACAAGGTGTGGGTGGCGCGCACGAAAGCAGCGCCTGCAGCGCGCGGGCCGGCTCGCACCTCGGTGTTCACACGCACCGCCGCGCCTCGGGCCGTGGCCGGCGCGCCGCGTCGGATGCCACCGAAGTAGTCAGGCACCGCGCATCGCCCTCAGCGCGCATCACGCCAGCGTTCTAAACACCTGGCACCGCGCTCAAACGCCAGATCGCACACCACCGCCAACAAAGCCAGCAGCACTGCGCCTTGCATGACATACGCGGTGTTGAAACCGCTCAAGCCGACGATGATCGGCGAGCCCAGCGTGCGCGCGCCGACGGTCGATGCAATCGCTGCGGTGCCGATGTTGATGCCGACCGAGGTGCGCACACCGGCCAGCATCACCGGCGCGGCCAGTGGCAGCTCGATGCGGATGAGGCGTTGCCATGCGTTCATGCCAAGGCCGCGGGCAGCCATCTGCGCGGCCAGTGGCACCGATTCGATACCGGCGATGGTGCCGCGCACGATCGGCAACAAGCCGTACAGTGCCAACGCGATCAGCGCGGGCGTGTCCCCGAAGCCGACCAGCGGCACTGCAATGGCCAGCACCGCCACCGGCGGCACGGTGTGACCGATGGCAACGATGCGCTCGACCAGGGGCCTGAATTCAGTGCCGGCGCTGCGGGTCACGAACACACCGCTGGCAACGCCTGCAACAACCGCCAGGCTGCTCGACCACGCCACCAGCTGCAAGTGCGCCAGCAGCAGGTCGATGAAGCGGTCTTGCTCGTACATCGGTCGATCCAACGCGGGGAACATCGCAGCAAACAGCGGCTTCAGCAGCGGCATGCCGAACGCTGCACACAGCAGCGCCGACAGCGCCCACGGCAGCGGGTCGCGTAGCCAGGTCTTTAACGGCGCGGCGCGGCGGCTCGACGCGGCAGCTGCGTGGGCCACATTGGCTGCACCGTCGGTGTCGCCAATGGTCATGGCGCGGTCGATTCGGTGCGCAACAAATCGGCGTAATACAGCGTGCCGACCACCTGCGCGTGCGCATCGACCACCGGCAGCTGATCGGCATGGCTGGCCACCAACACCGACATCGCGTCCCGCAGGTTCATCGTGGGGGGCAAACACGTCGCAGCGTGGTGAGCCGCGGCAGGGGCTTCGACAAGCTCAGCCCGAACGGGGTTGGGCTCAGCCCGATCGGAGGCGTGCTCAGCCCGATCGGAGGCGGGCTCCGGCCGATCGGGGGCGGGCTTCGGCCGATTGGCGGTGGGCGCCGACCGAACCGGGCTGGGCTCTGGCCGAACAGAGGTGGGCTCCTGCTGAACGGCCGTGGGTTCGGGCGGGCCGAGGCTGGCTACGGCACGACGCGAATCGGTCTGCGCGGCAGGGCGCATGCGGTCGGCTACGGTGTGCAGCGCCAGCAGCTTCAAGCCCATCGCGTTGCGGCCCAAGAAGTCGATGACAAAGTCATTCGCCGGCTCGCTCAGCAGTTGTCTGGGTGTGCCGTCCTGCACGATGCGGCCACGGTCCATCAACACGACGCGCGTGCCCAGCCGCAGCGCCTCGTCGATGTCGTGCGTCACCATGACGATGGTTTTGTTCGATGCCCGATGGATGCGCGCCATCTCTGCCTGCAGCGCCTGGCGGGTCACCGGATCGAGCGCGCCGAACGGCTCGTCCATCAACAGCACATCGGGGTCGGCCGCCAGTGCCCGCGCCACGCCGACCCGCTGCTGCTGACCACCCGACAACTGGTGCGGAAAGCGGTGGCGAAACTGCGCCGCGTCCAACCCCAACAGCGCCAGCAATTCATCGACCCGCTGGCTGGTGCGTGCAGCCGACCAACCCAGCAGCTGCGGCACGGTTGCGATGTTGCGCGCCACCGTCCAGTGCGGGAACAAGCCGGTCGATTGAATCGCGTAGCCCATGCGCCGCCGCAAGGCTTCCACCCGCAGCGTTCGGGTGTCGACGCCGTTGAAGAAAATCTGCCCGGCATCGGGATCGATCAACCGGTTGATCATCTTCAAGGTGGTTGATTTGCCTGAGCCCGACGGGCCGATCAACGCGACGAATTCACCACGTTCGATGACCAGCGACAGCGCCGCGATGGCCGGCGTGCCGGCAAACGACTTGGTGACCTCGCGCAACTCGATCATGGTTGATGCGTGTTGAGCACGGCCACCCAGAGCGTGAACGCCGCATCGATCAGCAACGCCATGACCACCACCGGCAACACGCCCAGCAACACCAAATCAACCGCGCTGCTGAAAAGCCCCTGGAACATCAACGCACCGAAGCCGCCCGCGCCGATCAGCGCGGCCACCACCGCCAAGCCCACCACCTGCACTGCCGTTACCCGCACGGCCGACAGCAGCACCGGCACCGCCAGTGGCAGTTCGACTTGCCTAAACACCTGACCCCGCGTGAGACCCATGCCCACCGCGGCCTGCAGCACCTCGACCGGTACCTGCCGCAGCGCCGACGCAGTGCCCAGCACGATCGGCAGCAACGCATACAGCGTGAGCGCCAGCACCGCCGGCAGTTGCCCCACACCGCTGATGCCGCTAGCTGGCACTGCTGCGCCCAGCCACGCCAGCGGTGCGATCAACAAACCGAACAACGCCACCGACGGCACGGTTTGCGCCACGCTCAACAGCGCCACCAGCGGCCGCGCCACGCGCGCACTGCGCGCCGCCGCCATACCCAGCGGCACGCCGAGGCAAAGCGCGGCGGCCAGGGTGATGCCCACCAGGTGCAGGTGCTGCCACCCGGCCGCTTGAAAAACCTCTTGCCGATTCACGTACTCCTTCAGCAACGACAGAGCATCGAGCGACCCCGCGCGCCATAACGCCCACATCGGCAGCGCCACCAGCGCCAGCAAACCGATGCTGGCGACGCTGCGCACGGGCGCGCTCCAGCGCAGCCGCAGCGCCAACCGCTGCAACGCATCCACCGCCGCCAACCATGCGGCCATCACCGTGACCCAAAAGCCGCCGCCCAACGAGACCCGCGTCATGGGCGATGCGGTGGCCGATTGCCGCGCGGCTTCATCACCGGCCAGCCACACCAAACCCACCAACAGCAGCACTGCCGCAAGCGCCACCGCGCTGTGGGTGCGCACGCCCGGCGGCATGACGACGCAGGTGCACAGCAGCACCACGGGGCACATCAGCAGCCAGCGCGCGCCGTGCAGCAAGGCAGGCAGCGCCACGCCGGCGCCTGAGATCAAGCGGTTTGCCGCCACCGAAACGAACGCCATCCCCAGCGCGGCCGCCAACCCGGTGATCACCACCACCAACAAGACCCGGTTGCAGCCGATGCCGTCGCTGCGCAACGCCGGCGGTGCCAGGTGTTGCGCCCGCGCGGTTGCGCCGAGGGCCGCCACGGGTGCGTTCACCGCACGAAACCTTTCGACCGCAGGTACTGCGCGGCTACCGCTTTGGCGTCTTGACCTTCCACCGCGATTTGCGCATTCAGCATTTGCAGGGTGGCGTTGTCGAGCGAGGCGAAAACGGGTGCCAACAGGGCTTCGATTTTTGGATACCGCGCCAGCACCTCGGCGCGAATAACCGGCGCGGGTGCGTAGACCGGCTGCGCACTTTTCGGGTCGGTCAGGCTCGACAAACCCAACGCAGCCAGCGGCCCGTCGGTGCCGTAGGCCATTGCCGCATTGACGCCCGAGGTGCCTTGCGCCGCCGCCTTGATGGTGATCGCGGTGTCGCCGCCGGCCAGCAGCAGCAACTGGGTCGGCTTCAGCTTGAAACCGTAGGTGGTTTGAAACGCTGGCAACGCGTCGGGTCGCTCGGCAAATTCAGCCGACGCGGCCAGCTTGACGTCGCCGCCCCGAGCTACCCAGGCGCTGAAATCGTCGAGCGACACCAGCCTGTGTTTCAGTGCCAGGTCTTTACGCAGCGCGATCACCCAGGTGTTGTTGGCCGGTGCCGGCGGCAGCCACACCAGCTGGTGGCGCTGGTGGTCGAGCGCTTTGACGCGGGCGAATCCGGCTTGCGCGTTTTTCCACGCGGGGTGCTTTTCGTCGGCCAGAAAAAACGCGCCGTTGCCGCTGTATTCCGGATAAATATCGACCTCGCCCGCCAGCAACGCGGTGCGCACGATCTTCGTCACGCCCAGCTGCAACCGGTTCTCGGTGGCGATGCCGCCGGCGTGCAGCATTTGCAAAATCAGCTGGCCGAGCAGCGAGCCTTCGGTGTCGATCTTCGAGGCCACCCGCACCGGTTTTGGCGGCACGTTGGATGCCTGCGCACGCGCACACGGCGCACATAAAAAAGGCATGCACGCTGCGATGTGAAGAAGCTGCCGCCTTGGAATTGAGTGCATAGACCTGCCCGCCAGTTGAATCGTCGAATCGAACGCAAGCGCATGCGTACGCGCACGCGCACGCGCTGCACGGTTTACCGCACGGTACGTGCCGCCTGGAAATGGTGGCGCGCTTGCGGGCACTGAGCACACACAAAGCCATGTGCGATGTTAGGGATGGTGCGCAAGCCCCCGCGGCCATAGCGTCATGGCCGACCCGGTGACTGGTTTGCCGTGGTTCGATTCCATTCAGAAAGACGCCATGAAGTAACTTGCCTTGCCCGCGCTCGGTGCGCTCATCGCCCTTGCTGCCTGCGCCGCGTCGGGCACCGCATCGGCAGTGACCGTGATCGACGGACTGACCTTTTCAGCGGCCAGCTTTGATCCGCCGAACCGCCCTGGCTTTCCGTCAGCGGGAACGCACCTGCATTCGAGCATCGGCGGCGCGGCGCTTGGTTATCCGGCGGGCAAAGCAGAGGTCGGCGTGTTCATCGGCGAGCAAGTTCGTGGCTTGTCCGAATTCGACCTGAGCCGCAGCGGCTTGCCCGACGGCGGTGTCGTGACGACCCCCGCTGGCTCGGCCGTGCTGTCGTTTCGCGTCTTCAACGACGGAGGCCTGCAGCCCAGCAACGACCGGCCGTTCAGCGGCACCATCACGGTCGAGACCTACGGTGCGAACAACCGAGAAGATATTTCCGATTGGGAAACTCCCACGCTGGGCCCGCTGTCTGGATTCGGTTTCAGCACGGCCTCATTGGCCGTTGGTCAGGTGCTCGCATTCGACGTCACCAACAGCATCAACTTCTTTTTGAGCGATGGCGGACCGACGGCGAAAGTCGGCTTCAAGCTGGTGACCGAAAACCCGACCGAGGCCGCATGGACCTTCGACAACTTCACACTCAGCATCGCCGCGCCACCGCCGATTCCTGCCGTGCCTGAGCCGCAAACTTACGCGCTGCTGCTGGCCGGACTGGTTTTGGTGGCGCGGGCGGCGCGTCGGCGCAAGGCCGCACCGCGCGCCGACTGAAGCAGCCGGCCGCCGGCCGCCGGCCGCTGGCGCACTGCGAGCCGTGCGACCCAGACCGCACGCATACCGTGTAACGCGTTTTTGACCATGGAGCCACCACGCTGCTGCGTGTGATGGTGTGGCTGACGGTCATCGCCATCGCAATCGCCATCGCGATGGCGATGGCGATTGCAAAAGGAACAACGCCAAAGTGGCGCGACCGTGAATTCCATAATCGCCGCGTCTCCGCAGACCCCGGCCCGCCATGTCACTGCAACCGTTAACGCACCACGAAATCATGGCGCTGGTCGAGCCGTTTTCGCGCAGCGGCCAGCAGGTCGATTTGGCGGCGAGCGACCGGCTCGAACGGCGCCTGGTATTCAAGGCCATCGACCATGCAGGCGACCGCAGTGCGGCGGCGGGCTCGATGGAAGCGACCGATCTGCGCGAAACCTGGCAGCTCGAGCCCGGCACCTCGAAGCCCTACCGGCTGACCCGCACGGTCGTGCTGGCGCGCGGTGTGGGCGCCACGCTGCACGGTGAGGGCCCGCACCCCGGCGAGCTGCTCGCGCGCATCGCGGTCGTACCGGTGCGCCACCAGTTCCATCAGCAGGCCGGCTTTTTCATTGCGCAGAGCCATCGGCTGGATGCGGCCGCAAGTATTACCACCACCGCATCCACCACCACATCCACCACCGCATCCACCACCGCATTCGCAGCCTCGGCTACCACGCCGGCAACCGCCACACCACACGCTGCGTTCGCTGCCACCGGGCCGTTGATCCTGACCAACGCGACCGCACAAGTCGGCGGGCTGCTGTTGACGCTGAGCGTGCCCAAACTCAGTGGTATTGCTGCCGAGCTGGCGTTGCATTGCGCCGCCGGCCACCGCCATGCGCTGCCCGATGACCTGCTGGCGGTGCTGGGTTGGAGCTGGACTCGGCTGATCCGCGTGGGCACCGGCTGGCAGGGTCAGCTGCGCTTGCGCGGCAAGGGCGCGGCGCGCAGCCGCGACGCCGAGCGCAAGTTCGCGCAAACCGCAATGCACCTGGCGCGCGCCATGGCGGCGTCGCCGGCTGAGTTTCATGGCCATTGGCGCGCAAGGCGCTGGCGCGTCACCTTGCGGCGGGCCACTCCGCTGCTGATCACCAGCGCGCTGATCGGTGGTGCGGCGGCGGTACCGGCGTTGGGGCTGACCGAAAGTTCACTGCTGCGGCTGGTGGCGTTTCAGTTTCCACCGCTGTTGCTGGGGCTGGTGTTTTGCATGCGCGAGCTGCCACAAATTGAGTTTCCGCCGTGGCCGCGGCGCTTGACCGAAGCGGCCTGGACGAACATGCCCGCGACCGATTCACCGCCACTGCCACTGCCACTGCCACCGCCGCCGCCATCGCCACCACCATCACCCGGTAACCCCATCAACACCACCCTACGGTGACCCATGCTCGGCAACCCGATGAACATTCCTCCCATCTCGATTGCGACTGCGAAGGCGGCGCTGATCGAGCAATACGCCGACGCCACGCTGCGCCGCCGCGCGACGATGTTGTGGGGCACGCGCGGTGTCGGCAAATCGTCGGTGGTGCGCCAGGTGGCAGCGCACTTCGGCGTGCCGTTGGTTGATTTGCGGCTGACGACGATCGAGCCGGTCGATATCCGCGGCGCGATCTACGCCGACGACCTGCAGGGCAAAACCGTGTGGTTCCCGCCCGAGTTTTTGCCGACGCCCGACCAGCCGGCCGGCATCTTGTTTTTAGATGAGCTGACCGCCGCCGACCAGCGGCTGCAGATCTCGGCCTATTCGCTGATCCTCGACCGGCGCGTCGGCAACTACCGGCTGCCCGATGGCTGGCAAGTCATCGCCGCGGGCAACGCCAGTTTTCACGGCGCGGTCAGCCACGACATGGGCACGGCGCTGGCCGACCGCATGTTTCACTTCAACGTGCAAACCGTCATCGACGCGTTTTTGGCGCACGCGCTGGCGATGGGTTTCGCACCCGAAGTCATGGCCTATTTGAAGGTGCGGCCCGACAAACTCGACGACACGCAAACGCAGTTGGCGCAAGACCATTTGGTCGGCACCAGCCCACGCGGCTGGGAAGATATTTCGAACGTACTCAAGTCGGGCTTGACCGATGCGGCCCAGCGCGTGTTTGTGCAAGGCCGCATCGGCGCGGCCAACGCGGCCGAGTTCTTCGGCGTGCTGCGTGAAATTCAAGCCGCGGTCGATGTGCTGCGGCTGCTGGCCTGCCAGCCTGGGGCCGACACCATCGCCTTGCTGCCGAAGTCGCTCGACGCGCTGTACGGCATGGTCTACGGCCTGCTGGC
The DNA here is from genome assembly GCA_043738425.1 of Burkholderiales bacterium. Lineage (GTDB taxonomy): Bacteria > Pseudomonadota > Gammaproteobacteria > Burkholderiales > Burkholderiaceae_C > PBB1. The sequence goes on from JAYUGJ010000071.1 coordinate 84,738, forward strand.
GGCCTGCACCGACAGCACCACGCTGGCACGCGCGCTCGAGGTCATCGAACAGCTGCCCGACGCGCGCAGCGCGGTGCAGCTGCCGGTGCGCGAAACCCAAACGCTGGCAATGGAGCTGCTGATGCAATCGGCGTTGGAAAAGGGGCTGGAAACGACGATTTTCGACAGCCCGGTGTACCGGCGATACGCTGAACGGCGCAGCCGTGAAAGCGCTGCGTGAAGCTCCAGCGGCACCGCCGTGAAGGCAGCGCATGGCGCAAGCGGCACCGCCGTGAAGGCAGCGCGTGATGGCGCGAGCGGCACCGCTGTGACCACCGGCCACCGCGGTACCCGCGCAGTGCAGCGCATGGTCGAGTACGCGCCCTCCACCGGCGGGTTGGCGCTGTGGGTGCATCACCGCGATGTCGATCTCCAAGGCGAATACACACGCACTGGTGACCACGCCGACCTCATCGACCGCGAACCCATCGACCGCGAGCACGCGCCGCCGGTCACCACCGATGGCCACACCGTGTTCTACCGCGCCGACTTCAGCGACCTGCCGCTGGCGCAGCAAACCGGCTGGGTCGCACATGAAGTGCTGCACATTGCGCTGCGCCACCCGCAGCGTTTGCGCGATCTGCAACGCGTGCTCGGCGACGTCGACCTGCAGCTGTTCAACCTGTGCGCCGACGCCATCGTCAACAGCACGCTGGGGCATCTGGGTTGGTTGGAATTGCCAGCCGGTGGCATGACCATCGAGCGGCTGCTGACCGACGAGGTCGGCGTCACCAGCGGCGTCGAGGCCGCGCTGCTGGCTTGGGATGTCGAGCGGCTGTACCGCGCGGTGGACGACCGCCGGCCCGACAACGGACGTGGTGAAGGCAGTGACAAACCGAGTGACACACGAAGCGCCAAACAAGGCGACAAACCCCATCGCCGCGATGGCCCGAAAGCGGCCAGCGTGCGCGCACTCGATCAGGGCGGGCACGCCGATTTGCGTCCCGCAAGCGACGCGCTCGAAGCACCCGAAGACGCAGCCGAGCACGCCCGCGAATGGGCCGAGCGCATCGCGCGCGCGCACGCCGGCGACGGCGCGTTCTCGATGCTGCGCACACTCATCGCCGACCTGCCGACCAGCCGCACGCCATGGCAACAGGTGCTGCGCACGCTGCTGGCGCGCAGCCTGGCACCGCAACGCGAGGTGTCGTGGTCGCGGCCGTCGCGCTCGTATCTGGCCAACCAAGGCCGCGCGGGCGCGCACCGGCGCATGCCGTGGGAGCCCGGTTTCAGCGCCTCGAAAGTGGTGCCGCGGCTGGTGGTCATCGTCGATGTGTCGGGCTCGATCGACGCCGCACTGATGCAACGTTTCGCGTGCGAAATCGAGGCCATTGCGCGGCGGCTGGAAGCCGGGCTGGTGCTGGTGATCGGCGACGACCGGGTGCAGCGGGTCGAGCACATCGCGCCCGGCCGCACCGATTGGCAGGCGATTGAATTCAATGGCGGCGGTGGCACCGATTTCACCCCGCTGCTCGAAGCAGCCGAAACCCACCGCCCCGACATCGCGGTGGTGCTCACCGACCTCGACGGCCCAACGCGCTTTCAACCGCGCTGGCCGGTGATTTGGGCGGTGCCGCAAGCCTGTGCCGCCGCGGTGCCGCCGTTCGGCCGCAAGCTGGTGCTGGACTGACGCGGCTCAAGTCTTGATCCGGTTCGGCTGACCGTTCGCCCTGAGCTCTGTCGAAGGGCTCAGGCCGCACCGCAGCCTTACTTCAGCAACTTCAACACCGGCTTGAACTGCGGGTGATCGCAGCTGCGCAACCACTCGAACACCACCATTTCAACGCTGGCGATATCGGCACCGAATTGCCGCAACCGCTGCATCGCCAGTGCGTGGTTGTCCGGCGTGCGCGAACCACAGGCATCGGCCATCACCGTGACCGTGAAGCCGGCCCGCAGCAAGCTCACCGCGGTTTGCAGCAAGCACACATGCGCCTCGCAACCGGCGATGACGATGTCGCCGCGCAGGCTGTTTTGGTGTGCCCGCAGCAAATCGATCAAGCCATCGGCGCAGGCATCGAAATGCTGTTTCGCAAGCGTCACATCGCAGCGCGTGCGCAGCGCAGCGTCGTTCGGCCCGAGACCGTGCGGATACTGCTCGGTGCCGTAAACCGGAATACCCAACACGCACGCCACCTCGGCCGCGCGCACCGCCTGCGCCAGCACCTGCGCACCACCATGAATGGCCGGCAGCAGGCGCTGTTGGTAGTCGACCAGCACCAGTGCCGAGGTGGCCGCGTTCATCAAGTTCTCCGTGGTCATCAGAAGGTGCTCCTTGCCATGCCGCTCGCTTACCCGTTCGCCTAACCCGTTCGCTAAACCGGTTTCATGACCGGTCGCCCTGAGCCTGTCGAAGGGTCTGTCCATTCGCAGCTAACCCGTTCGCCAACTAGCCCGCTTACCCGTTCGCTTACCCGTTCGCTACACCGGTTCCATAACCGTTCGCCCTGAGCCCGTTGAAGGATCTCGTCGCGCGACGCCAACGCTTCGACCCGCATGTCCTGAGTCCGTCGAAGGATGCACCCCGAACCGGTTCGCCATTTCAATCAACGCCTCGGTGTGCTGCGTGCCGCCTTCAAACGCGCCAACAACGCATCCACATAGCGCTCGAACAGCACCTGCGATTCCTGCCGAAACATGCGGATGCGGCCGGTGTGGCTGAGCAGCAGCAAACCCACGGTGTGCGCAAACAGCGCAGTCACCTCCGTTTGCGCATCGGCTGCGTTGCAGCCCAACGCAGCGAGCGCTGATTGGCTCGGTGCCAGCGCATCTTTCAGCCGTGCATTGAGTTGCACGTTCAGCGCAGGCGTCAGGCCGCGCGGCTGCATGCCGTGGAACAGGTAGAAGCCCAGGTCCAGATCGCGCGGGCTCTCGCGGTAGAAGTCGAAAAACGCGGTGGCTTTGGCGCGCAGGGTGTTTTGCGCCAGGCGCATCCGCGCCGCTGCACTCTGGCCCGCCACCGCGTGCGGTTGTGCCAATTCGACCGACGCATTCAAGCGCTCCAGCGACTCGCCCAGCAGCGCGCCGTACACCTCTTCCTTGTTCGCAAAGTAGCTGTAGATCGCGCCCGGCGTGTAGCCGGCGCGCTTGGCAATTTCTCGCAGGCTGGCCCCTTGTAGGCCGAGCTCCAGAAACGCCGACCGCGCCGCATCGAGCACCAACGAACGCCGCACCTCGGTCACCGCCTGCTTGCGGGCGACCCGGTGCGCTTCGGTGCCTTCGGTGGCTCTGGTGGCTTTGGTGGCTTTGGTGGCTTTGGTCACTTCGGTGCCGTCGGTGCGTGTAGTGCGTGTGTTGCCTGCAGCGCCCGCAGCGCCCGCAGCGCGTTGCCCAGCGTCACCCCCGACTTTCGTACCCGCCGCCATTTTCGGTTTTTGCATCAGTCGAACCATGCAAAACTATACGCTTGAATGAAAAATTGAACAGTGTTCAAATCAGACGGTGATCAAACCGATGGAGCCCGCCATGAACGCCGCCCTGCCAAACCCCCGCCCCCACGCCGCTGAACCGCATTCGACCGCGCACCTGATGACCGCGGCCGACTACCGCGAGTCGCTGCGCGCGCTCAAACCGGTGGTCTACGTCGATGGCCAGTTGATCGCCTCGGTGGCCGAGGCGCCCAGTTTGCAACCCGGCATCAACGCACTCGGCGTGACCTACGACTTTGCACACGATGCAGCCATGGCACCGCTGATGACGGCGGTGCAAACCAGCAGCGGCAGGGTAGTCAACCGCATGCTGCACATCAACGAGTCGGCAGGTGATTTGCTGAACAAACTCGAAGCCGTGCGCCTGCTGTGCCAGGAAACCGGCTGCGCCCAGCGCTATCTGGCGCACGACGCATTGAACGCGATCGGCCAGGTCAGCGCGCGCATCGACGATGCGCGCGGCAGCACCGAACACCGCGCCAAGTTCGCTGCGTATTTGCAGCAGGTGCAAGATAAAGACCTGGCACTCGGCATCGCGATGACCGATGCCAAAGGCGACCGTTCGAAGCGCCCGCACCAGCAAAGCAACCCCGATACCTATGTGCACGTGGTCGAGCGCAACGCCAAAGGCATCGTGATTTCGGGCACCAAAGCCATCGTCACCGGCGCGCCGTACATGCATGAATTTTTGGTCATGCCGTGCCGCCACATGGGCGCAGCCGACGCCGACTTTGCGGTGTGCTGCGCGGTGCCGATCGATGCGCCCGGCATCACCATCGTCGCGCGCCCTGCGGGTCGACCCGGCGACAAGGTCGAGCACGGCGCGCCACTGTTTTCGCGCCGCTATGGCCAGTCCACCGGCGTGGTCATGTTCGACAAGGTGTTCGTGCCGTGGGAGCGGGTTTTCTACGCCGGTGAGTGGGAACACTCCGCGTCGATGACCTACCAATACGCCACCCACCACCGCCACAGCTGCATCGCCGCGCGAGCAGGTTTCGGCGATTTGCTGATTGGCGCAGGCGCGCTGATGTGCGAGGCCAATGGCTTCGACCCCGGCGAAAAAGCCAACCTGCGCGAACCGATGGTCGAGCTGATCAAAATCACCGAAGGGTTTTTTGCCTGCGGCGTGGCCGCCAGCGTGTACGGCACACGCGACGAATTCAGCGGCAGCTTTATGCCCGAACCGGTGTTTTCCAACATCGGCAAGTTGCTGCTTGCCACCCAGATCTACGACATGCACCGCCTGGCGCACGAGGTGTCAGGCGGCTTGATCGTGGCCCTGCCCGGCCCCGACGAAGACCACAACCCCGCGACAGCCGCTACCCTCGCGGAAGTGCTGCGTGCCAACCCGGCGGTGCCGTACGACAAGCGCATCGAAGTCGCCCGTTTCATCGAAGACCTGACCGCGTCGTACCAAGGCGGCTGGTACTCCGTCATCAGCCTGCACGGCGGCGGCTCACCGGCGGCAATGAAGCAAGAAATTTGGCGCAACTACCCGGTCGGCAACAAAGTCGCACTGGTCGAACGCCTGCTAGACCGCGGCGTGCTGTCCGATGAGATGACGCAGCAGTTAGGCACCGCACCGCGCCCCATCACCCAAAACCGCCAACCCGGCCGCTGCTGCGACACCGGCTGCACCGTGCCGGGGCAGCCGATCATGGTGGCGTTGCCGCATTCGAACTCGAAGAGCTGAATGCAAAAAGAAGACGAACGTAGTGAACTGTTGAAGACCTGACCCCGTTTTGTTGGACCCCGCTTTCTTGACCCCATTGACTGCAAGACGGTGTCGGTACTTGGGGTCAAGCGGTACTTGGAGTCAGGTCTATTAACTTTCATAGTGTTTAACGACTCATACACGCAAACTTTGAACGCATCCGGTACTTGGGGTCAGGTCTTTTAACCTTTATAGCGGTGCTTGGGGTCAGGTCTTTTAACTTTCACAGTAGTCAACGACCAACACACGCAAACTTCGAACGCATCAGAAGCTGTCGAAATGGACGTGACGCTGTGCCGCTTGGTTTACCAAGGCTCCTCGCTAAAAACTTCGATCGCTTGTCAACGCAGCGCAAGTTTGTCTTGCCATATTCTTGCCAACCGACGAGTTGGCTGCGTTCCGGTTGAGCCGCCAATCAAGCCCGTTACCCCACCCGAATTTTTTGGAGAACCCCCATGAAGACCCGCGCCGCTGTGGCCTGGAAGGCCGGCTCACCGCTGACTGTTGAAACCGTTGACCTCGAGGGCCCGAAGGCGGGTGAGGTGTTGGTGGAAATCAAGGCCACCGGTTTGTGCCACACCGATTACTACACGCTGTCGGGTGCCGATCCGGAAGGGTTGTTCCCGGCCATCCTGGGCCATGAAGGCGCGGGTGTGGTGGTCGAGGTGGGGCCGGGTGTGACATCGCTCAAGCGCGACGACCATGTGATCCCGCTGTACACGCCCGAGTGCCGCAGCTGCAAGTTTTGCTTGTCACGCAAAACCAATTTGTGCCAGTTGATTCGCGGCACGCAAGGCAAGGGGCTGATGCCCGATGCGAGCAGCCGCTTTTCGTTGAATGGCAAACCCATCCTGCATTACATGGGCACCTCGACTTTCAGCAACTTCATCGTGGCGCCCGAAATTGCACTGGCGAAAATTCGGCCCGACGCGCCGTTCGATACGGTGTGCTACGTCGGCTGCGGCGTCACCACCGGCATCGGCGCGGTGCTGTTCACCGCCAAGGTGGAAGCCGGTGCGAACGTGGTGGTGTTCGGCCTGGGCGGCATCGGCTTGAACGTGATTCAGGGCGCGAAGATGGTCGGTGCCGACAAGATCATCGGGGTGGATTTGAACCCGGCCCGCGAAGCGATGGCTCGGCAATTCGGCATGACGCACTTTTTGAATCCGAAGGACCACCCGAACATCGTCGACGCGATTGTTCAGCTGACCGATGGCGGTGCCGACTACAGCTTCGAGTGCATCGGCAATACGCAGGTGATGCGCCAGGCGCTCGAGTGCACGCACAAAGGCTGGGGCCGCAGCATCATCATCGGCGTGGCCGAAGCGGGTGCTGAAATCAGCACGCGGCCTTTCCAGTTGGTGACCGGGCGCAAGTGGGAAGGCTCGGCGTTCGGCGGCGCACGCGGGCGCACCGATGTGCCGAAGATCGTCGACTGGTACATGGACGGCAAGATCACGATTGACCCGCTGATCACCCACCGCTTGAAGCTCGACGACATCAACCACGGCTTCGATTTGATGAAGCGCGGTGAGTCGATCCGTGCGGTGGTGGTTTTCTAGGAAGCGGCTTGATGACCACCGGCATAGAAACGTTGTCTGAACACGCCTGCTTCGGTGGCGTGCAGGGCTTTTATCGCCACCCGTCCAGCACGATTGGTTTGCCGATGCGCTTCGGCGTGTACCGCCCGCCGCAGGCAATGCGACCGAACGCAGCTGCGGCGCCCGCGTTGGTGTGGCTGGCGGGCCTCACCTGCAACGAAGAAACCTTTGCCATCAAGGCCGGTGCGCAACGCGTGGCCGCTGAGCTGGGCTTGATGCTGATCACGCCCGACACCAGCCCACGCGCTACTGGCGTGGCCGGTGCCGACGCCAGTTGGGACTTCGGCCACGCAGCCGGTTTTTATCTCGATGCGACCGCAGCGCCGTGGGCCACCCACTGGCGCATGGAAAGCTACATCACGCGCGAACTGCCCGCGGTGTTGGCGGCGCACTTCGGTTTGCGCGCTGAGCGATGTGGCGTGTTCGGCCACTCGATGGGCGGCCATGGCGCGTTGACGTTGGCGCTGCGCCATCCCGGCCTTTACCGCAGCGTGTCGGCATTCGCGCCGATTGCCGCCCCCCTACACTGCCCGTGGGGCGTCAAGGCGTTCACCGGCTACCTCGGTGCCGATGCATCGGCATGGGCCGCACACGATGCGTGCGAATTGATTCGCGGTGGCGCACGGCTGCCGGCGCTGTTGATCGACCAAGGTCTGGCCGACAAGTTTTTGGTCGAGCAGTTGCAACCCGAACGCCTGGAAGCCGCGTGCCACGACGTCGGTCAGCCGCTGACGCTGCGCCGCCACGCGGGCTACGACCACGGCTATTACTTCATCGCCAGTTTTATTGAAGACCACCTGCGCCACCACGCGGCAACGCTGCGTGACTGACGCACCACGCAGCCCTGCTGCGTGACTGACACAACACCCGGCGGGCGAGCGGCGTCAAAACCGTTCAGCGTATGGCCGCAAATCCAGCTCGTAACTCCAGGCGCTGCGATGCTGCGACAGCAGGTGCAGGTAGCTCGCGGCAATCGCGTCGGGGTCGAGTTGCTGGTCGGCTTCGGCGCTCGATGGCAGGCCACGGTCGCGTATCAAGCCGTCGATCACCACATGCGCCACGTGTATGCCTTGTGGCCCCAGTTCGCGGGCCAGGCTTTGCGCCAAACCGCGCAACGCAAACTTGCCCATTGCAAAGGCCGCCGACTGTGCAAAGCCTTTGATACCGGCGGTGGCACCGGTCAACACGATCGCCCCTTTGCCGTGCGGCAGCATGCCCCGCGCGGCGTGTTGGGCCACATGGAATGCGCCGTGCGCAGTCACCTGCATTGCGTCGGCCATGGCGGCGGCATCGATTTCGATGAAGCGGCCGTGCACCCGGCGGCTGGCGTTGTAGACCACCACCTCGGGTGCGCCGCCGAATTGCGCACCGGCTTCGGCAAACAAGGCGGCCACGTCAGCGGCATCGGTGGCATCACAACGCAACGCACGGATTCCCAACTCGTCGCACAGCGGCTGCAAGCGATCCGGCTGGCGCGCAGCCACCAGCACCTGCATGCCACCGTCGCGGCTGAATGCGCGCGCCAAACTGGCACCGAGCTTCGGGCCCGCACCAACAATCAGCGCGCTGCGGTAGGTGGTCATCACCGGCAGCATCAGTTGGGCTTGCGCACGATGCCAGCATCCTGGCCGAACAGCACCTTGCGTGACTCCTCATCGACCACCGGCGCGCTGCTGATTTCTTTGCCGCGTGCATAGGCGCGTTCGGTGGCGGGCCGCGCCTGGATGCGCTCGAACCAGCGCGCGATGTGCGGGAAGTCGTCGAACGATTGCTGCTGCCGCTCATGCAACACCACCCACGGAAAGCTGGCCATGTCGGCTATCGAATAACTGCCTGCGATGTAGTCGTGGCCAAGTGCCGCCATCTCGCCGAGTCGCTTGTTGAGAACGGCATACAACCGGGCGGTTTCTTTGACGTAGCGATCGATTGCGTAGGGAATTTTCTCGGGCGCGTATTGAACGAAATGGTGGTTTTGCCCAGCCATCGGCCCCAACCCACCCATCTGCCAAAACAGCCATTGCAGCGCGGCGTTGCGGCCGCGGATGTCTTGCGCGATGAAGCTGCGCGTTTTGTCGGCCAGGTACAAAAGGATTGCGCCCGACTCGAACACCGGTATCGCCGCGCCACCGTCCGCCGGCGCGTGGTCGACGATGGCCGGCATGCGGTTGTTCGGCGAAATGCGCAGGAAGTCGGGCTTGAACTGGTCACCGCGCCCGATGTTCACCGGCACGATGCGGTAAGGCAGCGCAGCCTCTTCCAGAAACATCGTGATCTTGTGGCCGTTGGGTGTGGTCCAGTAGTACAGGTCGATCATGGAGATGCTCCGGTGGGGTCAGGTCTATATGAGCTGACAGTTTGAGGTGGCGGCGTCCGATGCTGGCGTCAGCCATCGGACCACCGCCTGCGTCTGCGTCTGCGAGGTCATGCTCGCCAAGCTGGTGGCTTGCGCAAATTCACTTTGCGCGTTGACTGAAGCTGACCGCATAGGCACTGGGGCGCGCCAGCAAAATCGGGTCGGCCGACGGCTCGATGCCTGCCGTCAGCGTCAACGGATTGAACATCAGCGCCTGTTGCGATTTGACTTGCTCCATGTAGGTGCGGGTGAGGCTGAGTGTGCCCAGCTCGACCAGCTTGCGCTCGGCCGGCCACACCACGGTGGAGTCGGTGGTGCTGTCACCCGCCTCCGCGATTTGTGCAACCAAACGGAATTGAACCGGTGCTTTTGCGATGCGCTGTGGCAACTCGTCCATCAGGTAATTCGGCGCGGCCTTGGCTGCTGCAGCGGCGTCCAGCGCGTGCTCACCGGCCACCGGCAAGATTTGGTATCGCGCAAAGTGGCTGACGCCTTTGGCGTTGGTGAACTTGAATGCATTGACACCGAAAAACGCCAGCGTGCCGAAGCTGTCCGGTGCGGGCCGGGGCGCGCTGACCCACTTGGCAGCGGCCGGGTGGCTGCCTAAAAACTGCTCGATCGGCGACGGCTTGGCGGCCTCGGGCCCGCTGTTGGCTACCGCTTGCAGCAAACCCAAAAACTCTTCGGGTGTGGCGACCGGGAAACCGTTCGACGAAATGCTGACGATGTCGGTGGTGTTGTTGCGCGGCAGCTGGAAGCGAATGGCGATGCCGTGTGGATACGAGTTGGCGTCGGCGTCGGGCATCGTCGGCACGCCGGTGGCGTTAGAAAAACGCACCAGCACCGGCACGGCTTTCGCGAAATGCGCAGCCTTGCTGAATGCCAGTGCGCCCTTCGCTGGCGTGAACATGCCACTGACCAAAACGCCCTTGGCATGGTTGGCGCGCAAGCCCGCGTGCGGCCCACCGGACAACTGGTTCAGCGTGGTGACTATGGCCACGGGGAGCGGCTGGGCTGCTGCGGGGGCAGCAACCGGGGCAACAACCGGGGCAACACCGGCGGCCGCGGGCGCGGCCGCACTCGCAGCAGCCACCGGTGCAGTCGCAGCCGGGTCGAGCGCATGGGCGGCCACGGCTGCCGACAGGCCGCCTGCCAGCAGCGCGGCAGAAATCAAAGTGGAGACTAGGTGGCGAGATGGATGCATGGAACGCTTTCGGTACAGGAAAAAGAATGAGAACTAGAAGGTAACGAATGGCCGGCTGGAGTTTGCAGCCGCAAAATTAAAGACCTGGCACGCTGGCCTGCGTCAAACGCCGTGGTCGGTGAGCCAGCGGTGGGCGAGTTGCGCTGCGTAGGTGGCGGCGGTTTTGTCGTAGGTGGGTCGGTAATCGGCGTTGAAGCCATGGTTGACGTTGGGGAAGATGACGATCTCCGAGCCACTGCTACCGGTGCGTAAACCGGCCGTCATTTTGTCGATCACTTCGGGCTTCACGAAGCCGTCGATGGCCGCATACAAGCCCAGCACCGGCACCTTGATTTGCGCCGCAACGTCGACCGGGTCGAGCGGTTTGATGTCGGCTTTCATGCCGTCGAGCAGGCCGTAGTACGCCACCGCGGCTTTGAGTTTAGGGTTGTGGTGCGCGTAAATCCAGGCCGCGCGGCCACCCCAGCAATAGCCCACCAGGCCGAGGCGGTCGGCGTTGGCCCGGCCACTGGCGCGGGCAAACGCGACGGTCGCATCGAGGTCGGCATTGACTTGCGCATCGGGTACCTTCGACACCACGGTCGACAAAATCTCACCGATGTCGGACAGCTTCGACACATCGCCCTGGCGCGCAAACAGCTCGGGCGCAATCGCGTAGTAGCCCAGCTTGGCGTAGCGGCGGCACACGTCTTTGATGTGCTCGTGCACGCCGAATATCTCTTGCACCACCAGCACCACCGGGTGTTTGCCGGACTTGACCGGCATCGCGCGGTAGCCGGCGATCGTGCCGCCGGCCACCGGAATGCTGACCTCACCGGCCAGCAGGCCTTTGGCGTCGGTGGTGATGGCCTGCGCCAGCACCGGGTTCGACGCCACTGCGAAGCCGGAGGCCAACGAGGTCATCACGAAGGTGCGCCGCAACAGGCCATCGGCCTGGGTGTGCGCAGGGGCCGGGTTTCGGTGATCGAGTGGCTTCAGGCCGTAGTCCATCAGTTTCATAGCGGGTCCTTGGTGCATTGGTAAATCGAATGGCGAGGTGGTGCCGCAGCGCAGCACCCGTTCAACCGGGGCACGCGACGGAAAAGTCAGCGAAGCGCTGTATTTTTTGCGGCGGCACGACTCAGGATTATCTGGGCTGCCATCACCGAAGCCCGTTGGCCGGAGCATGTTGTCGGTCACCGGTTCACTGGTGAGGCCACAGCCGGCCAGGCGAGACTCGTGGAGCCGAACCCAATGCCGCGCTCAACCGTTCGGTCTGAGCTCGTCGTCAACCTCAGGACGGGCCCGTCGAACGGTCTGCTGGCGCGACCATGGAGCTTCGTGGGGCTCAGGCAGCCCGGTCAACTGAACAGCGGCCGACCATGCCCGCCCGCCTGCGCCGGCTGGCCGCAATGTGGCGCATGTGGCGCATGTGCCGATCACCACGACGGCATCAAAAGCGCGTCAGCAGTGCAAGCCACGCCTCGGGCAGCCAGTTGTTGACCTGCGCCTCGATGCGTTTGTCGACGCCGGTCAAGATGGCCACACCGACCGCCATCAGTACGCCGCCGAACACCCGTTTGACGACTACCGCGCTGCCCATCACCCAGCCGCGCAGCCGCGAAAAACTGGCCCGCGACGCGTAGGCCACAGCCACCAGCGGCGTCGCTGCGCCGATGCCGAACACGCCGAGGATCAGCGCGCCGCGGCCTGCATCGCCGTCGCTCGCCGCCAGCGCCAGAGCTGATCCCAGCAGCGGCCCGGAGCACGGGCTCCAGACCAGGCCGAGCAATGCGCCCAGCGCCAACGCGCCGCGCAGCGATGTGCGTTCGATGCGCGCGCCTGCGGTGTGTGCGAGCGTGGCCACCGGCGTCATCCAGCGGCTGAATTGCGCATCGAGCGCCGGCACCAACATGACCAACCCGAAAGCCACCAACATCGCACCGCCCGCGCAGCGCACCGAGGTGCTGTCGATGCCGATCGATTGCCCGACGCTGCCGACCAGCACACCGATCAGTGCGAACGACGCTGCCATGCCCACACCCATCGCAACAGGTGCTGCGCGGTGCCCTTGCAACGCGCCACCGGCCACCAGCGGCAACAACGGAAACACGCACGGCGACAGCGTGGTGAGGCTGCCGGCGGCGAGGCTCAGCGCCAGTTCAGAGCCGGTGATGGTGAACACGGTCAGGTCGCAAAAGTGGTGGCGAACATGGTCGCAAAAGTGATTGCAAAAGTAGCCGCACACGCGAATGCGGCAACCCCCGCGGACCCGGCCAAACCGGCCCGCGGTGTCACGCCGATCACAACGCGGTTTGCAACGCAGCCTTCAGCGGCTCAGCCTGGGTTTCACCGGCCAGGCGGGCACGCTCGACCGCACCGCGGTAGACGATCAAGGTCGACTGGCTGCGCACCTTGAGTTGCTTTCGCAGCTCGACCTCGCGGTCGTAGTCGACCGTCAACACGGTGATGTCCAACGCCGCATCGGTCTTCAAATCGTTCAGCGTTTTGCTTTGCGCTTTGCAAGTCGGGCACCACGGCGCGTGGAAATGCAAGGCGACCGGTGCGTCGGCCTTTTGCGCCGCTTCCAACGCAGCGGCGCTGTACGGCGCAATCGTCAAAGCCTGCGCCAGCGAGGCGGCAAACCACAAAGAAGAAGCAATCAGAAAGTGGGTAGGTTTCATCGCGTGGGCCCAGGAATCAAAGGAACTCTTGTGTCGTCGCGGCCGCATGGTTCTTACACCTCGGCGCGCTACGCTTGGGCAAACGCATTCAACCGCTCGCCCGCCCGCACCCGCACTTTGCTGCGCAGCGCCTCAGACCAACCGAGCAACCATCCCGGGGTGCCCAGCGCCTGGCGTGACCAGGCCCAAAAATCGAAGCTGTCGATGTGTCGCACGATGAGGCCGTCGCGAAATGCGAACTCGGCGTCGATGCGGTTGCGCACCATGCGGCCGGTGTCCGGGAAGGTGTAGTGCGCGTCGCATTGGGCGCTGCCCCACGATTCGTTGGCGCACAAATCACGCACGTCGATGCGCAAGTCGCGTTCGGCGGCACACAGCATCTGCCACAGCAGCCGCACTTTGGGGCCACGCAAATCGAAAGTGGCGTCGGTGAAATGGATGTCGGCATGGCAACACGCCGCCATGCCTGCGGCGTCGCGCTGCGCGAAGGCGGCATAAAACCGCGCAATCAGTTGGGTGTGGGCGTCATGCATGCGGGGCCTCCTGGTGGCGGAGCGGCACCGCGCGTCACGGCGTGGTGGCTGCGTCCTGTGAACTGACTGGCACACGGTGTGCCCGGGCTGCATCACCGTCGATGGTCGTTTGACTGGTTATCGGTGCATACGCGGCAGGCTGGCGGTTCCAGCCGAAGAAGTACGTGATTTCTTCACGCCGCACCAGCGTATCGGCCACCCCGAGCGCCATCAGTTCCTGTGTGTAAGCAGATTCGAACAACAGGTAACTGGCCAACGCCGCACCGCGCGCCTGCGCGCCGTAGCCCGACACGCCGACGCCGTGCAGCAGGGTGCGTACGGCTTTCGGCAGGCTGGCAAGGTGGCGCGCCGCAATGTCATCGAGGCGTTGGCTGGGTGCAACGACCAGCACGCCGATGGACCGCAGTTCGCTTCGCGCACGCGCTTCTGGCTCGAGCAGCGAGAGCGTTTTGTTGATGCGGTGCAGCCGTTCGATATCGACCGCCAGCGCGTCGAGAAAAATATTCGACAGCGCATGCCCGGCAATTTGCGCCAGGTTCGGGTATTCGCCGCTGCCGGGGCGGCCACCCGGCGGCGGTGGCGGTTCGTGCATGCGCCCTGCGCCGACGATAAAAACACGCTCCGCGCCTAAGTGAATAGCCGGTGAAATGGGAGCCGATTGGCGCATCGAGCCGTCACCGAAATATTCACGCTGATCGCCGATGCCTAGCGGCACCGCGGGGAACACGAACGGTATCGCCGACGAGGCCAACAGGTGGTCGATGGTGATGGGCTGGTGCACCGCCACCCGCTGCGAACGGTTCCACGACATGCCGTTCGACAGCGTGTCGTAGAACGTGACATGCAGGCCCGAGCTGTAGCCCGATGCCGTCACCGCCAGCGCCTTCAGGTGCCCGGCTTGCATCATCTCGCGCAGCCGGTGCACCGGCACCAGGTCGGTCAGCAACTCACGCAACGGGCTGTTGTCGAGCAGTGAACGCGGCTGCGCTTGCTGCCAATGCGCCAGCACCCAACCGATCGACAGCATCGTCAACCAGCGGGCCCCGGTGCGGGCCATGCCGAAGGTGTCGGTGCGGTAAACCTGGCGGGCGCGAAAGTGCGACCAGGTATCGACCAGCGTGGCCACCGCGCCGTCGAAATCATCGGCGCGGCAAGCCAGTGCGGCTGCGTTGATGGCACCGGCCGAGGTGCCTGCGATGACATCGAACGGATTGGTGCGGTCGCCCGCGTGGCCGAGCGGACCTGGCTGGCTGCCTTGCGCGTCGCGGCGAATCTGCGCCAGTGCTTGCAGCACGCCGACTTGGTACGCCGCGCGCGCACCACCACCGGTCAATATCAGGCCTATCACCGGGGCGGTGGTCATGAGGATGCGGCGGGCACCTTGTGCAGTGGTGTGTGTTGCGCACCGATTGCGTCGCAGCGCAGTGTCGACCAGTTCAACGCGGCTTGGGCGCTGGCGTGGGCGACGCAACCGATGACGCAACCGATGACGACAACGAGGCCGCGATCGCCACGCTGGCAACACGTACGTCGCCGCACTGTGCGCGGTGGCGCAGCGCGTGGTCCATGAGCACCAAGGCCAGCATGGCTTCGGCAATCGGCGTGGCGCGTATGCCGACGCACGGGTCGTGGCGGCCAAAGGTTTCAACTACCGAGGGTTGGCCGTCGAGGTCGATCGACTCGCGCGGGCTGCGGATCGAGCTGGTCGGCTTGATCGCGATCGACACCGTGATGTCTTGGCCGGTCGAAATGCCGCCGAGCACGCCGCCGGCGTTGTTGCCGCGAAACCCTTGCGGAGTCAGTTCATCGCCGTGCGTGGTGCCGCGTTGCGCCACGCTGGCGAAACCGGCACCGATCTCGACGCCCTTGACCGCGTTGATGCCCATCATCGCGTGGGCGATGTCGGCATCGAGCTTGTCGAACAGCGGCTCGCCCCAGCCGACCGGCACGCCGTGTGCTGCCACCTCGATGCGCGCACCGCATGAATCGCCGGCTTTGCGCAAGTCGTCCATGTAGGCCTCGAGGCGCGCAATGTCGGACTGGTTGGCGGCAAAAAACGGGTTGTTCGGTACGTGCGCCAGCGACTCAAACGGAATCACCAAATCGCCCAGTTGCGACATGTGCCCGCTGAAGGTGATGCCGTGGTGCTGATGCAGCCATTTTTTGGCCACCGCACCGGCACCGACCATCGGTGCCGTCAGGCGCGCCGACGAGCGGCCACCGCCGCGCGGATCGCGCAGCCCGTATTTGTGCCAGTAGGTGTAGTCAGCATGACCGGGGCGAAACGTCTGCAGGATGTTGCCGTAGTCCTTGCTGCGCTGGTCGGTGTTGCGGATCAGCAAACAGATCGGCGTGCCGGTGGTCAGCCCTTCGAACACGCCCGACAAAATTTCTACCGCATCGGGCTCATCGCGCTGCGTGACGTGGCGGCTGGTGCCGGGGCGGCGGCGGTCCAGATCGGGCTGGATGTCGGCCGCGCACAGCGCCATGCCCGGCGGACAGCCGTCGATCACGCAGCCGATGGCGGGCCCATGGCTCTCGCCGAAGTTGGTGACGCTGAACAAATGACCGAGGGTGCTGCCGGACATGGCGTGGGGCTTTCGATGCAGGGAAGTGGGCGGGCACGGGCGCTGGTGCGGGTTGCGCGGTGGTTGCGGAACCCCGAACCGCTCACGCCGTGCGCAAGGCCGGCTGGACCGGGGACAGGGAACACGCGCGGCGGTGTCAGCCAGCAGGTTTGCCGATGGAACCCGAGGTGATTGCGGCGTCGCCCGCGTCGACAGGCCAATCGCGTATGTAGGCCTTGAGCATGCGGTTCTCGAAGTCTTGGCCATCGACCACGGCTTTGGCCACGTCGTAAAACGAAATCACGCCCATCAGCGTGCGCTGCGTCATCACCGGCATGTAACGCGCATGGCGGCCGAGCATCATGCGGCGCACTTCATCCATGTCGGTGTCCGGCGTGCAGGTGAGCGGGCAGTCGTCCATCACGCTGCGCACGATCAACGTGCCCACGCTGCCGCCATTGCGCACCACCGCTTGGATCACTTCACGAAAGGTCAACATGCCGGCCAGGTCGCCGTGTTCCATCACGACCAATGAGCCGATGTCTTTGTCGGCCATCGTTTGCAGCGCGTCTGCGAGCGGGGTGTCGGGGCTGACGGTGAACAGCGTGGCGCCCTTGGCGGACAAGATTTGGGTGACCTTCATGTCGCTCTCCTCGGGTGCATGGATGACGCAATCAATATAGACGCAAAACTGCGCGGCGGTCTGCGTCTGCGGTCAGCCGGCGATCAAGTCGCGCACCGTCATCTGGTCGAAGTGGGCGCGCCGCCAAAACGCTGCCATGCGGGGTGACGGATCGAGCAGCATTGCGGCGACCAAGGTATTTGCAGCGGTTCGGTCGGGGTCGCACAGCAACACATGGCGCGCGCCGCCGGGTTCATCCAGGCGCCCTACCCAATCAATCGCCACCAAGGCGTCGAGCGCAGGTTCTATTTGCAGCGGGTCGGCGTTGAGCGCGTCGGCGATGCGGTGCGCGCTGAGCCCGCGTCCGTCGGCCTGCCGTGCATCAGCCAGGCTGCGCAGCACCGCCACGGCCAGCTCGAATCGATAACCCGGCAAATGGTTGCGCTGCACCACCCGCAATTGCAACGTTGGCGCATAGGCCGCAATCACTGCGCCCAGCAGCAAGATCACCCAACCCAAGTACAGCCAAATCAGAAAAATCGGCACGATGGCGAAGGCACCGTAAATCGTCGAATACGACGGCACTTGCAACAAATACCAACCCAGCGCGCGCTTGGCCAGCTCAAACCCCACCGCAACAAACAGCCCACCCGACAGCGCATGGCGCCACTGCACATGGGTGTTCGGCACGTAATGGAACAGCGCCGCCATGCCGAGCGCCAGCAAGCCGAACTGCACCGCTTGCAACAACATCGCGACGCCGCCCGGCAGGTAACCCACGACGCCGCGCGATGCCGAAATGGCGTACGACGTCATCGTCAAACTGATGCCCAGCAGCAGCGGCCCCAAGGTCGCCGCGGCCCAATAGACCAGCACCCGCTGCGTAATCGGCCGCGAGGTCGGCACCCGCCAAATCGCATTCAAGGTGCGGTCGATGGTCAACATCAATGCCAGCGCAGTGACCACCAACAGCAGCAAACCCAATGTGCCCAGCTGACTCGCCTTGCCTGCAAACTGCGTGAGCGCGGCCAACACCGGCCGCGCAATGCCGTTAGGCACCAGTGCTTGCAAAAAGTACTTTTCCAACGCGCCCTGAAAGGTCGAGAACATCGGGAAGGCCGAGAACACCGCCAGCATCACGGTGAACAACGGCACCAGCGAAATCAAGGTGGTGAACGTCAGGCTGCTGGCCGTCAAGCCCAACCGGTCTTCGCGAAAACGCAGTCGCAACGTGCACAGCGTGTCGAGCCAGGGCCAGGTCTGTAGCGTCTGCCACCACACCACCAGCCAGTCGCGCCAGGATTCACGCTGCGTGGCCTTGGGTTTTACCGGGAACTGCATCGCCGGATAATGCCATCGATGAATTCGCACCAAGCCCCGATTGAAGCTGCCGCTGGTACCGATTTCGCCGCGATCGCAAGTGAACGCAACGCCCAAATTAGTGCCGCGCAGCCGGATGTCGATGCAGCCACTGCTGGCGTGCCCTACCACGCTGAACCCGCACCGCCCATCGCCAACTGGACTCGCGCGCTGGCGGTCGGCAGTCTGCTGGGATTGATCGTGTTGGGTCTGGCGTGGGAGTTGGTGCTGGCCCCTACCGGCAACAAAACACTCGCCTTCAAGGTGCTGCCACTGGCGATTCCGCTGGTCGGTTTGCTGAAAAACCGGATGTACACCTACCGCTGGGTCAGCCTGATGATTTGGCTGTACTTCACTGAAGGCGTGATTCGCGCTGCGGGCGATAAAGGCATCGGTGCCTGGCTGGCGGGCGGTGAAGTCGCACTGTGCGTTGCGCTGTTCACCGCATGCGCCGTGCACGTGCGCTGGCGCTTGTACCGGGCGCATGCGCTGGCAGCTGGCGCGTCGTCTGCCACGCCCGGCTGAGCTTCGCTACCGCTCGCAGAGCCGGCTCGCAGAGCCGGCTCGCAGATACTGCTCGTCGACCCAGCTGGTCGACCCAGCTGGTCGACTCGGCTGGCTGACTCGGCTTATCGACCAGGCGAGTCGGCTATGCGGCGACCGATCCGAAGGTGCCGCCCACGCCGAATCGAACCAAACTCACAACGTAATCAACCCGGCGCGCGCGGCCGCCATCGCAGCCTGGTGTTTGCCGCTGCAGCCCAGCTTGTGCATCGCGTTGTGCAGGTGCTTGACGGCGGTGCGTTGTGAAATGTTCAGCTTCTCGCCGACCGCAAACGCAGTGAGACCCGTGGCGGTCCACTGCAAGCAGCGCAACTCCTGCGGGGTCAGCTTGGCAGTGGTGCGTAGCTGGTCGGGCGTGACCAGCGTGCGGAATGCGGTGTCCGATGCCACTACGGCCATGAGCTGCAGTTCGCACAGCAAGCGGGTGAGCTGATCGCGGCGTTTGGGCAGGGGTTTCGCGCGGTCCATCGAGAAATTGAAATGCCGGCCCTGCGGCAAGTGAACCGCAACGGAAAGACCCGTTTCAAGCCCGAACTGCGCAGATTGCTGCCAAAAATGTTCTTGCCCAGCTTCGATGTAAGTTGATCTGTCGAACATCATTGGCAAGCTGCTCACTTTGCAGTGCTGCATCACGACGTCGATTGAGCATCGGTCGTCGTCGTCGGCGTAGACCTCGAACCCCGACGGCAAGTTGTCGACCGGTATGAATTCAGTCGGTGCGGCAGGCTGATCCATCGCAATGAAGCCGCACATCACAGGGAATTCATGGTGCGCTGCAAACGCGACTAACCAGTGCTTCAAATCGGCCGCGTTACGCGCGTGCATCACCTGCAAAAACCGGTCTTCGTACATACAACTCCCGAGACGGTGAATCGTCAACCTTCGCCTTAACCTGTTACGGAAGGTATCACTTGACAGGCGCACGCGGCCCCACCGTTTTGGGGGGGTCGATCACCGTAATCCGGCGGGCACGCGCGCTTGCCCTGCGTCGCCTACTGCAGCGACCCCTTGAACGCTGCGGGCATCGGAATCGCCATCACCTCGATGCCTTCGTCTTGCAGTGCAGCTGCTTCGTCGGCGGTGGTGGTGCCGCGTATGGCGCGGTCACTGGCTTCGCCGTAGTGGATGCGGCGTGCTTCCTCAGCGAACTGGGTACCGACGTCATCGGTGTTGTCGATGACATGCCGCACGGCGCGCAGCCACGCGGATTGCAGCGTGCGGGATTCGACGCCAGACGATGCGGCGTGGGCCGATTCGGCGCGTGGGCTGCGGTCGACTACCGAGTCGCTTGACGCTGCGCTTGCTGTTGGGCTTGCCGCATCTCTTGTCGCATCCCTTGCCATTTTGTTTGCCGCCCTGCTTGCGGTTTCGCCCGCGATTGCATCCACCGCGCCGGCCGGCACTGCCGTTTCTGCAGTCGACTCGGCCGCCGCCCGTTCACGCGCTTCACGCGGTGCCGTCATGGCCCGCGCCGATGCGCTCCACACATGCGGTGCCGACGGCATGCGGCGCACGGTGTGATTGCCACACAGGGGGCACACCAGCAGGCCACCTTCGGTCTGACTCAGGTAGTCGGCCTCGGATGTGAACCAGCCTTCAAAGCAGTGCTCAGCAGCGCAGCGCAGGTTTAAAACTTTCATCGGAGAATTATTGATGCGGCTGAACGGCTGCGCGTCGCGCGCGGGCTGGTGTTTGTGCCACGCACCACGCTTGCCGACGGATCACTGAGTCGATTTGCCGACGCCCTCGCCCTCGCCAAAACGCTGCTCACGCTGCGCGCTCGTGCGTCAATCGCCAGAGCGCGTCCACACCAGCGGCCAGCGGCCTGCGCGCCAATGGCGCAGCCACAACATGCCGACCAGTGTTTTTGCATCGGTGAGCGTGCCGGCACAGGCAGCAGCCTCCAACTCGTCGAGCGTGGCACTGGCAACGTCGACAAACTCACCTTCGTCGAGCTGCGGCGTGCCCGCGGTCAGGCCGCGCGCAAACCACACCTCGATGCCTTCAGTGGAATACGCCATCGCGTTGTGCAGCAGCCCGGCGCGGGCCCATTCGCAAGCGCGGTAGCCGGTTTCTTCGGCCAGCTCGCGCACGGCGCAAACCAGCGGCGCTTCACCCGCGTCGATCTTGCCGGCTGGAAACTCCAGCATGACCCGGCCGACCGGATAACGAAACTGCCGCTCGACAACGATGCGGCCATCGTCGTGCAGCGGCACGATCATCACCGCGCCGGGGTGGACGATGTATTCGCGCGTGGCGGTGGCACCGTTCGGCAGGCGCACCAAATCGCGCCGCACATCGAGAAAGTGACCGCGGTAAACCTGCTCAGTGTCGATCTGCACTTCGCGCAGGTGTGCGTCGCCCGGGGTGTTGCTCAACCGCGTGGCCTCAAAGCGTGAACGTTTTTCGGGCGCGCCCGGGCGACGTGTCGAAGGACGGTCGGCCTAGGCGCAAAGCACCGCCGTAGCTTGGGCTATGGCGCACATTTGCAACGACGGGCGGGCGTTTTTCGGCATGGTGAGCAAACATGAACGACAGACTCTCACGCGCTCAGGTCGTCAGCGCCTTGCCGATCGCGGTAACGCACAACGCCATCAGCCCGCCAGGCAGCAAGCCGAACAACAACACTGCCGCACCATTGAGCGAAATCAGCGCGCGCACTTCGCCCGAGGCAGTGATCGGCGCGGTTTCGGTCGGCTCATCGAAATACATCACCTTGACAAGGCGCAGGTAGTAAAAAGCGCCGACGAGCGAGAACACTACGGCGGCCAGTGCCAGGTAGATGTAGCCGTCGACGCCGGTTACCACGATGGCTTGCAGCACGCTGAACTTGGCGTAAAAACCCACCGTCGGTGGCAAGCCGGCGAGCGAAAACATGAAGATCGCCATCACCCCGGCGTACCAGGGGCTGCGGCGTGCCAGGCCTTTCAGGTCGTCGATTTTTTCGGACTCGAAACCGGCGCGCGACAGCAGCATCACGATGCCGAACGTGCCCAGGGTCGTCATCACATACGTGACCACGTAGAACATTGACGAGCTGTAGCCATTGGCTGCCGACAAAGTGTTGGTCGCGATAACCGTGGGCGTGAGGCCCAGCAGCATGAAGCCCATGTTGGCAATCGTCGAATAAGCCAGCATGCGCTTGAGGTTGCTTTGCGCAATGGCCGCCAGGTTGCCGATGGCCATGGAGGCGACCGCCAGCACGATCAGCATTTGCTGCCACTGCTCGGCCATGCCCGACATGCCTTCAACCAGCAGGCGAATGGTGATGGCGAACGCGGCCAGTTTGGGCGCACCACCAATCAACAACGTGACCGCCGTCGGCGCGCCTTGGTACACATCGGGCACCCACATGTGGAATGGCACCGCGCCGAGCTTGAAACCCAACCCCGCGACGACGAACACCACGCCGAAGACCAGCACCGACTTGTTGATTTGGCCGCTGCTGATCGCCTTGAACACTTCACCGATATCGAGTGACCCGGTGGCGCCGTACATCATCGACAGGCCGTACAACAAGAAGCCGCTGGCCAGCGCCCCGAGCACGAAGTATTTCATCGCCGCTTCGGTGGCGTTGAGGCTGTCGCGGCGCATCGCGGTCAGCGCATACAGCGACAAGCTCATCAGCTCCAGGCCGAGGTAGATCACCAGGAAGTTGTTGGCCGACACCATGGCGCAAATGCCGAGCAGTGAGAACAAACTGAGCGTGAACAACTCGCCCTTCAGCAGCTCGCGTGTGTCGGCGTAAGGCCGCGCATAGGCCAGCGAAATCATCACCGCAATGCTCGCAAAAAACGCCAGCAGGTTGCCCATCGGATCGGCCACCACCATGCGCTGCATCGCGTACACCGACAAGCCTTCGTCGTATTGGTACAGGTACATCAGCGCGACGGCAGCCAACGTGCCCTGCGTCAGCCAGTAGGTCAGGCGACGTTTCGGATCGATAACCCACAAGTCCACCAGCGCCACCGCACAGGCAGCGAACAGCAAAAACATCTGCGGATAAATCGCCGGCCAATTCATCGCGTTCATGGGGTGCCTTCCTGCGGCAAATTCAGCTTGGGCACGGTGACGTGGGGCGGCGTAAACGCAGACGCAACTCCCGCGTGCGGGTTCAACCCGGCCATGCCGAACATCGTCGGGTTCAATTTAGAAACGGCTGCATGCTTTAGCAAAGCGGTGACCGACACGTGCATCACATCGGTGAATGGTTTGGGGTACACGCCCATCCACAACACGGCGGCGGTGAGCACCGTAAATATCAGCGTTTCGCGCGAGTTCAAATCAGCCAACTCGGCCACGTGGTGGTTGGCCACTTTGCCGAAGTACACCCGCTTGACCATCCACAGCGTGTAGGCCGCGCCGAACACCAACGCGGTGGCTGCCAACGCACCCAACCACAAGTTCACCTTGATGGCACCCAAGATGACCATCCATTCGCCGACAAAACCGGCGGTGCCAGGCAAGCCGCAATTGGCCATCGCGAAGAACACCGCAAACGCAGTGAACACCGGCATCGTGTTGACGACGCCGCCGTAGCTTGCGATTTCACGCGAATGCACCCGGTCGTAGAGCACGCCGATGCACAAGAACATCGCACCCGACACGAAGCCGTGCGAAATCATTTGCACCAATGCGCCCGAGGTACCAATTTCATTGAACAGAAAAAAGCCCAGCGTGACGAACCCCATGTGCGCGATAGATGAGTAGGCGACCAGCTTTTTCATGTCTTGCTGCACCAGCGCCACCAGACCGATGTAGACCACCGCGATCAGCGACAGCGCGATCACAAACCAGGCGTACTCATGCGACGCGTCGGGCGTGATGGGCAGCGAAAAGCGCAAGAAACCGTAGCCGCCCAACTTCAGCATGATTGCGGCCAGCACCACCGATCCGCCGGTGGGTGCCTCCACGTGGGCGTCGGGCAACCAGGTGTGTACCGGCCACATCGGCACCTTGACCGCGAACGCTGCGAAGAAGGCAAAAAACAGCGGCACTTGCGCCGACATCGGCAGCGGCAACTGGTGCCAGGTCTGTAGATCGAAGCTGCCGCCCGACTTGAAGTACAGGTACATCAGCGCGATCAGCATCAACAGCGAGCCGGCCAGCGTGTACAAGAAAAACTTGAATGCCGCGTAGACCCGGCGCGGCCCACCCCACACGCCGATGATGATGTACATCGGTATCAGCGTGGCTTCGAAAAACACGTAGAACAACAACCCGTCGAGCGAAGCAAACACACCGATCAAGATGCCCGACAGGATCAAAAAAGCACCCATGTACTGGTTCACACGCTCGGTGATTACCTCCCAACCGGCCACCACCACCACGATGGTGATGAACGAGGTGAGCAGCACGAACCACACCGAGATGCCGTCGACGCCCAGGTGATAGCGCACGTTGAAGCGGTCGATCCAGGCAACGCTTTCGACGTATTGCATCTGCGCCGTGCCGATATCGAAACCGGCAATCAGCGGCAGCGTGACCGCAAACGATGCAATCGATGCCACGAGCGCCAACCAACGTGCGGTGGTGGCCTGGTCTTCACGGCCCAACGCCAGCAGCGCCGCGCCCGAAAAAATTGGCAACCAAATGGCCAGGCTCAATAAACCCATGTTCTTTTTCTCTTTGTGCGTTGCTTCGGAATCCGTGACCTGCGCGGGCGCTCAGCGGCCCAACAGGTTGCCCAGATAGGGCCACAGCTGCCAAGTCATCAATCCCATCAGACCCAGGATCATCACCAACGCGTACCAATACAAATAGCCGGTTTGCAGCCGACGCACGATGCCGGACAAGCCACCGACGGCGCTGGCCGAGCCATCGATCAACGCACCGTCGATGAACGCCACGTCACCGCCTTTCCACAAACCGCGGCCCAGCAAGCGGGCACCAGCCGACAACACATATTCGTTGAACCAGTCGAGGTAGTACTTGTTTTCGAGCAACGTGACGATGGGCGCGAAGGTGCGCGCAAACCACGCCGGTATGGCCGGCTTCACGCAATAGAAAACATAGGCAGTGGCGACGCCGGCCAGCGCCAGCACGAACGGCAACGACGTCAACGCATGCAGCGCCATCGACCACGCGCCGTGGAATTCATGCGCCAGTTCCTCCATCGCGGGATGGCGTTCGGCGTTGATGAAGACCGAGTCTTTGAACAAATCGCCGAACAGCAAGAAATCGATCGTCAGATAGCCGATGAAGACCGACGGAATCGCCAGCAGCACCAGCGGCAGCGTGACCACCCACGGAGATTCATGCGGTGTGTGATCGTGGTGATGATCGTGTCCGTGATCAGCTGCGTGTGCGCCGGCGTGTGCGTCGGCGTGTACTTGGGTGCGTCCGTTCACCTGCGCGGCCGCAGGCACCTGGCCATGGGCGCCGGGTGCACCGTGCGCGGCGCCGGCGTCATCGGCATCTGCATCTGCGGCACCGTGCGCGTCGTGCGCCGCTTCTGGCGGATACGGCTTGTCGTGAAACCGCTCGCTGCCGTGGAACACCAAAAAGTACATGCGGAACGAATAGAACGCGGTGACGAACACGCCCGCGATCACTGCAAAGTAGGCGAACCCCGAGCCCCACAAGTGGCTGGCGTGCACCGCCTCGATGATGCTGTCTTTCGAATAAAACCCCGAAAAAAGCGGCGTGCCGATCAGCGCCAATGAACCGAGCAGCGAGGTCAACCAGGTGATCGGCATGTACTTGCGCAGACCACCCATGTTGCGGATGTCCTGGTCATGGTGCATGCCGATGATCACCGAGCCAGCTGCCAGAAACAGCAGCGCCTTGAAGAACGCGTGGGTCATCAGGTGGAACACCGCGACCGAATACGCCGACGCACCGAGGGCCACCGTCATGTAGCCGAGCTGTGACAGCGTCGAATACGCGACCACGCGCTTGATGTCGTTTTGGATGATGCCGAGAAAGCCCATGAACAGCGCAGTGATGGCACCGATCACCATGACCACGCTGAGCGCGGTGTCCGACAGCTCGAACAGCGGGCTCATGCGGGTCACCATGAAGATGCCGGCGGTGACCATCGTGGCCGCGTGAATCAGCGCCGAAATGGGCGTCGGGCCTTCCATCGAATCGGGCAGCCACACATGCAACGGGAACTGCGCACTCTTGCCCATGGCACCAATGAACAGGCAAATACACACCACCGTTATCAGCATCCACTCGGTGCCTGGCAGTGTTAACTTGGCCAACGCGTCGGCCTTGGCAAACGCTTCGGTGTAGTTCAAGGTGTCGGCATGCGCGACGATCAATCCGATGCCCAGAATGAAGCCGAAGTCACCGACGCGGTTGACCAAAAACGCCTTCATGTTGGCGGCGATGGCGGTCGGCTTGGTGTAATAAAAACCGATCAACAGATACGACACCAGACCCACCGCTTCCCAGCCGAAAAACAGCTGCAGCATGTTGTTGCTCATGACCAGCATCAGCATGGAAAAAGTGAACAGCGAGATGTAGCTGAAAAAGCGCTGGTAACCGTCTTCTTCGGCCATGTAGCCGATGGTGTAGATGTGCACCATCAGCGATACGAAGGTGACCACGCACATCATCATTGCGGTCAGGCCGTCGATGAGGAAACCGACCTCCATCTTCAACGCACCAAGCTGCATCCATTCATAGACGGTGGCGTTGTAGTGCGCGCCGTCGTAGACGACCGCTTTCAGCGTGTAGGCCGACAACACAAAGGCAATAAACACGCCCACGATCGTGACCATGTGCGCGCCGCGGCGACCCACCTGCCTGCCGAACAAACCGGCCACGATGGAACCGACCAGTGGTGCCAACGGCACCGCCAACAGCAAGGTTTGAGAAAGTTGTGCGGACATGGCGGGTACGGGCTGGCGTGGTGGGTGGTGGTGTGGTGCGATCAGCCTTTGAGGCTGTCCAACTCATCCACATTGATCGAAGCACGGTTGCGGAACAAGACCACCAAAATCGCCAAACCGATCGCCGACTCGGCCGCCGCGACGGTGAGGATGAAGAACACGAACACCTGCCCCGCCATGTCGCCGAGGTAATGCGAGAACGCGACGAAGTTCAGGTTCACCGCGAGCAGCATCAACTCGATCGCCATCAACAGCACGATCAAGTTCTTGCGATTCAAAAAGATGCCGATAACCGACAGCGCAAACAAAATCGCGCCGACCGATAGAAAGTGACCGAGGGTGATCGGTCCGGACCACAAGGCGCTCATGGCTGTTCTCCGGCAACGGGCGGCGAATCGTTGCGCTCGACCGTCGGTTTCATTTTCACCAGGCGCACGCGGTCGACCTTCTTCGCTTTGACCTGCTCGGACGCGTCGGTGTGTTTAGTGTCTTTGCGCTTGCGCAGCGTCAATGCGATGGCGGCGATGATGGCCACCAACAGCAACACGGCCGCAATTTGCAGCGGGTACAGGTAGTGGGTGTAGATCTCGATGCCCAGCATCTTGGTGTTGCCCAGCTTCAAGTCGGCAGCATCGGGCGTGGGCGCAGTCGGCAGGTTGAAACCGGGAATCAGCACCGCGGCCATCTCAAGCGCAATGACGCAGCCGACCAAACCGGCGACCGGCGCATGCGTCCAAAAACCGGCGCGCAGCGTGTCGGGGTTGATGTCCAGCATCATCACAACGAACAAAAACAGCACCATCACTGCGCCGACGTACACCAGGATCAGCGCGATGGCCAGGAACTCAGCGCGCAGCAGCGTCCACACGCACGACGCCGAGAAAAAAGCCAACACCAAATACAGCGCGGCGTTGACCGGACTGCGCGCCGTGATGACGCGCAAACCTGCGAACAGCATCACCGCAGAGAACAAGTAGAAAAGCGCAGGGGTTGTGGTCATGGTATTTTTTTAACTCGTCCGTATTCGCCGTGTTCGCCGAGCGCGGCACCGACGACTCGTGGGCTGAGTCGCAGGCAGCGTGGTGGGCAAACAGGCGAGCGGCACTCGCGGGGGAGGACACCAGAACGGCGTGGCCTCAGCGGTATCGAGCGTCAGCTTCTTTGTTGGCTGCGATTTCGGGTTCGTAGCGGTCGCCGACCGCCAGCAACATGTCTTTGGTGAAATACAGG
Source organism: Burkholderiales bacterium (assembly GCA_043738425.1). Taxonomy (GTDB): domain Bacteria; phylum Pseudomonadota; class Gammaproteobacteria; order Burkholderiales; family Burkholderiaceae_C; genus PBB1. Next base: position 112,456 of record JAYUGJ010000071.1, read on the forward strand.
TCACCGCGTTTTTCGCCGTGATATTCGAAGATGTGGGTTTCAACGATCGAGTCGACCGGGCAGCTTTCTTCGCAGAACCCACAAAAGATGCATTTGGTCAAATCGATGTCGTAGCGGGTGGTGCGGCGCGAACCGTCGTCTCGCACTTCCGATTCGATGGTGATCGCCATCGCCGGGCATACCGCTTCGCACAACTTGCAGGCGATACAGCGTTCTTCGCCGTTCTCATAACGGCGCAGTGCGTGCAAACCTCGAAAGCGCGGGCTTTGCGGGGTTTTTTCTTCGGGAAATTGCACCGTGATCTTGCGCTGAAAAAAGTGGCGACCGGTCAGCTTGAAGCCTTTCAGCAGCTCGAGCAGCAAGAAGCTGGAGACGAAGTCTTTGATCGGTGTGGCAACGCTCATCACGGCCTCCTTAGTTCCAGATGTTCCACGGCGACTGGATCCACAGCCCCACCACTACCAGCCACACCAGCGTCAGCGGAATGAAAATCTTCCAGCCCAAACGCATGATTTGGTCGTAGCGGTAGCGCGGAAAACTGGCGCGCACCCACAGGAACAAGGTGCAGATCACGAACGTTTTGGCGAACAACCAAAACCAGTTCCACAACCACATCGACTGCACGATCCAGTCGGGCGTGGTCAGACCGAACGCAGCGAAAGAAATCGGCGACAACCAGCCACCAAGAAACATGACGCAGGCCAGCGTCGACACCAAAATAATGTTCGCGTATTCGGCCAAAAAGAACATGGCGAACGCCATGCCCGAGTACTCAACCATGTGCCCGGCGACGATTTCGGATTCGCCTTCGACCACGTCGAACGGATGGCGGTTCGTCTCGGCGATGCCGGCAATCACGTAGACCACAAAAATAGGGAACAGCGGCAACCAATTCCAGCTCAACAGCGACACGCCGTGCGCTGCAAACCAGCCGCGGCCTTGCTGCTGCACGATGTCGGTCATGTTCAAGCTGGCCGACACCATCAGCACCACCACCAGGCAAAAGCCCATCGCGATTTCGTAGCTGACCATTTGCGCCGATGCGCGCAGCGCACCCAGAAATGCATATTTCGAGTTCGACGCCCAGCCCGCGATGATGACGCCGTAGACCTCCATCGAGGTGATGGCCATCAGGAACAACAAGCCGGCGTTGATGTTGGCCAGCGCCGCATCCGGCCCGAAAGGCACCACCGCCCACGCCGCCAGCGCCGGCATGATCGTCATCACCGGGCCCAGAAAAAACAAGCCCTTGTTGGCCGCGGTCGGCACGATGATTTCTTTGAACATCAGCTTGACCGCGTCGGCGATCGGCTGCAACAAACCCAACGGGCCGACACGGTTCGGGCCCGGTCGCACCTGCGTCCACGCGATGGCCTTGCGCTCCCACAACGTGAGGTAGGCCACGCACAACATCAGCGGCACCACCAGCGCGACGATCTTGATCAGACTCCAGGCGAACGGCCAGGCGCTGCCCAGCACCGAGCCGCCGAAGGTGTTGACGCTTTCCAGGCTCTCAACCATGTGCGACCTCAGACCCGCTCAACGGTGATGGCACCAAACATCGCACCCAACGTGCGGCTGTGCGCGCCACCGGACGACACGCGCACCGCATTGGCAGCCAAAGTGGCGTCCAGCCGCGCGGGCAATTGCGCCGAAGCGGCACCTTGCGACACCCGCACGATGGCACCGTCTTGCAAACCGAGCTGCGCCCACAAACCGGTCGGAATGCCGACTGCGACCGCGCGCGCATCGGCGGTCAGTTGCAGCGATGTGGCGCGGCGCACCAGCGCATCGGTCTCGTAAATCGGCACATCAGCAATGCGTTCGAAACCGGTCGCGGCCGTGCCGTTGCCCGCAAGCAATTGCAAGCGTTCGGCAGGCACCGCAACCAAGTTGCTCAAGCGGCCCGCGGTGCGTGCAGCGATGTCGGCAACCTCGCCCAACGCGTCGGTGCGTACCTGTTCAGAGGTTTCGAAATCGAAGCCCGGCAGGCTGAGCATGTTGCCCAACACGCGCAACACTTTCCACGCTGGGCGGGCCTCACCCAACGGTTTGACGACTCCGTGGAAACTTTGGGCCGTGCCCTCGGCATTGACAAAGGTGCCGGAGGTTTCAGTGAACGGCGTGATCGGCAACAGCACGTCTGCGTAGTCGAGCGCGGCGTCGCGAAACGAGGTCAACGCGACCACCATCTCGGCACCTTGCATGGCAGCGACGGCAGCCGACGGGTTGGCCGCATCGCGGTCGGGCTCGAGGTTGAGCAGCAGACAGGCTTTCAACGCGCCGACCGCACTCGGCGAGGCACCCAGCATGGCGGCCGCGTTGAGGCCACCGCAACCCGGCTGCGCCGCCACCAATTGCGCCCCAACGGTATTGGCCGCGGCACCCAGGTCACCGACCGACGCGCCGACTTGCTCGCCGATCCAGTTCGCAAGCGCCATCAGCTGCGTTGCCGCCGGATGCTGCAACGCAGCGTTGCCGAGCAATATCGCCTTGTTTTCGCGCGTCATCATCGATGCGGCAATGGCCTGCGCCTCGGTGCCAGGCACGACGCCCACGCCGACCATCGCCGGCGGTGCGATCTGCTTCGTTTCAGCCACGGCAGCAGCAATTTCCGCCAGCGCGCGCACCCAACCGCTTGGTGCCACTGTCAGCTGGGTGGCCATCGGCATCAGCCAGTCGTCATGCACCGCATTCACACTGTGGATGCGCGAACCGCGGCGTGCGGCCTGGCGCAAACGTTGTGCAAACAACGGGTGGTCTTTGCGCAAAAACGAGCCAATGACCAGCACGCGGTGCAGCGTCGACAAAGACGCAATCGGCGCGCCGAGCCAACGCACCGGCGCAGCGTCAGACACAGCCGAATCGGCCGAAAAATCAGACTGGCGGACTCGGTGGTCGATGTTGTCGCTGCCGATGCCGCGGACCAATTTGGCCAGCAGATGCAGCTCTTCGACGGTGCTGTGCGCAGAGCCCAACGCGCCGATGCGCTCGGCCCCGTGCTCGGCTTTGATTTGCGCCAAGCCGGTGGCCACATATTGAAGCGCGGCGGTCCAGTCGACCGGCTTCCATTCGCCGCCTTGTTTGATCATCGGCGTGGTCAAGCGATGTTCGCTGTTGACCGCCTCATACGAAAAACGGTCGCGGTCGGCAATCCAGCATTCATTGACCGCTTCGTTTTCCAGCGGCACCACGCGCATCACTTTGTTGGCCTTGACCTGAACGATCAGGTTGCTGCCGGTGCTGTCATGCGGCGACACCGACTTGCGGCGTGACAGCTCCCAGGTGCGTGCGCTGTAGCGAAACGGTTTGCTGGTCAGTGCGCCGACCGGGCACACGTCGATCATGTTGCCCGACAGCTCCGAGTCGATGGTGTCGCCGACCACGGTGGTTATTTCGGCGTGCTCACCGCGGTGGATCATGCCCAGCTCCATCACGCCGGCAACCTCTTGGCCGAAGCGCACGCAGCGTGTGCAGTGGATACAGCGGCTCATCTCCTGCATCGACACCAGCGGGCCGACGTCTTTGTGGAACACCACGCGTTTTTCTTCGTGGTAGCGCGAGGTAGAGCCGCCATAACCGACGGCCAGGTCTTGCAGCTGGCACTCACCGCCCTGGTCACAAATCGGGCAATCCAGCGGATGGTTGATGAGCAGAAACTCCATCACCGACTGCTGCGCTTGCAGTGCCTTCGCGCTTTTCGTGCGCACGATCATGCCTTGCGTGACCGGCGTGGCGCAGGCGGGCATCGGCTTCGGCGCTTTTTCCACATCGACCAGACACATGCGGCAGTTGGCCGCGATGCTGAGCTTCTTGTGATAGCAAAAATGCGGAATGTAGGTGCCCGCCTTGTCGGCTGCATGCATCACCATGCTGCCTTCGGCGATCTCGACCTTTTTGCCGTCTAGTTCAATTTCAATCATGGCGTAGTCAAAAGGCCCAAAGCAATGGCATGCAGACGCGGCGTCTTATACATATGCCGGCACCACACACGACTTGTGTTCCACATGGTGAACAAACTCTGCGCGGAAATGTTTGATCATGGCGCGCACCGGCATCGCAGCCGCATCGCCCAGCGCACAAATCGTGCGGCCCTGGATGTTGTCGGCCACCGAGTTCAGCAAGTCGATGTCTTCCATCTTGCCGTGGCCGTGCTCTATGCGGTCGACCATGCGGTGCAACCAGCCCGTGCCCTCGCGACAAGGCGTGCACTGGCCGCAGCTTTCGTGGGTGTAGAAGTAGCTCAGCCGCAGCAAACTCTTGACCATGCACCGGCTGTCGTCGAGCACGATCACCGCGCCGGAACCAAGCATCGAACCGGCCTTGGCGATGCTGTCGTAGTCCATCGTTACGTCCATCATCGTGGCGGCAGTCAACACCGGTGCTGACGAGCCGCCAGGAATGACCGCTTTCAACTTGCGGCCGGTGCGCACGCCGCCAGCAAGCTCGAGCAGCTTCGGAAACGGCGTGCCGAGCGGCACTTCGAAGTTACCCGGCCGCTCTACGTCGCCAGACACCGAGTAAATCTTGGTGCCGCCGTTGTTGGGCTTGCCGACTTCGAGGTATGGCTGGCCGCCGTTGCGAATGATCCACGGCACCGCCGCAAAGGTTTCGGTGTTGTTGATGGTGGTCGGTTTGCCATACAAACCGTAGCTGGCGGGGAACGGCGGCTTGTACCGCGGCTGGCCTTTTTTCCCCTCGAGCGACTCAAGCATCGCGGTTTCTTCGCCACAAATGTAGGCACCGAAGCCGTGGGCGGCGTGCAGCTGGAAGTTGAATGCCGAGCCCATGATCTTGTCGCCGAGGAAGCCGGCAGCACGGGCTTCATCGAGTGCAATTTCAAAGCGCTCGTAGGCATCGAAAATTTCACCGTGGATGTAGTTGTAGCCCACGCTGATGCCCATCGCGTACGCCGCGATCGCCATGCCTTCGATCACGATGTGCGGGTTGAACATCAAGATATCGCGGTCTTTGCAGGTGCCAGGTTCGCCTTCGTCCGAATTGCAGGCTAAATACTTGGCACCCGGAAACATGCGGGGCATGAAGCTCCACTTCAAGCCGGTCGGAAATCCCGCACCACCCCGGCCACGCAAACCCGACAGCTTGACTTCAGCAATCACCTGCTCGGCCGTCATGCCTTCGCCGCCGTCTAAGCCCAGGATCTTGCGCAACGCCTGGTAGCCGCCACGCGCCACGTAGTCGGTCAAACCCCAGTTGCGGCCATTGAGATCGGCAAATATTTGCGCACCCAAGTGGCGGCCGTGAAAGCAGGTGGTCGAGCCGTCGGTTTGAAATTGAGAAAGGTCAAGCATGCGTAGCCCCTGAACTGCTTAATGGGACGAGTCGGGTTGCGACTGAAGGTGGACGACCAACGCGTCCAACCGCGCGTGGGTCATGAAGCTGCAAATTTGCCGGTCGTTGACCAGCAGTACCGGCGAATCGGCACACGCACCGAGGCATTCACTTTTTTGCAGCGTGATCAAACCGTCGGCGGTGGTACCGCCTTCGGCAATGCCCAACTTGCTGCACAGGTGCTGCAGCGCGGCTTGTCCGTCACGCAGCTGACACGGCAAATTGGTGCACACATTGATCTTGAAACGCCCCAGCGGCTGCTGGTTGTACATGTTGTAGAAGGTGGTGACTTCGTGCACCGCGATCGTCGGCATGCCGAGGTAGACCGCAACATGCGCTTCACTTTCGGCCGACACATAGCCCTGCTCTTGCTGCACGATGGCCAGGCAGGCCATCACCGCTGACTGACGTTGATCGGCCGGGTACTTGGCCACCTCGCGCGCAAAGCGCTGCAAGGTGGGGGCAGCGAAATAGGCATGCTCACTCACCGGTCGATCTCTCCAAAAACGATATCCATCGTACCGATGACAGCAACCGCGTCGGCGATCATGTGACCGCGTGCCATTTCATCCAGCGCGGCGAGGTGCGCAAATCCCGGCGCACGGATTTTCAAGCGGTACGGCTTGTTCGCACCGTCGCTGACGATGTAGATACCGAACTCGCCTTTCGGGTGCTCGACCGCCGCGTAGGCCTCACCTTCGGGCACGTGGAAGCCTTCGGTGAACAGCTTGAAATGATGGATTAACTCTTCCATGCTCGACTTCATGTCGACCCGTGAAGGCGGTGCCACTTTGTGGTTGTTGGTGATGACCGGCCCCGGGTTCGCGCGCAGCCAATCGACGCACTGCTGGATCATCTTGTTCGACTGGCGCATTTCTTCAATGCGCACCAGATAACGGTCGTAGGTGTCTCCGTTCACGCCAACTGGAATGTCGAAATCGAGGTGTTCGTAAATGTCGTAGGGCTGCTTCTTGCGCAGATCCCACTCGATGCCCGAGCCGCGCAGCATCGGACCGGTGAAACCGAGATTCAGTGCGCGCTCAGGCGACACGACGCCGATACCGACGGTGCGCTGCTTCCAGATGCGGTTGTCGGTCAGCAGCGTTTCGTAGTCGTCTACGCACTTCGGAAAGCGTTTGACGAAGTCTTCGATGAAGTCGAGCAGCGAGCCGTGCCGGTTGTCGTTGAGTGACGCCATGACTTTCGCGTTGCGCACCTTCGACGCTTTGTATTGCGGCATCGCATCAGGCAAATCGCGGTACACCCCGCCCGGCCGAATGTAGGCCGCGTGCATGCGCGCGCCGGATGCGGCTTCGTACATGTCGAACAGGTCTTCACGCTCGCGGAAGCAGTAGATGAAGATGTTCATCGCACCACAGTCGAGCCCGTGCGCGCCGAGCCACATCAGGTGGTTCATCAGGCGAGTGATCTCACTGAACATGACGCGGATGTACTGCGCACGTACCGGCACGTCGACACCCAGCAGCCGCTCGATGGCCAAGCAGTACGCGTGCTCGTTGCACATCATCGACACGTAGTCGAGTCGGTCCATGTAAGGCAATGACTGAATGTAGGTTTTGCTCTCGGCGAGCTTCTCGGTCGCACGGTGTAGCAGGCCGATGTGCGGATCGGCACGTTGGATGACTTCGCCATCGAGCTCCAAAACCAATCGCAGCACGCCATGCGCGGCCGGGTGCTGCGGGCCAAAGTTCAGCGTGTAGTTTTTGATGTCAGCCATGGAGTTCTTTAGCGCGTGTAAGCGCGCTCAATGCAGGCCGCCGTAGTTGCCTTCGCGAATGATGCGCGGCGTGATGTCGCGCGGCTCGATCGTCACCGGCTGGTAGATGACTCGCTTTTTCTCTGGGTCGTAGCGCATCTCAACGTGCCCAGCGGTTGGGAAATCCTTGCGGAAAGGGTGGCCGATGAATCCGTAATCAGTGAGGATGCGGCGCAGATCCAGGTGACCTTCGAAAATGATGCCGTAGAGGTCGAACGCCTCGCGCTCGAACCAGTTCGCCGCGCTCCACACGTCGTTCAACGAGGCGATCGACGGCACATCGTCATCGACGCAAAACACCTTCAACCGAACCCGCCAGTTGTGGCTGACCGAGAGCAGGTGCGACACCACGCAAAACCGCAGTGCCTCCCAGGGCTCGTCGCGGTAGGCCGAGTAATCGACGCCACACACATCGATGAGCTGCTCGAACCGCAGGTCGGCGTGGTCGCGCAGCGTCGATGCGACGTTGAGGTAGTCGGCAGCCGCCACCGTGATCGTGATTTCGCCGCGCTCGGACACCAGCTTTTTCAGGCGCGGCCCCAGAACCGTCTCAAGCGAATGTTGCAGCGTATCGAGGTGGTTCATGGATTGGAAAAAATCGGAAGGTACGAGAAATGGCTCGCCAATCAGCGGGCGATCGTGTTTTCGCGGCGGATCTTGGTTTGCAATTGCAAGATGCCGTACAGCAGCGCTTCGGCCGTAGGCGGGCAACCAGGCACGTACACGTCGACCGGCACGATGCGATCGCAGCCGCGCACCACCGAGTAGCTGTAGTGGTAATAGCCGCCACCGTTGGCGCAAGAACCCATGCTGAGCACCCAACGCGGCTCGGCCATTTGGTCGTAGACCTTCCGCAACGCAGGCGCCATCTTGTTGCACAGCGTGCCGGCAACGATCATCAAATCACTCTGTCTCGGACTTGGGCGAAACAACATTCCAAAACGGTCGATGTCGTAGCGTGCCGCTCCGGCGTGCATCATTTCGACCGCGCAGCACGCAAGCCCGAACGTCATCGGCCACAACGATCCGGTCTTCGACCAGTTGATCACGGTGTCTAGGCTGGTCGTGACGAAGCCTTCTTTCAGAACGCCTTCAATGCCCATCGGTTATTGCCCTTCGCCCGTGCCGCGGTGTTTCGTCATTCCCAATCGAGTGCACCTTTTTTCCACTCGTAAGCGAAACCGACCACGAGGATGCCGAGGAACAACATCATGGCCCAAAAGCCCGCCGCGCCGATTTCGCGCAGTGACACGGCCCAAGGGAAAAGGAATGCAATTTCGAGGTCGAACAAGATGAACAAAATCGCCACCAAGTAATAGCGGACGTCGAACTTCATCCGCGCGTCCTCGAACGCTTCGAAACCACATTCATAAGGAGAGTTTTTCGCCGCGTCGGGACGCCGAGGACCCAGCACGAAGCCAATGACTTGCGGCAAAACACCGACTGCGATGCCGACCAAGATAAACAAGATAACCGGCAAATAAGGTTCGAGTTCCATAGCGCTTTGGGGTCGATCAACCCTTGAACTGTGCGTTCACGGTATCTGCAAATTCATGGTGCCGACGGCGAGACTCGAACTCGCACAGCTTTCGCCACTACCCCCTCAAGATAGCGTGTCTACCAATTTCACCACGTCGGCAAGGTACAACTAATTCGGTTGTCGACCACCCAATTTGCGCGAGGAAACGCAGTTTTCGACAGCCTCAAATTCTAACGCCAAGGCGCATCGACCTGGCCTGCCAAAATGGCAGCGTTCCTGCACTTGATAGCCGATCACCGTCGCCCGAATCGGCTCGGCCACCGGGTCACTTTGAAGGAATATTGGAAGGGATGGTGGCCGCACCAGATGCGGCTGTTGCGGGCAGCGAGGTTGGCACTGCGGTAGACACCGCCGCTGCGGCAGACGCACCCACCGAGGCGCTTGGAATTTGTTCGACGTTGGTAGCGCTTGCCGCACCACCGATAACCGCCGCTGCCGATGCGCTGCTGGCAGCAGTGGCAGCTGCCGGAGCAGATATCGCTGGGCGATCCAGCACGCTGGTGGCCGCAACTCGCGAGCGGTCGTTCGACAGATACGCCAAAAAAAGCGTGCATGAAAAAAATATTGCCGCGCACACCGCAGTCGACCGCGACAGGAAATTGGCACTGCCGGTAGCGCCAAACAAACTGCCCGAGGCACCACTGCCGAATGAGGCCCCCATGTCGGCACCTTTGCCGTGCTGCACCAGCACCAAACCAATCATCGCCAGTGCTGCAAGGATTTGGATTGCAACCACCGCGTTCGCCATCAAATTCATGTTCAGTACTTTCCAGAAGACGCCGATGCGGCCAAGGCGGCCGCGCGGCAGATAACAGAAAACTCAAGCGCGTTCAAAGACGCGCCACCGACCAGTCCACCGTCTACATCGGGCTGCGCAAAAAGCGCCGCCGCGCTGGCCGCCGTCACACTGCCGCCGTACAGGAGCCGCATGCTGCGCGCCTGGGTGCTGGCCGCACATAGTTGCGCACGCAGCACGGAGTGCACGGCCTGGGCCTGCTCCGGCGTGGCGGTGACGCCGGTGCCTATCGCCCAAATCGGCTCATACGCCACCGCGATTTGCGACACGCAGTGACCGAGCGTGTGAATAACCGCAGACAGCTGCCGCTTCACCACGGCGACCGTCTGCTGCGCGTCACGTTCGCTGGCGGTTTCGCCAACACACACGATGGGCGTCAAGCCGTGGGCCAATGCCATCTTGGCCTTGTTCGCAACGGCTTGGTCCGACTCGGCATGCAGCGTTCGTCGCTCCGAGTGACCAACGATCACGTACTGGCAGCCAAACTCGGCCAACATGGCAGCAGCTACCTCGCCGGTGTAGGCACCGCGCTCGTGTTCGGAGCAGTCTTGCGCGCCCCAACCGATGCCACTGCCTTGCAACGACAACGCCACCTCGGTCAGGTACGGGGCGGCGCAGCACACGCCAACATCGGCATCGAACGGCGCGGCTGATCGCAGCGCTGCCAACAGCTCGACACTCGATACGCGCGACCCATTCATCTTCCAATTTCCCACCACCAGCGCGCGGCGGTTTGGCTGACCGTCCAACGCGGTCGTCATATTCGGCGGCACGGTCACCATGACAACACCAACTTTCCTATGTGCTGGTTTGATTCCATCAGCGCGTGCGCCTGTGCGGCTTCGGCTGCCGGAAAGGTTTTGAAAACCACCGGTTTCACCCGACCGGCCTCAAGCCAGCGCCACGCTACCGCACGCAAATCACGCGCGATGGCCGACTTGAATTCGACCGACCGCGCCCGCAAGGTCGAACCGGTGATGGTGAGACGACGCATCAATAAACGCGCCGCATCGAACTGCGCAGCGGCACCGCCTTGCACTGCAATAACGACCACGCGACCGTCGACGGCCAGGCAGTTCAGCCCGCGCGCGATGTAGTCACCAGCCACCATGTCCAGGATGACATCGACGCCGCGTCCCGCAGTGATGCGGTTAACCGCGTCGACAAAATCCTCGCTGCGGTAATTGATGGCATGTTGCGCACCGAGCGCAAGGCAGGCGGCAGCTTTCACATCGGAGCCCACGGTGACCAGCACGGTGGCACCGGCAGCGCGCGCGAGCTGGATCGCCGCCACACCGATGCCGCTGCTGCCGCCGTGAATCAACAACGTTTCTCCAGAGCGCAAACCGGCCCGGTTGAACAGGTTCGACCAGACGGTGAAATACGTTTCAGGCAGGCTGGCAGCTTCGATATCGGTGAGGCCCGCGGGCACCGGCAAACATTGGCCCACCGGTGCGGCGCAGGTTTCTGCGTAGCCACCGCCGGCGACCAGTGCGCACACGCGGTCCCCGATATGCAGCTCGGCCGCACGCAGGGCGTCCGCATCGCCGGACACGATCACACCGGCCACCTCCAGCCCGGGCAGATCAGACACACCAGCCGGTGCGGGGTACACGCCCTTGCGTTGCAACACATCGGGGCGGTTGATGCCCGAGGCCGCCACCGCGATCAATGCCTCACCAACGCCCGCAGCGGGCGCAGGACGTTCGGTCAGCCGAAGTACGTCGGGTGGCCCGAAGGTGCTGATTTCAATGGCTTTCATCGCGCTTCATAGGGTTTCAATCGCCACTTGCAACCGAGCGCCAGGCGATTAAACACCTGGCCCCGGCGCAATCGTGCCGCGTCGTGTGCCGTCAACGGGTGCGCCGCTTACTCGTGCCCGCCAGGCGTCGCCGCTGGCTGCTGATCGCGGTCGATCAGCGCCTTCATCGACAGCTTGACGCGGCCTTTCTCGTCGGTCTCCATCACTTTGACCTTGACGATCTGGCCTTCACTTAAAAAGTCGGTGACTTTTTCGACACGCTGGTGCGCGATCTGGCTGATATGCAGCAAACCGTCTTTGCCCGGCAGCAAATTGATCAACGCGCCGAAGTCCAAAATCTTGACCACCGGGCCTTCGTAGACCTTGCCGATTTCGACCTCGGCAGTGATTTCTTCGATGCGTTTTTTCGCATGCGCTGCCTTGTCGGCGTCGGTCGATGCGATGGTGATCGTGCCGTCTTCACCGATATCGATCGTGGTGCCGGTTTCTTCGGTCAATGCGCGGATCGTGGCACCACCCTTGCCGATGATGTCGCGGATTTTTTCCGGGTTGATCTTCATCGTGTACAGGCGCGGCGCGAACTGCGAGACCTCGGTATTCGCCGTGCCCATCGCCTCGACCATCTTGCTCAAAATGTGCAGCCGGGCTTCTTTGGCCTGCGCCAAAGCGACCTGCATGATCTCTTTCGTGATGCCCTGGATCTTGATATCCATTTGCAGCGCGGTCACACCGGCGGTGGTGCCGGCGACTTTGAAATCCATGTCGCCCAAGTGATCTTCGTCGCCCAGGATATCGGTCAACACTGCAAACCGGTTGGCATCTTTGATCAGACCCATCGCAATACCGGCCACATGCGCTTTCAGTGGCACACCGGCGTCCATCAGGGCCAAGCAGCCGCCGCATACCGACGCCATCGACGACGATCCGTTCGACTCGGTGATTTCGGACACGACACGCATCGAGTACGGGAAGTCAGCACGGTCAGGCAGCACGGCAACCAGCGCGCGCTTGGCCAAGCGGCCGTGGCCGATTTCGCGGCGTTTCGGTGTGCCCACACGGCCGGTTTCGCCGGTCGCGAATGGAGGCATGTTGTAGTGCAGCATGAAGTGGTCGCTGTACTCACCGGCCAGTGCATCGATCTTTTGCGAATCGCGGTCGGTGCCCAGAGTCGCAGCCACCAATGCCTGGGTTTCGCCGCGGGTGAACAGCGACGAGCCGTGCACGCGCGGCAGCACGCCGTTGCGAATTTCAATTTGCCGCACGGTGCGCGTGTCGCGGCCGTCGATACGCGGCTCGCCCGACAAAATCTGGCTGCGCACAATCTTCGCTTCTATGTCGAACAGCACGTTGTCGACTTTGACTTTGTCGACCGCCGAGCCATCGTCAGACAACGCCGCTAGGGTGGCCGCCGTGACGTCGCGGGTGGCGTGCGTGCGGGCTTGTTTCGAGCGGATTTGGTACGCCGCGCGCAATGGTGCTTCGGCCAACGCAGTGACCTTGGCGATGAATGCGTCGTCTTTGGCTGGAGCGCTCCAGTCCCATGCTGGTTTGCCTGCATCACGCACCAAATCGTTGATAGCGGCGATGGCCACCTTGCACTGGTCGTGGCCGAAAACGATGCCAGCCAGCATGATTTCTTCGCTCAGCTGTTTGGCTTCCGACTCGACCATCAACACCGCCGCTTGGGTGCCCGCGACCACCAAGTCCATGTGCGAGTGGAGCAGCTGCGTTTTGCCTGGGTTCAACACATATTCACCGTTGACGTAGCCGACGCGCGCCGCGCCGATCGGACCGTCGAACGGGATGCCTGAAATCGCCAACGCAGCGCTGGCGCCGATCAGTGCGGCGATGTCGGCCGACACTTCCGGATTCAACGACATCACGTGCACCACCACCTGCACTTCGTTGTAGAAGCCTTCGGGGAACAGCGGGCGCAATGGCCGGTCGATCAGGCGCGAGGTCAGCGTTTCCAGCTCGCTCGGGCGGCCTTCGCGTTTAAAGAAACTGCCCGGAATCTTTCCTGCAGCGTAGGTTTTTTCGAGGTAATCGACCGTCAGCGGGAAAAAATCCTGCCCCGGCTTGGCGTTCTTGGCACCGACCACGGTGGCCAGCACCACGGTGTCTTCAATATTGACCAGCACCGCACCGCCGGCTTGGCGTGCGATTTCGCCGGTTTCCAGCACCACGGTGTGCTGGCCCCATTGGAATGTTTTACTGACTTTTTGGAACATGCTCATGTGTCTCTCCGGTTGACATCAACGCCTTGCGGGTGGCGCCTTCGAACCCAGAGCTGCGACAACCTGGCGCGATGCCATTCCAGCGGCGTTCGGCAAAAAACACAGTTGGAATGACACATCGTCATCAGTGGGTGCCCGGCTCAAACGAGAAGAGCCTGTGCTGGCGTGTCCAGACAGGCTCTTTGCATCTATCGACTGTTTACTTACGCAGACCCAGCTTTTGAATCAACGCGAGGTAGCGGTCAGCGTCGCGGTCTTTCAGGTAGGCCAACAAGCTTTTGCGTGTGTTGACCATCTTTAACAACCCGCGGCGGCCATGGTGGTCTTTCATGTGCGCTTTGAAATGCGGTGCCAGCTCGTTGATGCGCGCGGTAAGCAGCGCGACTTGAACCTCAGGAGACCCGGTGTCGTTGGCACTGCGGGCATTGGCTTTGACGATGATGGCCTTTTCGGCGACGGTAGCGGTCATGGTGTTTCCTGTGTGCATAACCGGGCCCGTCGATCGTGGCGGTCGGTCTGCGTTGGTGACTTGCGGCCGCGGGTGAAACTACCTGCGCCGTGCTCTGAAACTTGGTGATTCTTCGGCACCAAAGCCATTCGATTGTAGCCCGCTCAAGACGCCGCCAGTGGCCATCTTGGGCGCACATTGAAATCATGGTCGCGGCGCAATTCAGCCCGGTTTTGCTGCCAGCGCATGGCGGCCGCCAACGCAATCATTGCGCCGTTGTCGGTGCACAGCGCCAGCTCGGGATAGTGCAGCTTGAACCGATGCCGCGCGCCTTCAGAACCCAGCTGTGCGCGCAACAACGCGTTCGCCCCAACGCCGCCGGCCACCACCAGCCGATCCAGCCCGGTCAGTCGCAATGCCGCCACCGATTTACGCACCAGCACCTCGACGATGGCGGCTTGCGTGCTGGCGGCCAGATCGGCCCGGTCTTCGGTGGTCGGCTCGGGCCCAAGTTTGCGCAAGGCCACCATCACCGCGGTTTTCAGCCCGGCAAATGAAAAGTCCAGGTCGCCGCTGTGCAGCATCGGACGCGGCAGCTTAAAGCGTGTGGGGTCGCCGCGGTGTGCCAGTTCGGCCAACGCTGGACCGCCGGGATACCCGAGGCCGAGCAATTTGGCCGACTTGTCGAACGCTTCGCCCGCCGCATCGTCGATGGTTTCGCCGAGCAAGCCATAAACGCCCACCGCGTCGACGCGCATCAATTGCGTATGACCACCCGACACCAGCAGCGCGACGAACGGGAACACCGGCGCATCGGCGCTGAAAAATGGCGACAGCAAGTGCCCCTCGAGGTGATGCACGCCAACCACCGGTTTGGCCAGCGCCGCCGCCAGTGCACACGCCACACCCGCACCAACCAGCAACGCGCCGGCCAGCCCCGGGCCCTGCGTATACGCGATCACATCGACATCGCCGAGCGCAGCGCCCGCATCGGCCAGCACCTGGCGCGCAAGCGGGACCACGCGGCGGATGTGGTCGCGCGACGCCAGCTCGGGCACCACCCCACCGTAGGCGTGGTGCATGTCGATTTGGCTATGCAGCGCCTGCGCGCGCAGCTGCGGCGTACCGGTTGCCTGCGCTTCGACAAGGGCCACGCCGGTTTCATCGCACGACGACTCGATACCCAGAAAATTCATGCTTTAAGTGTAGGCGGCGGCTCACCTTGCGGCATGCGACACGCAGGCATGCTGGCGCGCGATTTGCATACGCACGACGCATGAAAACTCCACTGCGCATCGTCATCGTCGCGCCCGACACGCTGGTGCCGGCAGAGCACACCGGCACCGGTTCGGCATCGCAGGACGACGGTCAATCCGACCGCTCGCGCAGCCTGCGCATCGGTCTGTTGGAGAGTGGCTACAACATCGTCGCGGTGTTGCCGGTGGATGTTTTTTTACCCGAGCGCCTGAACCAGATCGCGCCCGACATGGTGATCGTGGACGCGCACAGCGGCGCGCGCGACACGCTGGAGCATGTGGTGATCGCGACCCGCGATGCGCGGCGACCGATCGTGCTGTTCACCGACGACGACGACACACGCCACGTTGGCGCGGCAATCGCCGCGGGCGTCACCGCGTATGTGGTGGCAGGCCTTGCGGCAGACCGCGTGAAGCCGGTGTTGGAAGTCGCCCTCGCCCGCTTCCAACATGAAGAAGCCATGCGCCGCGAATTGGCCGATGCGCGCACCCAGCTGTCTGACCGGATCGTGATCGACCGCGCGAAGGGCATCTTGATGGCGCGCCAGGGAGTGCCCGAAAGTGGTGCCTATGCGCTGCTGCGCAAAGCCGCCATGGACAAAGGGCTGAAGCTGGTCGAGGTAGCGCAGCGCATTGTTGATGTGGCGGACTTGCTGACCTGACGCTCAAGCGCGGTGCGACCACCGCGCACTGGTCCAGATTGGCGCAGCGGTGCGCTGGCATTTGGTGCAGCGCAGCACCTATTCACATATTTGCACGCACACCGCACCCGCGTCCGGTGGCACGGCGATTGCAAAGGCATAGACGTAGGTCAACGGCGATCTGCGAATTGCTTGAACAGCCACCACCGACGGTGGCTACGAATCGGACATCGGCGTCCCACGTTGCAACTGGCCCTTCATGGCCGGCAACGCGGACGCCGTTTTTGTTTTTCACGATCGCATTCTTGAAAGCCGCCATGAGCCTTCTATCCGCAGACAAGTTCGACCCGAGCCGTCGCGTTGTCATCAAAATTGCCGCCGCCAGCAGTGCCACCACGCTGATACCCGGTCTGCAAAGCGCGGTCTACGCGCAGGGCTCGGACAAACCCGAAAAAGAAGAAGTGCGCATCGGCTTCATTCCGCTGACTGACTGCGCTTCAGTCGTCATGGCCTCGGTACTCGGCTTCGACAAAAAGTACGGCGTCAAGATCATTGCGACCAAAGAGTCATCGTGGGCAGGCGTGCGCGACAAGCTGGTCAACGGCGAGCTCGACATGGCGCATGTGCTGTGGGGCTTGGTCTACGGCGTGCACACCGGCATCAGCGGGCCGAAAAAAGACATGGCGATTCTGATGAACCTGAACCGCAACGGGCAGGCCATCACCTTGTCGAAAAAGATCGCCGACCAGGGCGCAGTCGATGGGCCATCACTGGCCAAGCTGATGGCAACCGCCAAACGTGAATACACATTTGCGCAAACCTTCCCGACCGGCACGCACGCGATGTGGCTGTATTACTGGATGGCAGCGCACGGCATCAACCCGATCAAAGACGCGAAGGTGATCACCGTGCCGCCGCCGCAAATGGTGGCCAACATGCGGGTGGGCAATATGGACGGCTACTGCGTCGGTGAGCCGTGGAACCACCGAGCAATGGCCGACGGCATCGGCATCACAGCTACAACTACCCAAGACATCTGGAAAGACCACCCAGAAAAAGCACTCGGCACCACCGCTGACTTCGTGGCGAAGTACCCCAACACCAGCCGCGCCGTTGTCATGGCCATCCTCGAAGCGGGCCGCTGGATCGACTCCGGTTTGCAAAACAAGTTGAAGATGGCCGAGACGGTGGCCGACAAAGCCTATGTCAACACCAGCGTCGATGTCATCAACCAGCGCATCCTCGGCCGCTACCAAAACGGCTTGGGAAAAACCTGGGACGACCCGAACCACATGAAGTTTTTTGACGACGGCGCGGTCAACTTCCCGTACCTGAGCGACGGCACCTGGTTCATGACACAGCACAAGCGCTGGGGCTTGCTCAAAGAGCACCCGGACTACGCGGCAGTGGCCAAGCAAATCAACCAGGTCGAGCTCTACAAGCAAGCCGCATCGGCGATGAAGATCAGCATTCCGAAAGACACGCTGCGCAGCAGCAAGCTGGTCGATGGCACGGTGTGGGACGGCAAAGACCCGAAGAAATACGCCGACAGTTTTGCCATCAAGGCCTGATTCGACGCCGCCTTGAAGTACCCAAAGGAGCCCACCATGGTCAGTGCCGTTTTTCACACACCGCTGGCTGCGTCGACCGCACTGCGCAGCGCGCAGTCAGCGCAGGCCAAACCCGCGCCTGAGGTCACCGCACCGCCGGTGCACTGCGCACCGGCGGTGCAGGCCGCGTCACCAAAAATGCCGTTTGATTGGGGCGGTTTTTGGTTAAAGGTGCTGTCACCGGTGGCTGGCCTGGCATTGGTAATCGGCGTGTGGGCACTGGGCACGATGCACAGCACCACCTTTCCCACGCCAAGCGAAACCTTCAAAGCAGCGGTGGTGCTGTTTGCCGACCCGTTTTACGACCGTGGCCCGAACGACCAGGGCATTGGTTGGAACATCTTGTTCTCATTGCAGCGAGTGGCGATTGGTTTTGGGCTGGCCGCTGCGGTCGGCATCCCGTTGGGTTTCATGATCGGCCGTTTCAAAGTGCTCAACGACATGCTGTCTCCGCTCATCAGCTTGTTGCGTCCGGTGTCTCCACTGGCGTGGCTGCCGATCGGTTTGCTGGTGTTCAAGGCGGCCAATCCGGCAGCCGTGTGGACGATCTTTATTTGCTCGATCTGGCCAATGATCATCAATACCGCGGTGGGCGTGCAGCGGGTGCCCAGCGATTACCTGAACGTAGCGCGCGTGTTGAAGCTGTCGGAATGGAAGGTGTTCACCAAAATTTTGTTGCCGTCGGTGTTGCCCTACATGCTGACTGGAGTGCGCTTGTCGGTCGGCACCGCCTGGTTGGTGATCGTTGCCGCGGAAATGTTGACGGGCGGCGTGGGCATCGGGTTTTGGGTTTGGGACGAGTGGAACAACCTCAATGTGAAGCACATCATCATCGCAATTTTTGTGATTGGTGTGGTGGGTTTGCTGCTGGAAACCGCGCTGATAGCGGTTGCCAAGCGCTTCAGCTACGACGACGTTTGAGACCTGGCACCGCTTTCAATTAGCCACCTGATTCAGGGAAACCCCACACCATGAAAAATTTCATTCTGGTGGAACGAGCAGAGATGACGTTCCACACCAAAAAGGGCAGCTTTCACGCGCTGCGCGACATCCACCTGACGGTGGAAAAAGGCGAGTTCGTCACGCTGATCGGTCACTCAGGCTGCGGCAAATCAACGCTGCTGAATCTGATCGCCGGATTGACTTTGCCCACTGGCGGTGCACTGTTTTGCGACAACCGTGAGATCGCCGCACCGAGCCCGGAACGCGCAGTGGTTTTTCAAAATCACTCGCTGCTGCCGTGGTTGAGTTGTTTCGACAATGTGCACCTCGGCGTCGAACGCGTGTTCGGCGCGGCCGAGACCAAGACCCAGCTCAGCGCGCGCACCCATGCGGCGCTGGAACTGGTCGACATGGGGCACGCTGCGTTGAAACGGCCCCATGAAATTTCGGGCGGCATGAAGCAACGGGTAGGCATTGCGCGCGCGCTGGCCATGGAACCCAAGGTGCTGCTGATGGACGAGCCGTTTGGCGCGCTCGACGCGCTGACCCGCGCCAAGCTGCAAGACGAGCTGCTGAAAATCGTTGCGCGCACCGACAGCACGGTCGTGATGGTGACGCACGATGTCGATGAAGCCGTGCTGCTGTCGGACCGCATCGTGATGATGACCAATGGCCCGGCAGCCACCATCGGCGAGATTCTCAGCGTCGAACTACCGCGGCCGCGCAACCGCGTCGAACTGGCCGCTGACAGCCGCTACGTCGGCTACCGAAAAGAGGTGCTCGACTTTCTGTACACGCGGCACGGGCATGTAGAACGACGCGCCGCTTGACGAACAGCGTATCGCCGCGCCTAACGCGGCGGCATCGGTGTCAACCTCCCCACAAAGTTGCGCGCGATAAACACCAGCACGGTTTCGAGCGGGCGCACGCTTGGCTTGCATCAGCCGCGACCGAGATGCCGCTTCAGTGCGCTTCTTTTGCGTGGTTGACGGTGTACTTCGGTATCTCGATCGTCACGTCGTGATGGGCCAATATGGCTTGACACGACAGGCGTGAATTGGGCTCCAGGCCCCACGCGCGGTCGAGCAAATCTTCTTCGACCTCATCGATGTCCCCCAGCGATTGGAGTCCTTCGCGCACGATCACATGGCAGGTGGTGCAAGCCGCGCTCATTTCGCAGGCGTGCTCGATTTCGATGCCGTTTTCGAGCAACGCTTCGCAAATAGAGGTGCCGGCGGTCGATTGGATCGAGGTGCCCTGCGGACAGTATTCGGCGTTTGGAAGAATTTTGATGGTGACCATGGTGTGTTGCCGGCAGCTTCAACCGGTAAGGATCAAACCTCGGTGACCTTGCGGCCGGCCAGCGCTTTGCGGATGTTGCGGTTCATGCGGTCAGCAGCGAATGCTTCCGTGCGCAGCGCCAGCGCTTCTACCGCATCGTCAATTGCGTGGTGATCGCTGCCTACCCTGCACGCCTCCAACTGCACCAGCAGCGCTTCGATATCGGTGGTGTCTTGCGGGCTCAGCAAATCGGCATCGACCCCCAGCGCAGCGCGCGTGGCCAGCATCATGCGCTCGGCTTCCACCCGCGACTCACGCAAGCTGCGCTCTTTCATGTCGACTTCGGCAGTGGTGAAGCTCTCGCTCAGCATGCGCGCAATGTCTTCATCGGCCAGGCCGTAACTTGGCTTCACCGCAATGGAAGCCTCAACACCTGACCCCTGTTCACGCGCCGCCACGCTCAGCATGCCGTCGGCATCGACAGTGAAGCTGACGCGAATGCGCGCCGCGCCGGCCACCATGGGCGGTATGCCGCGCAGCTCGAAGCGGGCAAGCGAACGGCAATCGGTGACCAGCTCACGCTCGCCTTGCAACACATGGATCGCCAATGCGGTTTGACCGTCCTTGAAGGTGGTGAAGTCTTGCGCACGTGCGGTCGGAATCGAGCTGTTGCGCGCAATGATGCGTTCGACCAGACCACCCATGGTTTCCAGGCCGAGTGACAACGGAATCACGTCTAGCAGCAACATTTCTTCGGCTCCCGCGTTGCCCGCAAGCGCATGTGCGTGCAATGCCGCACCGAGTGCGACCACCTCATCAGGATTCAGATTGTTCAGCGGTGCCTTGCCAAAAAATTCAGCCACCGCTTGTTGCACCGCAGGCATGCGCGTCGAGCCGCCCACCATCACTACGCCCTGCACCGCCGACTTGTCGGTGCGCGCATCGCGCAGCACTTTGCGTAGCGCCGTCATGGTGCGCGCCAGCAGGTCCTGCGTGACACGGTGGAACTGCTCGCGGGTCACGCGTACCGACATCTCGATGGCCGCCTCACCAGTCGCTGTGGCTGCACCCGACAGCGGACAGGCCAAAGTCGCGTGGTCTGCAGTTGACAGCTTTTCTTTGGCAGCCCGAGCAGCGACCAACACCGCGCGCTTGTCCTGCGCTGACGCGGCAGTGTGGCCGCTTTGCGCCAGCGCCCAATCGGCCAGCGCATGGTCGAAATCATCGCCGCCCAACGCGGAGTCGCCCCCGGTGGCGACGACTTCGAACACACCGGCACTCAAGCGCAACAGCGAGATATCGAAGGTGCCGCCACCCAGGTCGTACACCGCGTACAGGCCTTCGCAGCCATGCTCCAGGCCATAAGCGATGGCCGCGGCGGTAGGTTCGTTGATCAGCCGCAGCACGTTGAGGCCAGCCAACTGCGCGGCATCTTTGGTGGCCTGGCGCTGCGCATCGTCGAAGTACGCGGGCACGGTGACCACCGCGCCGAACAACTCGTCGTCGAAGGTGTCTTCGGCCCGCTGGCGCAGCGTCGCCAAAATCTCCGCCGATACCTCAACCGGTGACTTGACGCCATCGACGGTGCGTATTTGCACCATGCCGGGCACATCGACGAAGTCGTACGGCAGCTTGCTGCGATCGGTGATGTCAGCGAGGCCACGGCCCATGAAGCGCTTGACCGACAGCAGCGTGTTGTGGGGGTCAACCGCGGCCTCGGCCAGTGCATCTGCGCCGATCTGCCGTTTGCCGCCCGGCAAGTAGCGAACCGCCGACGGCAAGATCACGCGGCCGACCGCGTCGGGCAAACATTCAGCCATACCGTGGCGTACTGATGCGATCAGCGAGTGGGTGGTCCCGAGGTCGATGCCGACCGCAATACGGCGCTGGTGTGGATCGGGCGTGCCGCCGGGCTCTGAGATTTGGAGTAGTGCCATGTCGTTAATTTTCCAACGCGTCGAGCCGCGCATCGACGTCGCTTGCAAAGCGCTCCACGAACATCAACGCCCTGACGTGTTGGGCCGCAGCGATGTAGTTTTTTTCATCGTCGATTAATGATTGCAATTCACCCAGCGCATGCTCGCGATGCATCGACACGGACACGGCGAGCGCCTCGATATCGGCCACGCCAGATGCTCCGTCCAGGGACTCACGCCACTCCATTTGCTGCATTAAAAATGCCTTCGGCATGGCGGTGTTGTTTTCGGCGTTGATGGGCGCGCCGTTCAACTCACACAGATAAGCCGCGCGTGCCAACGGGTCTTTTAGCCGGCGGTGCGCTTCGTTGATGCGCACCGACCATTGCATGGCCAGCCGCTGCGCTGACGCGCCTTCGCCAACAAATTTATCGGGATGCGTCTCGGCCAGCAGCACGCGCCAGCGGCTGTCGATGGCGGGCATAACCAGATTGAACTGTCGCGCCAGGCCGAACAATTCAAAGTCATCGCTGTTGAGTTTCATTGCCGACCGGCATACCGCAACCCACCATTGAAAAGGGCGCGGCTGTTGAGGCTGCGCCCGTCGTGAAACCACCGCAACACCGTCACACCCGAAACGATTCACCGCAACCACAGCGGTCTTTCTCACGCGGGTTGTTGAATTTGAAACCCTCGTTCAAACCTTCACGCACAAAGTCGAGTTCGGTGCCGTCGATATACGGAAGGCTTTTGGGATTGACCAGCACTTTGACGCCGTGGTTTTCAAACACGGTGTCTTCGGTCGCTACGTCGTCGGCGTATTCGATTTCATAGGCCAGGCCGGAACAACCGGTGGTACGCACGCCCAATCGCACGCCGACGCCCTTACCGCGTTTGCCGATGTATCGCGTCACGTGGCGTGCCGCCGCTTCAGTCAAGGTAACAGCCATGGGTTCAGTGGGTGGGTGAGGTCATTGCCGCGTTAGAAGCCGCTGCGGCCGTCTTGCTTTTGTAGTCGTTCACTGCGGCTTTGATCGCGTCTTCAGCCAAGATCGAGCAGTGAATTTTCACCGGTGGCAGCGCAAGCTCTTCAGCGATGTGGGTGTTCTTGATCGTTAATGCCTCGTCGAGTGATTTACCTTTGATCCACTCGGTGACCAGCGAACTCGACGCGATCGCCGAGCCGCAGCCATAGGTTTTGAATTTCGCATCTTCGATCAGACCAGTTGCAGGATTGACTTTGATTTGCAGCTTCATCACGTCGCCGCACGCCGGTGCACCGACCATGCCGGTGCCCACCGTGTCGTCGCCTTTGTCGAACGAGCCGACGTTGCGCGGGTGTTCATAGTGCTCGACTACCTTTTCGCTGTAGGCCATCTCAATTCTCCAGATACATCATGGGGTGCAGATAACGCTCAGTGCGCCGACCACTGGATGGTGCTGATGTCGACACCATCTTGGTACATGTCCCACAGCGGCGACAACTCGCGCAGCTTGGCGACACGGTCTTTCAATGTAATAACCACATAGTCGATTTCCTCGACGGTTGTGAATCTACCGATTGTCATGCGCAAGCTCGAATGCGCCAGCTCATCACTGCGCCCTAACGCCCGCAGCACATAACTCGGTTCCAGACTCGCCGAAGTGCACGCCGAACCCGACGACACCGCGATGCCTTTGATACCCATGATCAGCGACTCACCTTCGACATAGTTGAACGACATGTTGATGTTGTGCGGCACACGTTGTGTTGGATGCCCATTCAGGAAGGTTTGTTCAATGCCGGACAAGCCGTCGAGCAGGCGTTTTTGCAACATGCGTATGCGCTCGTTTTCGGTCGCCATTTCTTCACCAGCGATGCGAAATGCTTCGCCCATGCCGATGATTTGGTGGGTCGCCAGGCTGCCCGAACGCATGCCGCGCTCGTGACCGCCTCCATCCATCTGGGCTGTCAACTGCACGCGCGGATTGCGCCTGCGCACATACAGCGCGCCTACGCCCTTAGGTCCGTACATTTTATGTGCGCTGATGGACAGTAAGTCGATGCCGTCTTTGATGACGTCCACCGGAATCTTGCCAGCGGCCTGTACGGCGTCGCTATGGAACAGCACGCCGCGTTCCTTGGCGATTTTGGCGATCTCGGCCACCGGCTGCACCACGCCAATTTCGTTATTGGCGTACATGATGCTGATCAGGATGGTCTTGTCGGTGATTGCGGCCCGCAGTTGATCGAGGTCGATTAGCCCGTTGGTTTGCACCGCCAGATAGGTGATCTTGCAGCCTTCTTTTTCGAGATGCTTGCAGGTATCGAGCGTGGCCTTGTGCTCGGTGGCCTGCGTGATGATGTGATTGCCCTTTTCGGCATACATCTGAGC